>JAUNNK010000123.1 GCA_030537335.1 Clostridia bacterium | reverse complement strand
CCCTTGCCTCCGATCTGCAATCCACATTGGACGGTGCGGTGCAGGGCGTGGATTTCTCCGCATCCGGTGCGCAGGTTGCATCTGGTATTGGACAGGGCATGGGCAGCGCCGACATGAGCGCCCCTGCGGAGGCGATGGCCGCGAACACCGAAAGCGCTGCCAATGCCGCCTTCGGGATCAACTCCCCGGCAAGGCGCATGGTGCCGACCGGCGAATTTGTCGCCGCCGGTGTGGGAGAAGGCATGCAAACATTCAGCTTTGCGACTGCCGCCGGTGCGGTCGCGGGAAACGCAGTGTCCGCACTATCCGCCGCACTGAACAGTTCGACGCTGCGCCCGGTGGGCGTGAGCGCCATGCAGGGTCTGAAAAACGGCATCCTCGCCGGGCGCTCCGGGGTGATCTCCGCGATGCGCTCCGCCGCACGCGCTGCCGTGAACGCTGCCAAGGCAGAGCTTCAGATCCATTCGCCCTCCCGCGTGTTTGAAAACGAGGTCGGCGTAATGACCATGCGCGGTCTTGGAAAAGGTGTGCTGAAGGAGAGCAAGGAACAGGCAAGAATCATCCGTAATGCCGCACGCTACCTGACCGGCGAGGCCAGAGAGGGCAGCATCGTCACAACCAGCAACGACAACCGACGCTCCTACGACAACAGCGTGACCTCCACCATTCAGGTGCAGCAGATGGTCGTGCGGGACGAGCAGGACATCCGCTCTCTGGCAGTGGAGATTGCAACACTTACGCGCCGCCAGCAGCGCGGGAAAGGAATGCGCATGGCATGAAAAACGGCTCTGCTGTATACGTCACAGAGCCGTTTTATCTCAGATATTCTTGCCCAGCTGGTATGCTTCGTCCAGCTTCGGGTTTCCCGCGATGTCTCCAGCATTCATCACGCCGCCGCACAGCACCTTGCCCTTATCCGTCCAATGGATATGGTTCATGATGCGGTCATACCAGTACAGCGTCTCTTCGAAACCGTATCCCTCTGCTGCCATCAGCAAGACGCTCTCTTTGGTGGGATTTGCGTAGTTTGCATCGCATTCTGCGACGGCAAACAGCCGGTCGAAGGCGCACTTGAGCTGTCCGCTGATTGTCCAGTAATACAATGGCGAAGCGAGAACAACCACGTCTGCTTCCCTGTATGCCGGATAAATCCTGTCCATGTCATCCTTCTGGACGCAGGGACTTTCGGGATTCCTGCCGCCCTTGCAGCACCCGAGGCATGGGTAGATGTTCATCCGCTGCAGGTCAAAGCAGCTTACTTCATTTCCTGCCTCCCGTGCGCCCTTTGTAAAGGCTTCGATCAGGGCGGCAGTATTGCCGTTGGCTCGGGGACTGCCGTTCAGAATCATGATTTTCTTGCCCATTATACTCACTCCTTGGATTTCCGATTGACAGACACCTCATCTGTGGGTATGATTATATCAGAAATCGGAAAATGCACAAGTACCCACATTGATGTTAGGTACTTACCTGGAGGAAAGCGTATGATCGGAAACTACATTGAGAATGCGAATTTTGAGGATACCGGATTCAGTTATACGCTCTCACTGATCAGCGGCAAGTATAAGATGGTCATTCTGTATTGCCTGATGGAGTATGAACCTGTGCGCTTCAATGAAATGCGCCGTTATTTGGGGAATGTATCGGATAAGACGCTCAGCGCACATCTGAAGGAGCTTGAAGCTGACAGATTGATACATCGGGAAGTCTATCCCCAGATTCCGCCTAAAGTTGAATATCGCCTGACTGAACGTGGACAATCGCTCATGAAGGTTCTGGATCAGCTTTGTGTCTGGGGGGAAGAAAATAAACCCAAATCATAATGCGTCCTGTAAAGCGCTGCTTATCAGAGCGGCGCTTTTTCAATGCAATGGGAGGTTGAAAATGAACGACTGGTTTGAATGGAACGGCGTGCGCTGCACGGAGTATGGCATTCACGTTCTGGAGCAGCCGCCGCTGACGGTGCCGTCCGAGCGCGCGACCTTCACGGATGTGCCTGGAAGATCCGGCAGCCTGACCACACTCGAAGGAGACGATGTCTACGACGATATGGTGCTTACAGCGACCTGTCTCATTGCCAATCCTTCCCGAATCCCGGAAATCGCCGCGTGGCTCAGGGGCAACGGCACAGTCAGCTTTGCAAACCGCGAGGGTGGCTTTTACTATGCCCGTGTGGTCAACCAGATTCCCTTTGAGAAGGTGCTGCGTGGGAATCCCCACCGCAGCTTCTCCGTGAACTTCCGCTGCAAACCATTCTTCCATCTGGACGACAGCTCCGAGACGGTCATCGCACATTCCGGAGATTTCATCACCAATCCCGGATGTGTTGCTTCTGAGCCGATCATTACGCTTACTGGCAACGGCGACATCACGCTCATGGTCGGAATGCAGATGATCGAGCTCACGAATGTGGATGGCAAAATCATAATCGACTCTGTTTTGCAGGAAGTCTATAATGACGATGGTGCCTGCAATGAGAAAATGGAGGGCGATTTTCCTGTGCTCCAACCCGGTGTGAATGCAATCAGCTGGGATGGGGATGTAACGAGAGTAGTCGTCTCGCCGAATTGGAGAACGCTGTAAGGATACAAAACATGTGGACTGGAGGTGAGAGATCGTGATTTGCATCTTCGATAAGTTCGCCACGGACTTCAGCGGAAATGGCATCGGGCCGCTGTGCCCCTCGTCCTGCGAGGTATCTGAAACCCTCAATGGCGAATATGAGCTGACGATGGTGCATCCGCTGGACGCGCTCGGCAAATGGCAGCGCATCGAATCCGGACGGATTCTGCGCGTACCTGTGCCGTCCGCGATGACGCCGCACGTCCATCTCATCACGCAGACCGCAACGGAAATCTACAAAACAAACGGCAGCAGCCGTCCGATCCGCAGCTCCACCTCCACGAAGGGAAAGGTGCTGGCGAAGTACAAAAAGAACAAGCATGTCGCGCTGATCGAAAAGACCTCTTCCACATGGTATCTGGTCGTCGGCCCGGACGGCAAACAGGGCTATATGCAGAAAAGCCATCTGACTTACGTTCGGACGGATTACTCCCTCGCGGAGGCGACCGGCGAAGTCGTGGAACCATCCCAGCAGAGAGACCAGCCGTTTCGTATTTATCGCGTTGTACCGGAACTGGACAAGCTCACAGTTTACGCGCGTCACATTTTTTATGACCTGCTGGACAACATGATCAAGTCCTATAAACCCAACAAAGCCCGCATCGGTTCCGTGGTCGTTCAGGGAATCTCCGACAGCTGTCTGTCCGAGCATGACTTCACCTTCTATTCCGACCTTGACAGTGCTGCGGATGAAGAGGCGCTGGACGACGATACGAACACCGGCGATTTCGTGAACATCAACCCTGTTGACGCCCTCATCGGCGACAGCGGGGTTGTTCATTTCTACGGCGGCGAACTCGCCCGCGACTGGTTTGACGTGTATCTCATCAAGCGTGTCGGTCTGGACAGCGGCGTACAGATCCGTGAGGGAAAGAATCTGCTCGGCATCAACTATGATGTCGATGATACGGACGTGATTACGCGAATTATGCCCACCGGCGAAGACAAGGATGGCGAACTGCTGTATCTGCCGGAGATCTATGTGGACAGCCCGCATGTGGATGAATACCCGAATGCCCGATGGTCGCATCTTGCAGTGGAGGACTGCAAGGAGAATCCCAAAAAGACGAAGGACAATCCGAAGAAAACGAGGGAGCAGTGTTACACCCAGATGCGGAATGCCGCACAGAAGGAATTTGACAACGGCTGTGATCTGCCCAAGGTCACGCTGACGGTGGATTTCATCAACTGCGCGGAGACCGAGGAATACCGGCAGTACGGTCATCTTCAGAATATCTATCTGGGTGACGGTGTGCGCGTCATCACAAAGCGCCTGGGCATCGCGGTCACGCTCCGCATGACGGAGTACAGCTTCGACTGCCTGACGCGAAAGTACACGAAGATGACGCTGGGCACCGTTGCGGACGGGCTGGAAGCAAACACCATCTCTCCCCGTCAGATTCCGGCGGGCAGTATTACCGGCAGCAAGATCGCCATCAATTCCGTAGGCATCGGGCAGCTGCAGGACGGCTCCGTCGGCAGTTTGCAGATTCAGGACGCCGCCATCGGAAACACCCACATCCAGCACGCCGCCATTGAACAGGCGCATATTGCGGAGGCCGCAATCACCTACGCGCACATCGCGCAGGCGTGTGTGGAAGCGCTGACTTCCGGCTCTCTGGAAGCGATGACGGCAAAGATACAGCATCTGGAAGCTTCCGATATTCAGACGGATACGCTCGCCGCCGCGCTGGCTTCATTTACCGTGATCACGGCGGGAACCGCTACCTTTGACGCGGCGACGGTGCAGCATCTGGTGGCTGAGGCGCTCAATCTGGAATTTGGCGTCGGAGATGATGTGTTCATCAATAATCTGAAAGTCGCCTATGCGCAGGTCGTTTCTGCCGCTATCGGCAATCTCTGCATCAAGGCTTCGGACGGTTTTTACTACACCATCGACGTGGATGCCGACGGCAAAGTAACCGCAAGCAAAACGACCGTCACGCAGGACGAAATCGCATCCGGTCAGACGGAAAGCGGCGCTGTCATTCTGGAAACGGATATCACCGCCGCCAGCCTGAACACCGGAAACCTCATGGCAACCTATGCACTGGTCAATAAAATCGACGCTGCCCGTATCGACGTGGGTACGCTCATGGCGAGACAGGCGCTTATCGATGCGCTCTATACCAGCCAGATTTACGGTGGGCAGAGTCTGGAATTCATCATCGGCAGCCAGAACAATGCCATTCAGGCGGCGAAAGACGCAGCGGACGCCGCCGTGGCGCAGGTTCAGGTGCTCTACGCCTCCGGGCCGTCCAGCGCCGTGGCTCCGGCTGCGGGTTGGAGCACCGTTGCTCCCGCGCATCAGGAGGGGCAGTACATCTGGCAAAAGACGGTCACCACCTTCAACAATGGCGCGACGGAGAGCTCCATGCCGACCTGCCTTTCGGGGGCGGATGGCGAACCCGCGACCACCCTGCGCATCGATTCCAGCCGTGGCACGGTCTTCAAGAACAACGCCGTCTCCACGGTGCTCTCCGCCGTCATCTATCGCGGTGGCGTGCGAATTACCGACATGAACACGCTGCGCAGCACCTTCGGTTCCGGCGCTTACCTCCAGTGGAGCTGGCAGCGCATTGACGAGGAGCGCTTCGGCGTGATCTCCGCTTCGGATTCCCGCCTGATCAACGACGGCTTTTCGTTCGTGCTTTCCGCGGACGACGTCGATACAAAGGTCACATTTATGTGCGAACTCATCACAAACTAGGAGGTATTTCTCATGGCAATCAAATCCGCAGACCAGATCTCCATCGTCGACCTCACAGATGGCTATTCGGTCATCCTGACCTCAGACGGATACACCTTCCCCGGCACGACCACTGCCGCAAAGGCGGGCAGCTGTACGACGCAGGTCATCGCCATGTGCGGCTCCGAGCAGGTCAGCGCAAGTGTCGATCTCTCCGCGATTACCGCCCCGACCGGCATCACGGTGACCAAGAACACCGATACCACTGCGCCGACGCTCACCATCACGGCGAGCACGTCGTTCACCTCGGCAGGTCTTGTGACCATCCCCGTGACGGTGGATGGCGAGATCACGATCACCAAGCAGTTTTCCGTCGGCATTGCGCTGACCGGCGCGACCGGCGGCACCGGCGCTGCGGCCACCAATGTCATTCTCGGCATGGACTCCGCGACGGTCGCCTGCACGAAGGACAGGGCGGCAACGGCGGCGAGCACCATTACGATTCCCTTCGCGGGCTACCAGGGCACGACCCGGAAGGCCTGCTCCTGTACGGTCGGCACGCTGCCCTCCGGCGTGACCAGCTCCACGAATACGGCGGCGACTACCTCCGCAGACGGCTCCCTGGTGCTGGCGATTGCCTCCGGCGCGGACTTCGGCGGCACCGCTGTCTCCTACGACAACGTGTCCATCACGCTGAGCTTCTCCTGCAACGGCATCACGTTCACGAAGATGTTCACGCTGTCCAAGTCGATCACCGGCGCAACCGGAAGCACGGGCGCGGGCGCAAACAACGTCATCATCGGCAATGAATCCGTCACGATTCCCTGCACGAAGGATGGCCTGGTGAAATCCGCAATGGAGATCACCGTTCCCTTCGCTGGCTATCAGGGAACCAGCCGCAGGGCCTGCACTCTGACCGATCCCACGCTGCCCTCCGGCATGACGAAGAAGAGCAACACGGCGGCGACCACCTCTGCGGACGGCTCCTTCGTCATCACGGTTGCGGCAAACGGCACGCTGGGCGCGGCGGCCACGCTCAACGGCGAGATCACGCTCTCCTTCAGCTGCAACGGCCAGACCTTCGTCAAGAAGCTGTCCTGGGCAAAGTCCCTTACGGGCGCGACCGGCGCAACGGGCGCTGCGGGCGCGGATGCGATCTCCATTGCGATCACCTCGTCCAATGGCACGATCTTCAAGAACAGCTCCATTGAAACGACGCTGACCGCCCACGTCTACAAGGCGGGCGTTGAGGTGAGCGGCTCTGCGCTCACGGCGCTGGGCACGATCAAGTGGTACAAGGATGGAAGCACGACGGCGCTGAGCACGACCGGCCCCACGCTGAACATCTCCGCCGGGGACGTCACGAACCGTGCGACCTACATCGCGCAGCTGGAGGCATGAGCCATGGCAGTCAAGGCGTCGAACTTCATCACGCTCACAGCCGTCGTCGATGTCTCTGCCTGCTTTCGCTACTACCTGCTCCAGAGCTCGACGCTGGCCAAACCGGCCAAGCCCACCGCAAAGCCGCCGGGCGGAAGCTGGACGGATGCGGAGCCGTCGTACACCGCAGGATCGACGAACAGCCTGTACTTCGTGGATCTGACTGTATTCTCGGATGGGACATGGGCCTACAGCGCCGTGTCCCTTTCTTCTTCCTATGAGGCGGCGAAGGAAGCCTACAACCGCGCGGTCGCAGCGCAGGCCACGGCGCAGCAGGCGCTCTCCAACACGGAGATCATTGTGGGCACCCAGACCGCCGCCACCGGAGCGTGGACGGGCGTTGCCAGCTTTTCCTCCCTGCAGGATGGACAGCAGATCGTCTATTGGCTCCCCTATGCGGGCAGCGGCAACGCAAGCCTGAACCTCACCCTCTCGAACGGCTCGACCACCGGTGCGAAGCCCTGCTATTACAGCGGCGCATCCCGCATCACCACCCACTATGCCGCAGGAAACGCCATTCATCTGACCTATCGCGTCAATGCAAACGTCAACGGCACAAGCTACACCGGCTGGTGGGCGGACGCGAATTACAACAGCAACACCTATGACCGGATCGTGCTCAACAGCTCGATTGTGGCCAAGTCCGCCATTACTGCCGGGCATCTCATCGTAGGCGATTCGGCGGGCTTCTTCCATCTGGGCGCATCCACGACCTTCGATGTGAACAAGCCCATCCTGTACTGCGGCTCGTCACTTGCTGCGTCGGCCAGCGGCACGAACAACTACCTGTCCTACCCGAATGTCAATCTGCGCACGACTCTCGGGGATTCCAGCTGGGCAAAGACCAGGGGCGAGACCTGTTACCTTGCGGGAACGCTCTCGGGCACCAGCTTTACACCGCTGGCATCCGACTATCTGACCTGTACCGCAGCGACATCCGGGGTCGCCTATATCTCCCTCGGGCTCATGGTATCCAGCTATCAGATCTACCTGTATCCCGAGCATCCGATCTACATGATTCAGAACGGTACGCTCATGGCGATCTCGCAGCTGGCCTACGAGGCCGCAACGACGGCGGATGAAACCCAGCAGACGATGCTGCGGATTGTGCGCATTGCGGAGGACGGCCTGCATGTCGGCGACAACCAGAACACCAACAATGAGGTGCGCATTGATTCCGAGGCCGTCAATGTCGTCACCGGAGGACAGATGGAATCAAAGTTCACCGGCTC
>JAUNNK010000122.1 GCA_030537335.1 Clostridia bacterium | reverse complement strand
AGCCTGCTAACTTTTTCGCGCCCTTTTGCGTCACTTACATTTTAGCGAATACACCTAACGAATTGTTATTGAAAATTTTGGATTCTGAATTTATTTGTAGATCAAATAAACGCCATTTTCGGTGAAGATGCATGATGTACAATTAAATAATACTTGTATGGATTCAATACAAAAAAGGTTTGGTACATTCCTATATCTTAAAAATATACAGCATTACCTTAGAAACATAAATAGTATTTGCAACGGGTGTTTGTTATCATTCTATTAGTTATTTAACATAATTGTTCACAAGGGGGATAATGACATGACTTCCAAAGAGCGCATTCGCGCTGCCATTATGCATCAGACGCCTGACCGCGTGCCCTCCACCATGCAGTGCGTGGACACCGCTTGGGAGAAGCTCATCAAGTATTTCGGCGTCAAGACCGCCGATGAGGTGCAGGACATCCTGGACATCGATACCCGCATCATGGACCTGCCGCCCTACATCGGCCCGGAAAATCCGCCCTTCATCAATGCGGACGGCGAAATGGAGTACACCCATCCGCTGGGCTACCGCTACATCAACAAGTGGAACGGCGTGGAATACAATTGGCACATGGTCTATTTCCCCTATGAGGAGATCGAGACCTGGGAGCAGTTCGAGGCCTTCGACAAGTGGACGAACCCGGACTGGTTCGATTACAGCGCCGTGAAGGACTTCTGCGACAAGCACGAGGGCCGCGCGATCCGCGTCGGCTGGCCGGGCCCCTACCAGGTGTTCACCATGATGTATCCCGCGGAGAAGTTCTACGAGAACATGATGGAGGAGCCGGAGCTGATCAAGGCCATGCTCAACAAGTACTGCGACATCTCTCTCGAGATCTACGAGCGCATGTTCCAGGCCTCCGGCGACCGCATCGACATCCTGCGCGTGTGCGATGACTACGGCACCCAGCGCGGCTGCCTGTTCAGCCCCAAGATGTTCGACGAGTTCTTCGCCGAGAACACCAAGCGGTTTGTGGATCTGGCGCACAAGCACAACGCCTTCTACCTGCAGCACTCCTGCGGCGCGATCCGCAACATCATCCCGAACCTGATTGAGTGCGGCGTGGACATCGTCGAGCCCATCCAGAAGGTTGTCGGCATGGAGGTGGACGGCCTGAAGCGCGACTTCGGCGACAAGATCTGCTTCCAGGGCGGCGTCTGCACCCAGACTGTGCTGCCCCACGGCACGCCCGAGGAGGTGCGTGCGGAGACCGTTCGCGTGATCAAGGCCCTGCACAAGAACGGCGGCTACATCCTCGCGCCCAGCCAGGACTTCGAGGGCGACGTGCCGATCGAGAACATCCTCGCGCTCTACGACGCACGCAAGGATTTCATGTAAGAATTTTCGGGGAACCGGCTCCGGCCGCAGCTGTGGCGGGAGCTGTTCCCATCGATCAAGAAGGGGGATAGGTATATGGCGGAAGCAATGCCCCGCAGCGAGGAGCGCTATGCACTTGAGATGCGGAGCGTGTCCAAGCGTTTCCCGGGAACGCTTGCTGTCAACAAGGTAGATTTCTGTGTAAAGAAGGGCGAGGTCCACGCCCTGCTGGGTGAAAACGGCGCAGGAAAATCCACGCTGATGAAGGTTCTTTCCGGCCTGTACAGCGATTACACCGGAGACATCTATATCGACGGCGAAAAGCGCCTGCTGCATTCGCCGAACATGGCCAAGGAGTACGGCATCGGCATGGTGTATCAGGAGCTGAGCCTCGCGCAGCGCATCTCCATCTATGAAAACCTGCTGGTCGGCCGCCTTCCCAAGAAAAACGCCCTGTTCATCGACAAGAAAAAGGCCGTCGCCGAGGCGAAGGAGCTGCTCAGGCAGGTGGGTCTGGAGCATCTGGATCCCACCATGGACGTCTCCGAAATCAGCCAGTGCGACGCGCAGCTGGTGGAGATCGCAAAGGTGCTGGGTTCCAAGCCGAAGATCATCGTCATGGACGAGCCCACCTCCGCGCTCTCCAGCGAGGAGGTTCAGCGCCTGTTCGGCATCATCCGCAATCTGAAGGCGCAGGGCCTGGCCATCATCTACATCTCGCACCACCTGGCGGAGATCTTCGAGATCGCCGACACCGTGACCATCATGCGCGACGGCGAGCGCGTGGATACCCTGCCCATCAGTGAGGTCAACACCGAGTCTCTGGTGGAGAAGATGGTGGGCAAGCCAGTGAACAACTTCTACACCAGGGAAGCCCACGAGATTTCCAGCGAAGAGGTGCTCCGCGTGGAGGATTACACCCGCTGGGGCTTCTTCCACCACGTGAACTTCAGCCTGCACAAGGGCGAGGTGCTGGTCATCTGCGGCCTTGCGGGCTCCGGACGCACGGAGATCGCCCGCTCCCTGGTCAGCATCGACCAGATCAACCAGGGCAAGCTCTTCATCCACGGCAAGGAGACCCACTTCAGGAACTTCGGCGAGGCGATCAAGGGTGGCATCGGCTACCTGAGCGAGAACCGCAAGCTCTACGGTCTGGCCCTGCCGCAGACGGTGCAGGACAACGTGCTCTCCTGCGTGATCGACAAGTATTCCAAGGGCATCCTCTACAATCCCGCCAAGCACACCGCGCTGGTGCAGGAGAAGATCGACGAGATGCAGGTGTATCCGGCGGATCCCCAGCGCCAGGTGAATAGCTTCTCCGGCGGCAACCAGCAGAAGGTGCTGATGGCGAAGTGGCTGGCGGCGGACGTGGACATCCTGATTCTGGACGAACCCACCCGCGGCGTCGACGTCGGCGCGAAGCAGACCATCCACGAGGCGATCCGCCGCTTCGTGAAGCAGGGCAAGTCCGTGATCCTGCTCTCCAGCGACCTGCCAGAGGTCGTCGGCCTGTGCGACCGGGCCGTGATCCTCCGGGAGGGCCACATCATCGGTGAGATTCTCAAGGAGGGCATCACCGAAAATTCGCTGCTGATCGCGGCCAACGGAGAGGGGGAATACGTGAAATGAACGGCGCACAGAAGGTCGACAAGAGAAAGGTTGAAATCAACAAATTCAGCCTGATTTTCAACAAGCTGGGCATTTACGTAGTCGTGCTGCTGCTGATCGTGGCGGGCGTCATCCTGTCCGGCGGCCAGTTCTTCTCGGCCAGCAACATCCAGTCCATCCTGGAGGCCAGCGCCCTGATCGGCATGGTCAGCGCGGGCCTGATGTTCGTGGTCTACTCCGGCAACATGAACGACATGTCCATCCCCATGACCATGGCCATGGCGGGCATGCTCACCGTGCAGTTCATCAACCTGGGCTTCATTCCGGCGCTGTTGATCGGCATCGCCTCCGGCGCGCTGATCGGCTTCATCAACGGCCTGATGATCGGCAAGTTCCGCGCCCACCCCATCATCTGGTCCTGGGGCTTCAACCTGCTGCTCTCCGGCATCGTGCGCGTGGTGTGGCAGGGCAAGCAGCTCTACGCAGACACGGTGGCAAAGCCCACGGAGTTTGCGCAGCGGGCGGCAAACACCTTCTACGCCATCTCCCGCACCTACCTGACCAGCTTCATCTCGCTGATGGCCGTGGTGATGATCGTGATGTTCGTCATCGCATGGTTCATCCACTCCAAGACCAGCTTCGGCCAGAAGCTGAAGATCATCGGCACGAACTACGACGTGGCAAAGTTCTCGGGCATCAACTGCACGAAGGTGCTCATCACCGCCTACATGATCTGCGGCGTGTGCGCGGCCACCGGCGGCATCTTCTTCTCCGCGCTGCGCAAGACCTCGTCCTATGAAAACGGCATGGGCTACGACTTCTCCTGCCTGACCACGGTTCTGCTGGGCGGCGTGCAGCTGTGCGGCGGCAAGGGCAGCGTCATCGGCGCCTTCGGCGGCGTGCTGGCCTACAGCATCCTGAACAACATCCTCTCGTGGATCGGCCTGGACACCTACTCCAAGTACCTTGTGCAGGGTATCGTTTTCCTGTTCATCGTATGGCTCAACACTTATTCTAACAGGAAGCTGGGGAAAGCATGATGAAGAGAAAGATTCGATTCAACCTGAATTTCATCAATACGTATCGCTGTTTCTTCTTCCTTGCCATCATACTCTTTTGCGGCCTATTTACGAAGAAGTTCTTTACGGCCTTCAACATCCGGGCGGTTACGGGCAACACCAGCCTGGTGATGTGGCTGGGCATGGGCTTTACCACCTGCATGATTGCCGGCCACATGGATCTGACGGCGATGCACATGTCCACCATGGGAGCGCTGCTGTGCCTGGGCCTGCACTCCCAGAGCGGCCTGCCCTGGGCGCTGGCCATCCTGGTCGCGACCCTCTCCGGCGTGGCCATCGGCCTCATCAACGGCACGCTTGCAACGAAGTTCGAGATCCCCTCGTTCATCGTCACCCTGGGCATGCAGTTCGTTCTGAAGGGCCTGATGTACATCTACACCGGCGGCGCGGAGCTCTCCATCGGACGCGACTATGCCTTCAATGAGCTGCTCAACAGCGCGGTCGGCCCCCTGCCGTTCTCGCTCTACTTTATCATCACCACGGTCGCAATCTTCCTCGTGTGGATCTTCCTGCGCTTCACCCGCACGGGCAGGAACATCTATATGGTGGGCGGCAACGTGGAAACCGCATGGCTGGCCGGCATCAAGAGCCGCAGCGTCACCACGTTGGCGTTCGTGATCTCCTCCACCGGCTGCGCGCTGGGCGGCGCCCTGAACGGCATCTACTCCGGCGCGGCGTCCATCACCATGGGTGAGAAGGGCATCAGCCCCCTGATGATCGCCCTCACTGCAACCATCATCGGCGGCACCTCCCTCTCCGGCGGCAAGGGCAGCGTCATCTGGACATGGGTCTCCCTGATCGCCATCGGCTTCCTGAAGTCCCTGTTCAAGAAGACCGAGCAGCAGGTGCTGGTGATCGCGGCGATCCTGATCGTGTGCATCGTGTACGAGACCCTCGCGCAGTACAGGCGCAGCAAGGTTGTGGGCACCCGTCCCAACCTGCACAACGAACACATGCGGGAAATCGGCAAGGCCTGAGGCCAATACCTACGTTAAAAAAGCGTTCGCGCTTTAATTTAAGGAGGAAAAACCATGAAGAAGATCCTGGGTATCCTGCTGGTCATGGCAGTGCTGCTGTGCAATGTGGCGCTGGCATCCAACCTCGATGACTCCAAGGCGATGTTCGACGAAGCAGTCGCCACCCTGATGACCACCGACAATCATCCCATGCTGGCCCCCGGCGTCACCTTCGACGTACCGGAAGCCGTCGGCACTTATGAGGAACTGGAGAAGCTGGAAGACACCAACCCCGACAAGTGGCACTACTATGAGTATCTCGACTGGGATACCTCCGCTGACGCGACCTTCCCGGAGTCTCCTGCAGACGGCGCGAAGGGCAAGCATGTGATCTGCATTGTGCACGGCGCGCATGCATGGACCACCTGCTACTCCGAGGCCTTCCAGGCTGCCTGCGAGGCGGTCGGCATGACCTGCGACATCTATGACCCCAACTGGGATCAGTCCACGCAGGACGGCTACATCGATCAGGCCATCAACGAGCAGCCCGACGCCATCGTGCTGATCCCCCTGAGCGCCGATCATGCTGCCCAGCAGTTCAAGAAGATCACCGACGCCGGCATCCCCGCCTTCTGCAGCAACACCCTGCCTGAGGCTTCCGCGATGAACTTCATCCGCGCCTACACCGGCCCCAACGACTGGTATCAGATGCGCGTTCTGGCCAACCAGCTGGGCGAGGACCTCGGCGGCAAGGGCGGAGTGGCCTACATCACCCACAACGTCGGCGGCTCTCCCTACTATGCCCGCTGCTTCGGCCCCATGTCCGAGCTGGGTTCCAAGTATCCGGAAATCGAGCACCTCGACATCCAGAGCCCCGGCTTCGAGGCCTCCGCTGTCAAGCAGGTCGTGTCTGACTGGATCACCAAGTACGGCGACAAGCTGAACGCCATCGTTCTGGCCGACGACTCTGACCAGGCCATCGGCGCTGCCGAGGCTTGCAAGGCCGCTGGCCGCGATGACATCATCATCGTTGCAGCAGGCATCTCCAAGCAGGGCGCTGAGCTGATTCAGAGCGGCGACCTGAGCGCGTGCAGCTATCAGTCCTGCCAGGGCGACGCCGGCCTCGCGGTCCGCACCGTTGCCGAGTTCTTCAACGGCGAGGACATCGCCCGCGTTTCCTTCATCGGCACCGACATCATCAACGCTGAGAACGTGGAATCCTTCCTGCCCTGCCAGTGGTAATCTGATTCGGGGGCGGACAATCGTCCGCCCCTTCCCCCAAAAATTATTCAGCGATCCCGCGCCCCGGGCGCAGCAAATTGAATTCTGAAATTACCTTGCACAAGCAGTTTAAAATAGTTTTTATATCAGTAGAACACAACGAAGGGAGCCGGATGAATGAACAGTATTGAGAGATTCTATGCCACGATTGCCTATAAACCGGTCGACCGTCCCGCCTGCTGGCTGGGCGACCCCACCCCGGAGGAGGCAAAGAAGCTGTGCGCGTTCTATGGAGTGGAGGACACGAAGGGCCTGAAGCGCGTCTGCGGCGACGACTTCTACGCCGTGGAGATTCCCTATCACTCTCCCACCTGCAACGCCATCTTTGCCGCCTTCGACTGGTACATGAACGGCTCCAACGTCGATACCGAGCACCGCACGCTCACGGCGGACGGCTGTTTCGCGGAGTGCGAGGACATGGACGACATCCTCGCGGTGAACTTCCCCTGGCCGGATCCCGAGAAGTACATCGATCCCGAGCTCTGCCGGAAGCTGGTGGACGAAGCCCCGGAGGGCAAGGCTGTCATGGGCATGCTCTGGGCCTGCCACTTCCAGGACACCTGCGCGGCCTTCGGCATGCAGACGGCGCTGATGAACATGGTTGCCGAGCCGGAGATCGTACACTACGTCGATGAAAAGATCATTGAGTTCTACGAGAAAGCGCTGCGCATTTTCCTCGAGGCCACGAAGGGCAAGGTGCACGCCGTGCTCATCGGCGACGACATCGGTTCCCAGCGCGGACTGATGATCAGCCCCGATCTGGTTTCTCGCTTCGTGATCCCCGGCGCAAAGCGCCTGATCGAGATCGCCCACAGCTACGGCGTGAAGATCGTGTACCACTCCTGCGGCTCCATCGTGGAGGCCATTCCCCAGCTGATCGAGGCGGGCGTGGACGTGATCCATCCCATCCAGGCGATGGCGGCGGGCATGCAGCCGGAGAACCTGAAGTCGAAGTTTGAAGGAAAGGTCGCTTTCTGCGGCGGCGTGGACACCCAGGATCTGCTGCCCTACGGCACACCCGAGCAGGTCGCCGCAAAGGTGCGTGAGCTGCGTACGGTGTTCCCCACCGGCCTGATCGTCTCTCCCAGCCACGAGGCGCTGCAGGCGGACGTGCCCGCAGAGAATGTCAAGGCCCTGTTCGACGAGGCCGGAAAGATCTACTAAAGGGGGATGGGCGTATGATGCGTTTCGGACAGATGATCAAGATCAAGCCGGAGTGCTTGGAGGCCTACAAGAAGCACCACGCCAATCCGCTGCCGGGCGTGAACGAGATGATCAAGGAATGCCATCTGCAGAACTACTCCATCTACAGCCGCGGCGACTACCTCTTCACCTACTACGAGTATGTGGGCGAGGATTACGAGGCAGACATGGCGAAGATGGCGGCCGACCCCGTCACCCAGCAGTGGTGGGACATTGTCAAGCCGCTGATACAGCCGCTGGAGGATCGCGCGGAGGGTGAATTCTGGTCGGACATGGCGGAGATTTACCATCTCGATTGATTTGGAGGACAAAGAATGATTATTATCGGCGAAAAAATCAACGGCTCCATTCCGGCAGTTGCAGACGCGATTGCCAAGCGCGACAGCGAGTTCATCAAGAACCGCGCGCGCATGCAGGCCGAGGCCGGAGCAAGCTTCATCGACTGCTGCGCCTCCGTGCCTGAGGCGGAGGAAGTGGAGACCCTCAAGTGGATGATCGACTGCATCCAGGAGGCCACCG
>JAUNNK010000121.1 GCA_030537335.1 Clostridia bacterium | reverse complement strand
CGATCCCGGCATGGCCTTCGGCACCGGCACCCACGAGACCACCGGCATGTGCGTGGAGCTGGTGGAGAAGTACGTGCAGCCGGGAAGCACCGCCATCGACGTGGGTACCGGCACCGGCATCCTGGCCATCGCTGCGGCCCACATGGGCGCGAAGGACGTGCTGGCCATCGATATCGACCGCGTGGCCGTGCGCGTCGCCGCCGATAACGTGCGCATCAACGGCTTCGAGGGCACAATCCGCTGCGTGGCGGGCGACCTGCTGGAGAACGTGGAGGAGCAGGCGGACGTGATCATCGCAAACATCATCGCTGATGTGATCATCATGATGGCGCAGCCCGTGCGCGCGCACATCGTGGACGGCGGCAGGTTCATCTGCTCCGGCATCTCCTCCGAGAGAAAGCAGGACGTGCTGGACGCGCTGAACGCGGCGGGCTACACCGTGCTGGATGTTCTGGAGCGCGGCGGCTGGTGCGCCATCGCCTGCGACAAATGAATTCGTTCTACATTGAGGGCCGCGGCGGGGTCGGCCTTGAGGTTCGCCTGAAGCCGGAGGACGCAAAGCACGCTGCGCAGGTGCTGCGCATGCAGCGCGACGAGGAATTCTATGCCATCGACGAGGGCGGAAGCCGCTTCCTTGCGGAGCTGCGCGAGGTCTCGAAGGAGGGTTGCACCGCGCTGCTGCGGGAGGCGCTCTCCGACAACGAGGCCGAGCTGCGCGTCACCGTCTATCAGGGACTGCCCAAGGCAGACAAGCTGGAGCTGGTTGTGCAGAAGCTGACCGAGCTGGGTGCGGCAAGGCTGGTTCCGGTGAAGATGGAGCGGTGCGTGGTCAAGCTCAACGACAAGGATGCGCAGAAGAAGCAGGAGCGCTTGCAGAAGATCGCCCGGGAGGCGTCCAAGCAGTGCAAGCGCGGCGGCTGTCTGGAGGTTGCCGCGCCGCAGAGCTGGAAACAGCTGCGCGAGCAGATGGCGGCGCACGATCTGGTTCTCGTTCCCTGGGAGGACGCGCAGGGCTTTGGCTTGAAGGCCGCCCGTGAGGCCTTCCCGGAGGCGAAGGACATCGGCATCGTCATTGGCCCGGAGGGCGGCATGAGCGAAAATGAGGTGCGCGCGCTGGAGGAGCTGGGCGCGAAGCAGATCACGCTGGGACCGCGCATCCTGCGAACGGAGACCGCCGCCATCGCCGCCGCGACCATGGCCATGCTCCTTTGGGGGGACATCGGATGAGAACAATCGCTGTGCAGACGCTGGGCTGCAAGGTCAACCAATACGATACCGAGGCCATGCTGGAGTCCTTCGAGAGCGCGGGCTATGCCGCCGTCTCCATGAAGGACGAGGCGGACGTGTACCTCGTCAATACCTGCACCGTCACCGGAACCGGCGACCAGAAGTCGGAGAAGCTGATCCGGCGCATCGCGCGGCTGCATCCGGGCAGCGCCATCGTGGTGGCGGGCTGTCTGGCCCAGCGCAACGCGGAGGAACTGCTTCAGATGGACGGCGTGCGCGTGGTGATCGGCGTGCAGCAGCGCGCCCGCGTGGTGGAGCTGACGGAGCAGGCCGTTTCTCAGGACAGACGCATCAACGCCGTGCTTCCGCTGAAGGGCGCGGAGTTCGAAAAGCTGTCCGTCTCCCGGCACGAGGGCAAGACCCGCGCCACGATGAAGATACAGGAGGGCTGCGATCGCTACTGCACCTACTGCATCATCCCCAGCGTGCGGGGGCCTGTGCGCTCCATGCCGCTGGATCAGGTGCGCGCGGAGGCGCAGCGGCTTGCGGACGCGGGCTATCGGGAGATCGTGGTCACGGGCATCCACCTGGCCAGCTACGGCCGAGGCACCCAGGACACGCTGCTTGACGCCATCCGCGCGGTGCACGATGTGCCCGGCGTGGCGCGCGTGCGGCTTGGCTCGCTGGAACCCAAGGTGGTGACGGAGGACTTCGCCCGGAGCCTGTCGGAGATGCCGGGACTTATGCGCCAGTTCCACCTGTCCATGCAGTCGGGCAGCGACACGGTGCTCAGGCGCATGCACCGGCGCTACACTTCTGCGGAGTACTACGCCGCCTGCGAGACGCTGCGCCGCTTCATGCCGGACTGCGCCATCACCACGGACGTGATCGCGGGCTTCCCCGGAGAGACGGAGGCGGAATTTGCCGACACGCTGGCCTTCGTGGAGAAGGTGGGCTTCGCGCGTATCCACGCCTTTCCCTACTCCCGCAGGTCGGGTACCCTGGCCGACCGCATGCCGGATCAGGTGGACGAGGGAAAAAAGCACATTCGCACAAATCAATTGATCGAACTTGGCAACAAATTGGAGGAAAATTTCGTCAAAGCATTGATTGGCAGCGTGCAGTCCGTGCTCTTTGAGCAGGCGGCGGGGGATGGCCTCGCCGAGGGTTACACGGGCCAGTATGTGCGCGTGCGCGCGCAGGCGCAGCCGAACAGCATTCACGATGTGCGCATCGTTCGCACCGAGGGCGCGCTGGCGTTCGGCGAGATTGTGGAATAACAAACGGGAGGTGAATGAGACAATGGACTGCCTGTTTTGCAAAATCATCGCGGGGGAGATTCCCTGCACAAAGGTATATGAGGACGAGAAGGTGTTTGCCTTCCGCGACATCAATCCGCAGGCTCCGGTGCATGTGCTGATCGTGCCGAAGAAGCACATGAAGAACATCCTGGAGTGCGATGCGGAGACCGCCGCGGCGCTGACCGAGGCCGTGGGCAAGATCGCCCGTCAGGAGGGCGTGGACGGAAGCGGCTTCCGCATCCTGTCCAACTGCGGCAAGGACGGCTGCCAGTCGGTGGAACACCTGCATGTGCACCTGCTGGGCGGCACGCAGCTTTCGGAAAAAATGGGCTAATGGGGGAAAGGCGTTTCCAAAGTCTTAAGAATTGTGAAATTCTTGAAACTTACGGCGGAATCGCTTGACGGTACATACATTATGCGCTATAATATTCTTTGTGGCGCACCCCATGCTACATTGGCGTATGCCAGTCTAAACGCGAGGGGAGGGAAAACACATGTCCGAGGTACGGATTCGCGAAAATGAATCATTGGAAAGCGCACTGCGTCGTTTCAAGCGCAAGACCGCTCGTGATGGCATCCTGGCGGAAGCACGCAAGAGAGAGCATTACGAGAAGCCCAGCGTGAAGCGTAAAAAGAAGGCTGAGGCCGCACGCAAGCGTAAATATTAATCCCAATGAAGCCCCCTTTGAAGCCAAAGGGGGCTTGATTCGTTGTCTTTCATAGCGCATATCTTTCAAAACCGTTTTTTGAATTGTCGCGTTTTTCCTGGGGTAGGTTATTCGTCGAACTGCCAATCACATAGGTTTTTGAAGCTGTTTCTGTTCCCATCGACCGATTATTTTGGCCTGGTTTCGCAGGTCTTGCTGCAATAACACGGGGAATTTCTGCCGTGCGGCAGGTCTGCACGCATGTTTTTGAATCTGTGACATAGAATATTGTGGGTGTATAATGAAATATTGCATGCTTTTGTGGCCGCATGCAAATGTGCGGTACCAAAATGAGACGCTGAAGCTGGCCCAGAGCGAGCTGAGGCTGATGCTGGACGTGTTTGCGCCGGATGCGCAGATTTCGCCCTATGCGGCGCTGAATCTTCCGGCACTGGCGATTGATCTGCCATGCGAAATGGACGCGCAGCTGCTGCGGGCCATCCGAGGGCATTCGCTGCTGTACGCGTTGATGGAAGTGCGCGACGACGGCGCGCTGCTGCCCATTTGCGGGCGCGAGGAGGCCTATGTGGGCGGCGACCTGCCGGGAATCCTGAAGTACAAGGGCAAGACGAATGAGCTTTTTTTGCAGCTGCTCATCAATGCCGCGCTGTATTCCGGCGGCTACGCGCACAAGGGCGACGGGCGGCTGGAGTTGCTGGATCCCATGTGCGGGCGCGGCACCACGCTGTTTGTGGGCGCAAACCGCGGCTGGAACACCACCGGCACCGATCTGGACAAAAACGACCTCTCCGAGGCGGAAAAATTCCTGAAGCGCTACTTTGAATACCACCGCATGAAGCACGGTTTCAAGCGCGAGGCGCGCACGGTTCCCGGTGGAAAGGGCGTGCCGGTGAGCCGCTTTGACTTTGCCGATACGCCGGAGCGTTTCAAGGCGGGCGATAACTGCACGCTGCGGCTGGCCAATGCCGACGCCGCGTGCACGCGGGAGATCTTTGGCAGGGAGAAGTTTCACATGATCGTGTGCGACCTGCCCTACGGCGTGCAGCATGCATCCCTGGGCGGCAGCCCGGAGAAGCTGCTCGCGCGGGCGCTGCCCGGCTGGTGTGCGGCGCTGAAAAAGGGCGGCACGGTGGCAGTCTCCTTTAACGCACAGACGCTCAAGACGGAGAAGGTGCTCAAGCTGATGGAGGAGGCGGGGCTGGAGCCGAAGCGCGGAGGCGCGTACGAGGGCTTCAGTCACTGGGTCGAGCAGGCGGTCACTCGCGATATCGCGGTGGCGCGCCGCGTGAAGTAAGACGGGAGGTTTCGCATGGATTATCGTTCGCTTCATATGAAGACGGTTGCGGATCTCAGACAGATCGCGAAGGAAATGGAGTTGAAAATACCGGCGAGGACGAGCAAGGCCGTGCTCGTGGAGATGATTCTGGAGCGCCAGGCTGCGAGGGCGACGGAGCAAGCAAAGGCTGCGCCTGCACAGCCGGAAGCAGCAAAGGAAGCCGCGCAGGAGACTCCGGCGGAGGTCAAGTCGAAGCGGGGCAGGCCTAGGGCGGCGCAGGGCGAAAAGGCCCGAAGCGAGAAGCCTGCGCGGGGACGCAAGTCTGCAAACGCAGCAGAGGAGTCCCCGGAGGCGGCGGAGCGTGAAAAATCTGCGCGGGGACGCAAGCGCGCTGCTGCGCAGGAGGATGCGCCGAAGCCCGACGAAGCCGCGCAGAAGGAGGCGCAAAAGCCCGAAAGCACGGTGCAGAAGGAGCGCGCCGAGGCTCCGGCGGCGAGTGCGCCTGCAAGCGCTGCGGTAGAAGCTGCGGAATCCCAGCCGAAGCAGGAGCGCACGGAAGCGATTCCTGCGGAGGTGCAGCCCACCGCCGGGGAAGCCGCATCCCGCACGACCGTACCTGCGCAGGAAGGACGCGCGAGCTACACCCGCCCGATGAGCACCCAGCAGCGCATGGGCGCGCGGGCGCAGTCCGGGCCAGGCAATTACCGCCCGAACCAGCGCCCGATGGGCCCGGCGAACCGTCCGGGCAATCGCTACGAGGGCGCAAATCCCCGTCCGCAGCGCAGCTATGATGCGCCGCAGACCGGCTATCGTCGCCCTGTCGGCTTACCGGAGGAGAGCAAGCCGCGCTACCGGAAGCCGGTGCCGGGCGCGGAGGCGGGAAATCCCGTTGGCCGCTATCCCCAGGGCGCGGAGAGTGGGCAGATCGTTCCAGCGCAGGCACCCATTCGTGCGGAGGACGCATCTCAGGAGATCAAGGCGGCTGCGCGCCCCGCTACCCCGGCGACTGTGCAGGCCACAGCGGCGAGCGAGCTGAATCCCGCCGTGCCGGAGCTGCTCTCCAGCGGCGAGTGCGGCGACGGCGCGGGCATTCTGGAGATTCACTCCGAGGGCTATGGTTTTCTGCGGGCGGAGAACTATCTGCCCGGAAACAAGGATGTTTACGTCTCGGCGGCGCAGATTCGCCGCTTCAACCTGCGCACCGGCGACTACGTGGTGGGCAAGACCCGCGCCCAGCAGATGGGCGACCGATCGGTGGGGCTGATCTACATCAACGAGGTCAACGGTCAGACGCCGGACATGGCGCGGCATCGCAGGCCCTTTGATTCGCTGGTTCCGGTGTACCCCGACGAGCGGCTGCGGCTGGAGCGCCCCGAGAGCAAGGACATCTCGCTGAGGCTGATCGACATGATCGCGCCCATCGGCAAGGGGCAGCGCGGCATGATCGTCTCCCAGCCCAAGGCGGGCAAGACCACGCTGCTCAAGAAGATTGCCAACGCCATCACCGCCAACAACCCGGACGTGCACCTGATCGTGCTGCTGATCGACGAGCGCCCGGAGGAAGTGACCGACATGAAGCGCTCCATCCAGGGCGAGGTGGTCTACTCCACCTTCGACGAGGCCCCGGAGAACCACACCCGGGTCTCCGAGATGGTGCTGGAGCGCGCCCAGCGTCTGGTGGAGCTGGGGAAGGACGTGGTGGTGCTGCTGGACTCCATCACCCGCCTGGCCCGGGCCTACAACCTGGTCATTCCGCCCACGGGGCGTTCGCTCTCCGGCGGTCTGGATCCGGGGGCGCTGTTCAAGCCGAAGCGCTTCTTCGGCGCGGCGCGCAACATTGAAAACGGCGGCAGCCTGACCATCATCGCCACGGCGCTGGTGGACACTGGTAGCCGCATGGACGACATCATCTTTGAGGAATTCAAGGGCACCGGCAACATGGAGCTACATCTGGACCGCAGCCTGTCTGACCGGCGCATCTTCCCTGCCATCGACCTCTATCGATCCGGCACCCGCCGCGAGGAGCTGCTGATGGACAAGGAGGAGCTGGACGGCGTGTATCAGGTGCGCCGCATGCTGTCCAAGGGCAGTCCCCAGGAGGCTGCGGAGCAGCTGATCTCCCTGATGGAAAAGACAGCCACCAACCGGGAATTCTTTCAGAAGTTCAAGGGCTGGATGAGCGCCTGCGAAAAGGACGGCTTCACCATGCGGTGATATTGAAGGGCGACGGATGCTTGATTCCGCCGCCCTTTGCGCGTCTGGAAACAGATGGCAAAAAAGGTCGAGCGAAAAGGGCGGCGCTTCCCGTATAATAAGGATGTCGGTTCGGCAAGCCGCTGGTCTGGCCGGGTCGACAAGCAGGTTCGGAGGGGAGAATATGAAGGAGCAGATACTGGCGGTGCAGCGCATGCAGGACTACATCGAGGCGCATCTGGAGGAGGAGATCACGCCGGCCGATCTCGCTGGAGCATCGATGTTTTCGCCCTGGCATTCCTACCGCCTGTTCAGGCAGTACACCGGCTGCACGCCGTCGGAGTACCTGCGCAGGCTGCGGCTGTCGAAATCGGCGCTGGAGCTGAAGCGCGGCGCGCTGCGGGTGACCGACGCGGCCTATGCGCTGGGCTTCGGCAGCGTGGACGGCTACCAGCGCGCCTTCCTGAAGGAATTCGGCTGCAATCCGGGGGCCTACGCCCGAAATCCGGTGCCGATACCGCTGTTCATCCCCTACGGCGTAAAATTCCGCGAATTGAGAAGGGAAGCGATTGATTTGGAGAATTTGCAGAGCGTTTTTGTACAGATGACGGTGCGCCCGGCGCGCAAGGCGCTGATTCGACGGGGCACGAAGGCCGAGGACTATTTCTCCTACTGCGGCGAGGTGGGCTGCGACCTGTGGGGGCTGCTCACGAGCATGGATTCCATCTGCGGCGAGCCGGTGGGCATGTGGCTGGACGCGGCGCATCGCATGCCGGGCACGTCGGTCTACGTGCAGGGCGTGGAGGTCGCGCCGGACTACGCCGGGGAGGTGCCGGAGGGCTTCGATGTGATCGATCTGCCCGAGGCGAAGTACCTGATGTTCCAGGGCGAGCCCTTCCGCGAGGAGGACTACTGCGCAGCCATCGAGGCGGTGCGGCGGGCGATGGACAGGTACGATCCCTCCATCATCGGATGCAGCTGGGACGATACGAATCCCCGCATCCAACCCGAGCCGAAGGGTACGCGCGGCTACATCGAGCTGCGCGCGGTGAAATAAGACAAGGGCCAGTTGGATTGCTCCGGCTGGTCCTATATGTTTGGCATGCGTCAGGCCAGAACCCAGTGGCGCAGCAGTTTCTTCAGGTTGCCGTCGAAGCCCTTGATCTCCGAGACACTCGCAGCCACCACTGGCAGCCTCGCAAGTGTCCGACCGCCCTGCTCCACCCGGACGTAGCCGATCAAATCGCCCAGCTCCACGGGGGCCTCCACGCGCTCGGGAAGCTCCGGCACGAGGGCGACGTCCTGCTCGCTGCCCTTGGTGACCAGCAGCGTAAGATCGCCGTCCAGTATGAGGCTCACGCCGTCG
>JAUNNK010000007.1 GCA_030537335.1 Clostridia bacterium | reverse complement strand
TGGTTGCCGCAGCCGTGGTCGCCGCAGCTATGGTCCTCGCCGTGGTCGTGGTGGCTGCACATCACGTCCGGGTCATATGTAAGCCTGCCGTCGATGAAGGCCTGCACCGCCGCGTCCGCGCTGCCCTGCACGCCGCCGTACAGCTTTATGCCCGCCTGCTCCAGCGCCATGCGCGCGCCGCCGCCGATGCCGCCGCAGATCAGCGCCGTCACCTCGTGCAGGCGCAGAAAGCCCGCCAGCGCGCCGTGGCCGCTGCCCAGGGTGTCGATCACCTGGCTGCGTACCACCTTGCCGTCCTGCACCTCGTAGAGCTTGAACTGCTCGGTGTGGCCGAAGTGCTGAAAGATTTCTCCGTTGTCATAGGTCACTGCAATGCGCATGTTTCCGTCCTCCTCATGTTCCATGGTCGATTTGCGGAAGCGGCAGGGCCCGCAGCAGCACGCCGCCGAGCCGTCGCAAACGCGATAATTGCCGCCCTCGATCACCAGCGCCCGGCCGTTGACCAGGCAGTCCGCGATCTTCCGGCGCGCGCGCTCACAGATCTCCGTCACCGTGGTGCGGGAGATCTCCATCTGCGCAGCGCACTGCTCGTGGGTGCAGCCCTGCGCGTCCACCAGGCGAATCACCTCGAATTCGTCCAGGCTCAGCACCACCGCGCGGCCCTCCGCACCACCCTCCGGAGCGAAGCGGCACACCTCCGGCTCAAAGCAGATTCTCCGGCATCGCTGGGGTCTCGGCACCTCCGTCGCCTCCTTATTTCCGTCATATGTCGATTATAACACAGGTTCCTTGCGCTGTACAGTCCTTCGCGAAAAATTCCCTGCGGCGAATGAAGCGGCGCAAATTTTGAAATACTTTTCAGGATGGCGTTGGCAAAGTTCATAGAAAGTTTACCCTGCGGCGATATGATGATACGCAAATGCCAAGTCGATGGAGGAGGACCGGGAATGAACGACCGCAGGAAGGAATCACGGGACGTGAAGAACAGCATCGGCAGGGCGTTTTTCGCCGCGCTGGCGCTGATTTTGCAGATCGGCTGGATCGTCTCGCTGCTCGATCGCGCCGGAACGTCGTTCCCCTACGTGCAGTTCGCCACGGAGCTTCTGGCGCTGGTGGTGGCGGTGGCCATCATCAATCAGAAGCGCAGCTCGGCCTCCAAGAACCTGTGGATCCTGCTGGTGCTCACCTTTCCGGTGCTGGGCCTGATCCTGTACCTGCTGGTGGGCCAGCCCTGGGCCACCCACACCATGCGCAAGCGCTACGAGAGCATCGACCGCAGTCTGATCCTCAATCTGCAACAGGACCCGGACGTGCTGCACGCGCTGGAGGTGGAGGACGCAGGCGCGGCAGCGCAGATGCGCTATCTGCAATCCTGGTGCAAGTTCCCCGCCTACCGCAACACCCAGGTGGAGTTCCACGCCGACACCGGCGCGGCCTTCGAGGCGCTGAAGGCGGAGCTGAAAAAGGCGAAGAAGTTCATCTTCATGGAGTACCATGCCATCGAGTGCTCCTCCTGCTTCTTCGAGATCGAGGAGATTCTGGCCGAGCGCGCCCGCGCGGGTGTGGAGGTGCGACTGTTCTACGACGACGTGGGCAGCGTGGCCTTCATCGATCGCGGCTTCGTGCGCCGCATGGAGGAGCAGGGCATTCAGTGCCGGGCGTTCAACCCGATCCTGCCCATCGCCAGCGCCTTCATGAACAACCGCGACCACCGCAAGATCACCGTGATCGACGGCAGGGTGGGCTTCACCGGCGGCTACAACCTGGCGGACGAGTACTTCAACCGAGGCATCGCGCCCAAATCTTCGATTTGGTCGTCGACGTTCGGTCGAAAGGCCGCGTCGAAAACCCAAAGGGTTTCTGCCCTGACCCACCCCTACGGACACTGGAAGGACACGGGCGTGCTGCTGCGGGGCGACGCGGTGCGCAGCCTAACGCTGCTCTTTTTGGAGATGTGGAACGCCGAGAGGCGCATGGACGACGACTTCCAGCGCTACATCTGCAAGGATCAGGACAAAAACCTCTCCGACGGCTACGTGCAGCCCTACGCCGATTCCCCGCTGGACGACGAGCGCGTGGGCGAAAACGTGTACATGAACGTGCTGAAGAACGCCCGGCGCTACTGCTGGATCACCACGCCTTACCTGATCCTGGACGACGAGATGACCGAGGAACTGACGTTGGCGGCGAAGCGGGGCGTGGACGTGCGCATCATCACGCCCGGCATCCCGGACAAGAAGCTGGTGTACCGCCTGACCCGCTCCTACTACGCCCAGCTGGCGCGCTGCGGCGTGCGTATCTACGAGTTCACGCCGGGCTTCATGCACGCCAAGCAGATGGTCTCCGACGACAGCACCGCCGTGGTGGGCACCATCAATTTGGACTATCGCAGCCTGTATCTGCACTTTGAGGATGCGGTGCTGCTGTACCGATGCAGCGCTGTGCGGGACGTGCGCGCCGACTTCGAGGCGACCTTCCCCAGATGCCGGGAGGTCACGGCGAATTACGGCAGGGGCCGCCCGCTGCATACCCGCCTGGTGCAGAGCCTGCTGCGCCTGCTGGCGCCGCTGCTGTAAGTATTTCTTCCATTACAGGGAGGCAGATCATGCCGGATCAGCTTGCACACTATATCTTTGGAAAGCGAGTGCTGGCCGCCGCGGACCGGAGCCTGCGCAGCCGCGTCGATCCCGATTCCACGGCCTTTCGCCTGGGCACCTTCGGCCCCGACCCGCTGTTCACCGATTTGAGCGCCAGCCACCGCGCCGAGGGCTTCGGCCTGCACCGCCAGCCGGGCTTCGTGGCGCTGGAGCGCATGCGCAGTGCCGTGCGCAGCGGCATGCCGGGCGCGGCGGACTACGCCGCGGGCTTCTTCACCCACTACGCCCTGGATCGCCTGTGCCACCCGGAGCTGAAGGCCATGGACGCGCGGGGCGAGGCGAAGCACCTGCCGCTGGAGGCCGCCTACGACCGGGATCTGTACCAGCGGGGCGCGCTCGAGCTTCCCCGGCGCATCTTTCCCGGCGACGCGGACTGCCGCGCGGCGGTGCAGATGTACGTAAGCCTCACGCCCCACCAGTACCGCGCCGACGTGCGCGTCTACTGGGCCATGCGCCGGGCGCTGGTCCTGCAGAACGGGCGCTTTCTGGCATCGCTGCCGGGCAAGCTGAGCGCCGCCTGGGACGGCGTCATCCCCTACGCCGAGCCCTCGGAGGGCATTCGCCGGGGAATCGCGATGCTGGATCAGAAGCTGCGGGACTGCGTTGACGAGGCGGCGGAGCAGCTGGAGCGCTATTTCTCCGCCATCGAAGCGGACGCGCCGCTAGACAAGTGGACCGCCTCCGATTTTGCAGGAAGAGAACACGAAATCAATTGACAAAAGCCCGCTGACGGTATATCATAGGTAGGCTCCGGTTGGCGGACGCAGCTTTGCATATCCTGAGACGCCGACCCCTCGCCCGGGGCGCACATATTTCGAATCACGCAAGGAGGAACCATGGACAGCTTCCTGACGAATCTGCAAGCCATCACCTGGCAGATGCCGGTGATGTGGGTCATCGGCGGCATACTGATCTATCTGGCCATCAAGAAGGACATGGAGCCCACGCTGCTGCTGCCAATGGGCTTCGGCGCGATACTGGTCAACCTTCCCTTCTCCGGCGCGAACGCGGTTCTGGAAACCCTGTACAACGCAGGCATTGCAAACGAGCTGTTTCCGCTGCTGCTGTTCATCGGCATCGGCGCGATGATCGACTTCGGCCCGCTGCTGTCCAACCCCAGCCTGCTTTTGATCGGCGCGGCGGCGCAGTTCGGCATCTTCTTTACGCTGATTATGGCGAGCCTCATGGGCTTTGAGCTCACCGACGCGGCCTCCATCGCCATCATCGGCGCGGCGGACGGCCCCACCTCCATCGTGGTGGCCAACCACTTCGGAACGAAGTACATCGGCGCGATCATCGTCGCCGCCTATTCCTACATGGCGCTGGTGCCCATCGTCCAGCCTCCCTGCATCCGGCTGATCACCACCCAGAAGGAGCGCCGGATTCGCATGCAGTACAATCCGGCGGACGTGTCCCGCACGCTGCGCATCCTCTTCCCCATCTGCGTCACGATGATCGCGGCGCTGGTGGCTCCCGCGTCGGCCTCGCTGGTGGGCTTCCTGATGTTCGGCAACCTGATCCGCGAGTGCGGCGTGCTGAATTCCCTGTCCGAGGCTGCCCAGAAGGTGCTGGCAAACCTGATCACGCTGCTGCTGGGCATCACCGTGGCCATCAGCATGAAGGGCGAGGCCTTCCTTCGCCTGGAGACCCTGATGATCCTGTGCCTGGGCCTGGTGGCCTTCATCTTCGACACCTTCGGCGGCGTGCTGTTCGTGAAATTCCTGAACCTGTTCCGCAGGGAGAAGATGAACCCCATGATCGGTGCGGCGGGCATCTCCGCCTTCCCCATGGCCTCCCGTGTGGTGCACAAGATGGGCTTGAAGGAGGACCCCTACAACTACCTGCTGATGCACGCGGCGGGTGCAAACGTCGCCGGACAGATCGCCTCCGCCATCGTCGGCGGACTGATTATCTCCCTGGTGGGCTGAGGAGGTGCGCATATGAATCTTTCCAACGTATTGCAGTCCCTGATCATCACCGGCAAGGGCATGGCCGCCATCTTCGTGGTCATGATCGCCATCTACCTGCTGATCGCCCTGATCCGCAAAGTCTTTTGATCCAGGGAATATTGCGCGCCGCGCGGCAATTGCCGCGCGGCGCTGTTTTCATGCCTTCTCCACGGGCAAGCAGATTTCGGTGACGAACTCGTCCGGGTTCTGCGTCTCGTGGGGGCTGACGTGATAGATGTAGAAGGCGGGGCTGCAGAAGCTGTAGCCGTTGTCGCGCACCCACGTGGCCACGGCGGCGCTCACCTCACCGATGAGGTGGTAGCCGCCCTGATAGGTGGCGGAGGCCACGGTCACGGCGGGCAGGGTCTTGAACTTCACGTGCTCGGTGTCCGGGTAGAAACCCTTCACGCTCTTCTGCACCTCCACGTCCACGTCGGCCTCCTTGTACTCTCCGTCGTGGAACACGGCGCAGCAGATGCAGGGATCGCCGTCGACGAGGTTGAGCGGCGCGGTCTCCCGCATCAGGGTCTCCCACAGCGTGCCCTCGCAGTCGTAGCGGGGCAGGTTCTGCCGCACGCAGGCGGCGTTGCGCTCGGGAATGGTCTTGAGATTGACATTGTACTGCATTGCTTTCTTCTCCTCTCTCAGCTTGCGTCGCAGGGATTCCAGCAAGCGCAGCTGGCGCTCCACCTCCTGCATCTGGCGGCGCAGCTCCCCTTCGCGGCAGGCGAGCAGCCGTTCAAGGGAAGGCGCGTCCCCGCCGCAGGCGAGAACCTCCGAGATGGCGCTCAGGCCGAAGCCCATGTCCCGCAGCGCGGCGATCCGCCCCGCCAGCGGCAGTTGATCCTCGCCGTAGTAGCGGTAGCCGGTGAACGCGTCGATGCGCACGGGCCGAAGCAGGCCGATCTCGTCGTAGTGGCGCAGCATGCGTATGCTGATTCTGGATAGCTTGGAGAATTCCCCGATTTTTAGCATGGTTTGCACCTCGCACATGCGAATTTTTGAGCTCAGGAGCATTATAGATGCTGACACGGTGGGAGAGTCAAGGGGAAAATGCAGAAAATGGAGCCATATCAAAACGAAAAAGAAGTTTTGACACGGTTCCAGAACGGCGGGGTGAGGGCACCCCGCCCTACGGCGCAGAACAAATCCGGGCAGTGATTTTCAGAACCAGACGCAAGAAATCTGCCCCATAGCCGCCGGGGCAGATTTCGGAATCACAGTAATCAAAGTACAGGAAAGAAACACAGAACCTCTGCCCTTGAACCAGTGGGGGCAGAGGTTCGATGAATTAGGCGCCGTCAGGTATGTGGCTGCGGGCCCTGCCCGCCGCCGGGGATGTCGCCCACGCCATTCAGAATGTGGGTCGGGCGGTAGGGGTACTTGTCCACGTCCTCCCGGGCGGTACAGCCGGAGAGCACCAGCACGGTGTCCAGGCCGGACTCCATGCCCGCGATGACGTCGGTGTCCATGCGGTCGCCCACCATGGCGGCGTCCTCGGAGTGCACGTCCAGCATCTTCAGGCCCGTGCGCATCATCAGCGGGTTGGGCTTGCCCATGAAGTAGGCCTGCTTGCCGGTGGCCAGCTCCACGGGGGCGACCAGCGCCCGGCAGGCGGGGGCGATGCCCTCCTCCACGGGGCCGGTGAGGTCGGAGTTGGTGGCGATGAGCCGCGCGCCGTGCATCACCAGGCGCACGGCCTTGGAGATGACTTCATAATTGTAGCTGGCGGTCTCGCCCACGATCACGTAGTCGGGATCCACGTCGTTCATGGTAATGCCGCAGTCGTAGAGGGCGTTGAGCAGGCCCGGTGCGCCGATGACAAAGGCGGTGCAGCCGGGGGCCTGGCGGCTAAGGAAGTGGGCGGTGGCCAGGGCGCTGGTGTAGAAGTGCTCCTCGCCCACGTCCAGGCCCATGCGCATCAGCTTTTGGCGCAGCTCCTTGGGGGAGCGCTCGCTGGAGTTGGTGAGGAAGAGAAACTTCTTGTCCTCGCGGTTGAGCCACTCCACGAACTCCTTCACCCCCGGCAGCAGCTGGTTGCCGCGGTAGATCACGCCGTCCATGTCGCAGATGAAGCCCTTCTTGCTTCGCAGAATGTTGAGATCAGACATACAATTTCCTCCATTTTCCTGAATGTGAACCGGTCTTCTTGTACCCAAGATCAATTCGACATCAAAAAAACCAAACCCGTCGGGATGGACGGATCTGGTTTTCAGGGGAATCAGTTCTTGCCGCTGGTGGCGCGCAGGGTGACGTCGTGATAGCCGCCCTCCACGATGGAAACGGAGGACACCAGCGTCAGCTTCGCGTCGCGCTGGAGCTCAGGGATGCTGGTCACGCCCACGTTGCACATGGTGGAACGCACCTTGTACAGGCTCTTGGCCACGTTGTCGTGCAGGGAACCGGCGTAGGTGACGTAGGAATCCACGCCCTCCTCAAAGTTGAGCTTGGCCTTGCCGCCCAGGTCGTAGCGCTGCCAGTTGCGGGCGCGGTTGGAGCCCTCGCCCCAGTACTCCTTGACGTAGGAGCCGTTGACCATCAGCTTCTGGGTCGGGCTCTCGTCGAAGCGGGCGAAGTAGCGGCCCAGCATGATGAAGTCCGCGCCCATGGCCAGGGCCAGGGTCATGTGATAGTCGTGCACGATGCCGCCGTCCGAGCAGATCGGAACGTACACGCCGGTGCGCTTGTAGTACTCGTCGCGGGCCTCGGCGACCTCGATCAGCGCGCTGGCCTGACCGCGGCCGATGCCCTTGGTCTCGCGGGTGATGCAGATGGAACCGCCGCCGATGCCGACCTTGACGAAGTCCGCGCCCTGTTCGGCGAGGAACAGGAAGCCCTCGCGGTCAACCACGTTGCCAGCGCCGACCTTGACGCTGTCGCCGTACTTCTCGCGGATGAACTTGATGGTCTTGGCCTGCCAGCAGGTGTAGCCCTCGGAGGAGTCGATGCACAACACGTCCGCACCAGCGTCGATCAGCGCGGGAACGCGCGTCTCGTAGTCCTTGGTGTTGATGCCCGCGCCCACCATGTAGCTCTTCTTGCTGTCCAGCAGCTCCAGGGGATTCTCCTTGTGCTGAGCGTAGTCCTTGCGGAACACGAAGTAGAGCAGATGGCCGTTGTCGTCCACGATGGGCAGGCTGTTGAGCTTGTGCTCCCAGATGATGTCGTTGGCTTCCTTCAGCGTGGTGGTGGCGGGTGCGGTGACCAGCTTCTCCAGGGGCGTCATGAAGCTGGAGACAAGCTCGGTGGTCTCCATGCGGGAGACGCGGTAGTCGCGGCTGGTGACCACGCCCAGCAGGCGGCCGGTGCTGGTGCCGTCCTCGGTGACGGCCATGGTGGAGTGGCCCAGCTCCTCGCGCAGGGCAAGCACGTCGGCCAGGGTCTGGTCGGGGCGCAGGTTTGCGTCGCTGACCACGAAGCCGGACTTGTAGTTCTTCACGCGGGCGACCATCGCGGCCTCGCTCTCGATGCTCTGGGAGCCATAGATAAAGGACATTCCGCCTTCGCGCGCAAGGGCAATCGCCATGGTGTCGTTGGACACGGACTGCATGATTGCGGAGACCAGCGGAATGTTCAGGCTGATGGCGGGCTCCTCGCCCTTCTTGAATTTGACCAGCGGCGTCTTGAGCGTCACATTGTCCGGAATGCAGTTTTCGGAAGTGTAGCCCGGAATCAGCAGATACTCGCTGAAGGTATGGGAGGGTTCACTGATATAATGCGCCATAACAATCGCCCCTTTGCTGAATTTTGATTTGGATTGGAGGTATGATACCATTTTCCGAAAGATTTTGCATCACGTTTGGGTTATATTCCGGTTGATTCGAGCAAATTTGCCGGAAATCGCTGCAAATTTCATTTTTGGAAGGATTTTGACCCTGGCGAATCGAATTACCACTCCGGTATGGGACAGGGGGGAGGCCTTTCATGAAGGAGAAGTTCATCTTTCAGGTCAACGGTCTGGACATTGCAGCGGAGTTCGACTCCCGCGACCGGGATCGGGTGTTTCTGCCGCTGCTGCGCAGGCTCACGGACTTGCAGCGCGCGAAGAAGCGCCGCATCGTGGCCTTTCTGGCCGCACCGCCGGCTGCGGGCAAGAGCACGCTCTGCCTGTATCTGGAGCAGCTCTCCCGCACGGAGAAGGGCCTCACGCCGGTGCAGAGCGTGGGCATCGACGGCTTCCACTACCATCAGGCCTATCTGGACAGCCACACGATCGTCCGGGACGGGCAGATCATCCCTCTGGCGAAGATCAAGGGCGCGCCGGAGACCTACGACGTAGAGAAACTGCGCGGCCTGCTTGCGCGCGTGAATGAGGGGAACCAGCGCTGGCCGCTGTACGACCGGCGCATCCACAACCCGGTGGAGAATGCGGTGGAGATCCGGGAGCAGATATTGATCCTGGAAGGCAACTGGCTGCTGCTGGACGAGGAACCGTGGAACCGCCTTGCCTGCGACTACTCCATCTTCCTGCGCGCGGGGGACGAAAGGCAGCTGGAGCGCATCGTGCGGCGCAAGATGCTGGGCGGCTTCGACGAGGCCACCGCCCGGAGATTCGTGCGCAACAACGACGCGCCCAACATCGCCCGCTGCATGAATTGCTCCCGCAGGGGAGATCTGAACCTGCAATACGCCGGAGACGGAACACTGGAGGAGATATAATATGAAGAAGCTTGCATTCATCGGCCTGGGCAACATGGGCCGGGCCATCGCATCGGGAATCGTGAAAAGCGGGGCGGTCGCCGCGGAAAATGTGTACGGCTATGCGCCCCACTGGGACAAGCTGGAAGCCTACGCCCGTGAGACGGGCATCCGTCCCTGCCGCAGCGCGCTGGAGGCGGTTGCGCAGGCGGACACGGTGCTCATTGCCGTCAAACCCTACGTGATCGAGGGCGTGCTTTCCGAGCTGAAGGACGCGCTAAAGGGCAAGGCGCTGCTCTCCGTGGCGCTGGGCTACGATTACGACCGCCTGTCCGCTCTGCTGGACGAGAGCACGCGCATCCAGTTCATCATGCCCAACACCCCGGCTATGGTGGGCGCGGGCGTACTGCTGTTCGAGCAGAAGAACTCGCTGGAGGATAAGGAGCGCGCGCAGATTCTTTCCGTGTTTGCCGCGCTGGGCGCAGTCAAGGAGCTGCCCAGCCACCTGATGGGCGTCGGCGGCGCGATCTCCGGCTGCGGCCCGGCCTTCTGCGCGCTGGTGATCGAGGCGCTGGCGGACGCGGGCGTGAAGTACGGCCTGCCGAGGGACGCGGCCTATCTGCTGGCCAGTCAGACCCTGGCGGGTACCGGAAGGATGCAGATCGAGACCGGCATGCATCCGGGCGCGATCAAGGACGGCGTGTGCTCCCCGGCGGGCACCACCATCCGCGGCGTGGAGGCGCTGGAGCGCGCGGGCCTTCGGGCAGCGATGCTGGACGCGGTGCAGGCCGTGATGGAGAAGAAGGCATGAGCGCGCCTCTTCCGCAGGACAACCTGCATGCGCCCGAGCCGCTGCTGGATCTGGAGTGCCTGCACTGCGCGATCAACCAGGTGATCCACACCACCGAGGTGGCAGGAGCGAGCGAGCCGCTGCGCCGGGCGCTGATGCAGCGGGCGCTGAAGCTTCTGGCGGAGGGCGACGTGAACCGCAACAACTGCATCCAGATTGAGCAGGTCTATCGCATGGTGGCGGAGGGCCTGGGCGATGCGGATCCCTACCGCGAGACCCGGCTGTTCTTCGACCGGGAGATGCTGCGGTTGCTGCCCGCGCTGCGGGAGCAGCTTGCGCAGAGTAACGACCCGCTGCGCGCGGCGGTGCGCGCGGCCATCGCCGGGAACCTGATCGATCTGGCGGCGCTGGGCGGGGAGGTCACGCTGGAGCGCGCGATGCGGAAGGTGGAGGACGTGGAGCGCGAAGGCCTCTACTTTGACGATTGCGACAGCCTGGACGCTGCGCTGAAGAACGCCCGAACCCTGCTGGTGCTGGGCGACAACTGCGGCGAGATCGCCATGGACCGCCTGCTGATCGAGACGATTCGCCGCCTCTATCCCCAAATCGAGGTTAAGTACAGCGTGCGCGGCAGCGCGGTCGTCAACGATGTGACCTACGAGGACGCCGCTGCCGTGGGCATGGAGGAGGTGGCCGAGGTCATCGACAACGGCGATTGCCTGCTGACCACCCTGCTCTGCCGCACCAGCGAGGCCTTCAAGCGGGAGTTCTACGCCGCCGACGTGATCATCGCCAAGGGTATGGGCAACTACGAGGGCCTGCACAACTGCGACCGGGGGAACATCTGGTTCCTGATGATCGCCAAGTGCAGCGTCATCGCGCGGATGTCCGGCGCTCCCAAGGGCAGCATCCTGTGCATGGAGAAGAGATGACGTCGCTTGGAATCCGGGCATACGAAGGGCCGGAGGGAAATCCCTCCGGCCCTTTGCGCGTCAAAAAAGACTTTTTGACGCTTGCAATGAAAATCTGCGATTTTCATTGCGGAAAGAAAAGACTGCGGATTGCTGAAAACCTCACGGTTTTCCGGGCGCAATCCTGACTGTAGGTATTATTTTTTCTTCGCTTCCGCTTCAAAAAAACCAAATCCGCCGCACAGGTCGCCGGATTTGATTGAACAGGCTGTTCTGCGATTCGTTTTTCGACAGTCTGAGGGCCGGAGGGAAATCCCTCCGGCCCGATTGTTTGATTTGCGTTTTACTTGATGGCGTTGACCAGCTCGACGGCGGCGGCATGCACCTTTGCGGCAGCGGCGGCGCTGATTTCGGTGGCTGCCTGCGCATCGGCAGCGGACTTCAGTTCGTCATATGCGGCGTAGCAATCCTGCTGCAGCGCGTCCAGCTTCGCGTTAATCTCCGCAAGCTGCTTATCGTCGGCCTTGCCAGCCTCGACCATGTTGGACAGCGCGTCGAAGGCCCAGTACATGGAATCCGCCCAGTTTTCGGGCAGGGCCACGTAGCCCTCCACGGGCACGCGCTCACCGTTCTCATTGCGCTTGTACTTGGTGGTGGCGTAGACGATCTCCGCGTCGGCGGGCTCCTCCTCGGTAAACTCCGCAGGCAGGGTGCTCAGCTTGTAGCCGTCGTAGGTGTCGGTGGTCAGCATGGGATAGTAGGGCACGAACACGCTGTAGCAGGCGTCGTCCATGGCGACCCACTCCACGGTGTCGGTCGGGCCGTCCTCGGAAGCGATCTGGAAGATGTGGGTCTCCAGGTTGCGGTTGGAGCCGATGCCGGCGATGTGGTAGTAGCCGATCACGTCCTCGACGGTGAAGGCGTGCTCCGGCGCGATGCTGGTGTACATGGGCACGATGTTGCCCGCAGCGTCCACGTTGGAGATGGTGTAGTCGGCGAGGACGGGTTCGTCGCTGGCGGCGGCGTTGAAGTACTTCAGCGCGTTGACCATGCGAGCGTTGGCCTCCTGGTCGGCGTTGTAGGAGGCGACGTAGTCGATGGTGTTGGCTTCCTCGTCGCCCACGTAGGTTCCGGCCTGCTTGGCAACCTCGATCAGGTTGTCGGAAGCGATCACGTTCTCGGTATCGTCTAGGTCGATCAGGCCGATGATGGACATGTTCGGCTGGGCAAAGGCCATGCTGTCGCTGAGCTTCAGCGCGATGTACGCATGGCCCGTGGTGTTCTCCACGTACCAGGTCTCGGTATTGTCGGCGATCAGGATGCCGGAGCCGCCGCAGCAGCCCGATTCATCGTAGATGCCCAGCAGCAGCTCCACCGCTTCCTTCGCGCTTGCGGACTCACTGAGCAGAATGGTGGTGATTTCGGCCTCCTCGATGCCCAGATCCTCGTAGGGATCCACCTCGTACAGCGCGTCGGAGCAGCCGATGGTCTCGGTGGCGCTCACGGTCACGCCCATCTCATTGGTGCCGCCCGCCTCGTAGGGGGTGTGGGCGTGGGTGCCGCCGCAGTCCGGGCACTCGCCGCCGACCGCGTCGCCGTTGTCATCGCTGAAGGCGGTGTAGGCGTAGCTGTCCTTGGTGAAGGTGTAGGAGAAGCCGTAGCAGCCGTCGTACACCTCGCCCGCGACGTGCTTTCCGGCGGGGCTGACGTAGAACAGCTTGTTGTAGCTGTTGGAGATGTCCTCCGAGCGGGCCAGGATCGTCTCGCCCCCGGCGGTCATGCCGGAGCCGACATAAATCGCCGTGCAGGCCAGCGCGCCCACGGACGAGAGACACAGGATAATTGCAAGCATAAGGGAAATACAGATTTTCATTTTGGCAGACATGATGCACACCGTCCTTGCTGAATGGAATATACGCATTATAGTGCATGCTTATGCATATGTCAAGCATTTATGTGAATTTATATGCATTTATTTCCTGTAAATTCCTGCGGTGCAGGATGGACGCTGCGCGCCGCCATCCTGCGAAGCTCCCGTCCCCGCCGCAGAGCTTCCATGCAGATTTCCATTTGAAACCCGGTTGAAATGGCTTTTTTGCTGTGCTATAATGAGCACGGTGTCACACCTGCGGACGAATCGCCGCCGGGAAAAGGGGGTCGCGCATGCTCACGTTCATCAATGAATCCACCGATCCCTTCTACAATCAGGCCTTCGAGGAGTTCGTGTTTGAGAATTACGCGGAGGACGACGTGTTCTACCTCTGGCAGAATAGGCCCGCCATCGTGGTGGGCTGCTACCAGAACATTTGCCGGGAGGTGAACGTCCATGCGCTGCGCAGGCGGGGCGTGCCGGTGGTGCGGCGCATGACCGGCGGCGGCACGGTCTACCACGACCTGGGGAACGTGAATTACAGCTTCATGCTGTGCGCCGACGGCCCTCTGGACTACGACCACTTTCTCGACCCGGTGATCGCCGCGCTGAACCGCATGGGCATTCCGGCCCACAAGAACCGCAGCTGCGACATCGCCATCGGGGACAAAAAGATCTCCGGCAGTGCCCAGAAGGCTGCGGGCGGGCGGATTCTGCACCACGGCACGCTGCTGTTCGAGAGCGACCTTGCATCCCTGGATGCGTTCACGGCCCATGCCAAGAACGACGCATTTCAGACCAAGGGCACGCTGTCAGCCATCTGCACGGTGACCAACATCCGCGACCACCTGTCCGAACCCATGACCATCGCCGACTTCCGCAGCCGACTGCTTGCGGAGGTGCTCCCGGCGAACCACGTCTGCGTGGAGCTGACGGACGAGCAGCGCGCGCAGGTGCGCAAACTTCGCAACGAGAAGTACCGCAGCTGGGACTGGATCTGGGGCAAGACCCCCACGTTCAGCTACGAGCGCGCGGGCAGCTTTGCGGGCCATCCGCTGCGGGTGGCCTACAAGGCGAAGAAGGGCGTTCTCTGCGACGCTTGCATCGAGTCGCCCGTCATCGACGCATACCTTGCAGCGTCCCTCATGAACGGCAGCCGCCTCGACCCGGACGGCTTTGCAAAGATCTGCTTTGTGCTGGCGGGTTCCCGGGCGGAGGAGCTGCTGGAACTGCTTATGTAAAACTTTGACCGCCGCGTGCGCGGAGAAAGGATACAAACCATGGAAAAGAAAATTACGATGCCCCGGCTGCGCCCCGAGATGGAAAACGGCGTGCTGTGCGCCTGGCTAAAGGAGGAAGGCGACGCGGTGCAGGCCGGCGAGCCCCTCTACGAGATCGAGACCGACAAGGTGGTCAACCAGATCGAGGCCACCGAGAGCGGCGTTCTGAAGAAGCAGCTGTGCGAGGAGGGCGACACGGTGGACGTTGAGTCGCCGGTGGCGATCTTCGAGGTTCGCGCATGATGGACAAGAGAAAGCCGGAATGGCTGAAGGTGCGCTACAATGCGGAGGCGGTCAACGAGGTCGCCGCTCTGATGCGGGATCTGAACCTGAACACGGTGTGCAAGGAGGCCAACTGCCCGAATCTGGGCGAGTGCTACCGCAAGCACACCTCCACCTTCCTGATTCTGGGCAGCATCTGCACCCGCAACTGCCGCTTCTGCAACGTGACCACGGGCAAGCCGCTGCCGCCGGATCCCGAGGAGCCGATGAACGTGGCCCGTGCGGCGAAGAAGCTGGGCCTGCGCCACGTGGTGCTGACCTGCTCCACCCGCGACGACCTTCCCGACGGCGGCGCGGAGCAGTTCGCAAAGACCGTGCGCGCCATTCGGGAGGTCTGCCCCGGCACCACGGTGGAGACGCTGATCTCCGACATGAAGATGAACACCGACGCGCTGGACGTGGTGATCGCGGCCCATCCGGAGGTTTTGAACCACAACGTGGAGACCGTGGAGGAGCTGCAGGCCGCCGTGCGCCCCCAGGCGAGGTACCAGCGCTCGCTGGACGTGCTGCGCTACTGCAAGAGGCAGGATCCCACGCTCTTGACCAAGACCGGCTTCATGGTAGGCCTGGGCGAGACGGAGGAACAGATCAGCCGCCTGATGGACGACATCCTGGACACCGGCTGCGACATCCTGACCATCGGCCAGTATCTCCAGCCCTCGCCGCAGCACTATCCGCTGGCGCGCTACGCCACGCCGGAGGACTTCGCCCGCTACAAGGAGATGGCCCTCGCCAAGGGCTTCCGCCACGTGGCCTCCGCGCCGCTGGCGCGCAGCTCCTACAAGGCCTGGGAGGTACTGGAGGACGTGCATGATCTATATTGAGACCGGCTCCACGGACGTTTACTACAACTTTGGCCTGGAGTATTACTTCACGGTGGAGAAGCGCCTGCCGGACACGGTGTTTCTGTTCTGGCAGACCACGCCCACGCTGATGGTGGGCAAGTATCAGAACGTGCTGGAGGAGATCAACAAGCCCTACGCCGACGCCCACGGCATCCATCTGGTGCGGCGCATGAGCGGCGGCGGCACGATCTACACCGACCTCGGCGGCTGGCAGTTCACCTTCATCCAGCACCGGGACGCGGGGGAGATTCAGTTCCACGAGTACATTGCCCCGGTGATCGACGCGCTGCGGGAGATGGGCGTGAACGCGTCCTTCAACGGCCGCAACGACCTGACCATCGACGGGCGCAAGTTCTCCGGCAACGCCCAGTACCGCCTCGGTGACAGCATCGTGCACCACGGCTCGCTGCTCTTCGACACCGACATCGAGCAGATGGTGGCCTCCACCACCGTGGACGACTACAAGATCCTCTCCAAGAGCATCAAGTCCGTGCGCGACCGCGTGACCAACATATCCGAACACCTGCCCTCGCCCATGGATCCCCACGCCTTCAAGGCGGGCATGGTGCGCCACATCATGAACGGCAGCACCGAGGAGTACAAGCTCACCCCCGAGGACGACGCGCGCATCCGCCAGCTGGCACAGGAGAAGTTCGCCGCCTGGGAGTGCATCTTCGGCGCGGATCCCAAGTTCAACATCGAGCGCACGGGCCGCTTCGCAGGCGGCAAGATGGAGTTCAAGATCGATGTACGCAAGGGCGTGATCCAGTCCGCCTCCGTCTACGGCGACTTCTTCTCCACGCTGGACGCAAAGACCATCTGCGATGCGCTCGTTGGCAGCCGCTACGACCGGGAAAGCGTGCGCGCGGCGCTGCTTGCCCACGATATCGAGGGCAAGGTCTACCGCATCTCCGTGGACGAGATGGCCGCACTGATCGCGGACTGACGGCGCAAAGCATGCCCCTGTATCGACGAAATCCGTCCGGGAATCGGGCGGATTTTTTGCAGCACGGCGGTGGGAACCCTGCGCGCCGACTTTGCGTCCAAGTGGAAAATTCTGCACAGGAGATTGATCGATGCGAAAGAGAAGGCGGCTGTTGGTTTTGGGCCTGATCGCGGTGTTTCTGGCGGTTCTGCTGCCCCTCGCCCTCTCCCAGCAGCTGGAGGTCGATACCTACACGATTGTCTCACCAAAGGTGGAGGCCGAGGTGACGCTGGCCGTCGCCACCGACCTGCACGACAGCTTCTTCGGCGAAAACCAGCGGGAGCTGATCGCCGCGATCCGCGCGGAAAACCCGGACGCGCTGCTGCTGGTGGGCGACATGTGCGAGAGTCCCGACGAAATGGACGGCGTGCGCGCGCTGGTCGGGGGATTGGCTGGCGAGCTGCCAATCCTGTACACCACCGGCAATCACGAGTGCCAGGGCAGCGAAGACAAACAGATCAAGGCTGCGCTGCGGGAAATGGGCGCAACCGTGCTGGAGGGCGATTCGGCGTCTCTGGGCGGAATCCGCATCGCGGGCACGGACGATCCGCTGTGCCTGACGCGGGCGGACTGGCAGGCGCAGGTGGAGGACTGCCGGGCGCAGGACGGAACCTTCACCGTGCTGATGGCCCACCGGCCCGACCGGGCGGATTCCTACGCGACGGGCTTTGACCTGGTGGTCAGCGGCCACGCCCACGGCGGACAGGTACGCATTCCCGGTCTGATCGACGGCCTGTGGGCGCCGAATCAGGGCTGGTTCCCAGAATACACCTCCGGGCTGTATCCGCTGGGCGATGGCCAGCTGGCCGTCAGCCGGGGGCTGTGCAAAAGTGCTCTGCCGAGGCTGTTCAATCGCCCGGAGCTGATGATTCTGCGCATCGTGCCGGAGGAGGAGTAAAGTTCATGCTGGAGGACATCATCCGCAGCGCCATGGACGAGGGCGCTGCCATCGAGAACATGGGATTTGAGGGCGAGGTGCTGGAGGGTGCGGAGCTGTGTCGCGCGGAATTCAGCGGCGTACGCTTTCTGCGCTGCCGCTTTGAGGACTGCGACCTGTCCGAAATCTCGCTCTTTGCGTGCAGCTTTGAGAATTGCAGCTTCGCAGGCTGCCGCTTCTACGGCGCGTTTCTCAAGAAGTGCCGCTTCACCGGATGCCGGGGCGACGGCGCGAACTTCACCGGCGCACGGCTGCGGGACGTGCAGTTTATGGACTGCGGCCTGCGCTATCTGAACCTGTCGGAGAGCAGCTGGGAGCAGGGCAGCCTGCGGGCGTGCAATCTCCAGGAGGTCTACTGGAGCGGCGCGAAGATCAAGAAGCTCGATTTTACCGACTGCGACCTGCGCCACGCGGAGTTCTTCCGCACGCCGCTTATGGGCGTGGACCTCTCCCGCTGCGACATCGAGGGCCTGCGGGTGAGCGAGGGCTGCGCCGAGCTGCGGGGACTGAAGATCAGCGCCGGACAGGCGGCGGTGCTGGCGGGGCCGCTGGGGGTAGAATTGATATAAGTGGACGGGGGAGTAAACTCCCCCGCCACTGCCACCCCTACAACGCACCGGAACCTCCGCAAAGCGGAGTTTCCGGCAGCGCCGCCTTGGAATCCGAAGGATTCAGGCGGGCTGGTCGCACCTGCACTTCGTGCAGCGGGGCGACTGCTTTCCAGTTTTTGCTTGAATTGCAAGCAATTCTGGTCGCAAAAACTGCAAAGTAGCGATTTTTCTTTCAGAAAACAGTTTTTTCCCAGAAAAATCAGCCACGTGGGCGCCGTACACGCCGTCGCCCACGATTTTACAGGCCGTCCTGCGATACTATGCCAATAACCTGAGCGACGGTATGGTCGTACGCCATACCGTCGCGATTCTTATGAAACTCTTATTGGAAATCGTATGCGTCGTCGCGGAGCATCTGCATGCTGTAAGCCACGACCACCGCGTCGGGCTCGCACTTCTCCACCCACTCCTGGAGCGTCAGATCGCTGCGGCGCAGGTCCACAGCCACCACCTGATCGGCCACCAGCGAGAGGAAGCTGCCGATGGAGGCGCTGTAGGAATCCTTCAGAAGCAGGATGGTGCAGGGCGCGCCGTCGGGATTGGTGTAGATGTCGTAGTTCTCGGTGAGGCCGTAGTCGAAGTAGGCCTTGATGTTCCAGCTCTTTCCTTCGTCGGGCTGTAAATACTTCCAGCGGATCACGCTGTCGTAGAAGCTGCCCTCGATCTCGGTGATGTCCCCCAGATAGTTGGTGTAGCGGCGAATGTTCGTGTCGTACTTCGGCCAATAGATCGTGATGTCGTCGGGATCGATGTTCCCCGTGCCGATGCGCTGGCCGTACTTGCCCAGAAAGAGCTTGGGAAAGGTCTCGGTGTTGAACTGGGAGACGTCCAACCGATCGGAATCCAGATCGATTCCGGTCATATCGGAGAGCTCCTGAGAAATGCGCTGCGCCATGATGAGCGACGCCCGGGTGGCCCAGTGCTGGTCGGTGTACATCAGGTAGTCACTCAGGGAAAGTCCGGTGGCGGTGAGCACGTCCCGGCTGTCCAGCATGGGGATGTCCGTCTGCGCCATGCGCTCGACGATCTCCGCGGCGATCTCGTCGGAGTGATCCAGCACATCGTAGCCCTCGGGCATCTGGTCGGGGGAATAGATGGTGGGATGCTCGTAGACGAACAGGAAGGGAATGTCCCCGGCGGCGGCGCGCATGTCCTGAATGTTGCGCACCGCGTCCTCCATGGACACGTAGTTCTGCAAATCGAACAGGTGGCCGGAGTTCAGCGTGAGCATCTGGCTGGCGCCGGTGTTGATCATGCGCTTGCCCAGGGCGTACTGGAAGCTGGAGTTGACGTAGCCCAGCTCCGTCGCGCCGTAGACGTTGGCGGCGAGGTAGTTGTCCACCGAGCGGATGCGCGCGGCGAAGTAGTCCCAGGCGGAGCAGTTTTCAAGGTCGTCCTCGTAAACGGCGAGCTTCTTCTGATCGGTGGCCGCCACATAGATGCCGTGGAAGTCGGTCAGCAGGGTCATTGCGCCCATGAAGAAGATGACCGCGAGGAAGATCACCGTGAGCACGATATCGATGCGCAATTGTAGCCTGTTTCTCTTGTCTGGCTTGGTCTGATTCATGAAGCGTTTCCTTTCGGAGCGGCGGATTTTGCCTGGATGCGCCGCGATGGACGCGGCATTTGCATACGAATACAAGTATATTATACACCGCATGCGCACGGGATATATTATAACAGCGTGACGGCTTTTGGGCAAGTTTTGGACATCCCTTGAAACCGTTACAGGGAGATGATAGAATAAAGTCAGATCATCATGGATAGATATGCAGTCATTCCGCAGGGAATGATCTGATTGAGAAGGGAGAATTTCCGATCATGGCCAAGTCCCACGCCGGGAACTACTGGACGACGCGCATTCGTCCCAAGACCGGATGGTTTGATATCGACCTCAAGGATCTGTGGCACTACCGGGATCTGATCGCCATGCTGGTGAAGCGCGATTTTACGCTGATCTACAAGCAGACGATCCTCGGCCCCGCCTGGGTCATCATCCAGCCGCTGCTGAACACGCTGATCTTCACGGTGGTGTTCGGCAACATCGCGGGTCTGCCCACCGACGGCATGCCCCGCTTCCTGTTCTACATGGGCGGCAACATCGCCTGGCAGTTCTTCGCCAACTGCCTGACGCAGACCTCCAACACCTTCATCACCAACCGGAACCTGTTCGGCAAGGTGTACTTTCCGCGATTGTGCGTGCCCATCTCCACGGTGGTCTCCCAGCTGATTCACTTCTTCGTGCAGTTCGCGCTGTTTGCGGGCTTCGTGATCTACTACGCGCTCCAGCCCCACTCGGCGGTCAAGCCCAACCTGAACCTGATCCTGATGACGCCGCTGATGCTGGTGCAGCTGGGTATGCTGGGCCTGGGCTTCGGCGTCATTGTATCCTCCATGACCACGAAGTACCGCGACCTTTCGCTGCTGGTGAGCTTCGGCGTGCACCTGTGGATGTACGCTACGCCGGTGATCTACCCGGCCTCGATGATCGCGGAGAAGTATCCCAACCTGCTGGGCCTGTACATGCTCAACCCCATGACGCCCCTGATCGAGCTGTTCCGCTCGGCCTATCTGGGCACGTCCTGCTACTACATGAACTACTACTGGCTGTCCATCCTGGTCACGGTGCTGGTGTTCATCCTGGGCGTGATCCTGTTTTCGCGGGTGGAAAAGACCTTCATGGACACCGTCTGATGGAAAGGGAGGCGCAATATGTCTGATCGTTTGCTGGAAGTGGATCGCGTATCCAAGCAATACCGCCTGGGCATGATCGGCGGCGGCCTTCTCTATCGCGACCTGAACAGCTGGATCGCCCGCAAGCTGGGCCGCGAGGATCCCAACCGGAAGATCGGCGTCAACGGCAGCCACGATGGCGAGACCTTCATGGCGCTGGAGGACGTGAGCTTCAACGTGGATCGGGGCGACACCCTGGCCCTGGTGGGGCGCAATGGCGCGGGCAAGTCCACCATGCTCAAGCTGATCTCCCGCATCACCGCGCCCACAAGGGGCGAAATCCGCATCCATGGCCGCGTGGCGAGCCTGCTCGAGGTGGGCACCGGCTTTCATCACGAGCTGACCGGGCGGGAAAACGTCTATCTCAACGGCTCCATCCTCGGCATGAACAAGAAGGAAATCTCCCGGAAGATGGACGAGATCGTGGAGTTTTCCGAGATTGAAAAATTCATCGATACCCCGGTGAAGCGCTATTCCTCGGGCATGTACGTCAAACTTGGCTTCGCGGTGGCGGCCAACCTCGCGCCGGACATCCTGGTGTGCGACGAGGTGCTGGCCGTGGGCGACCACGCCTTCCAGCAGAAGTGCCTGAACAAGATGAGCGACGTCGCCCGCAGCGGCCGCGCGGTGCTCTACGTCAGCCACAACATGCGCACCGTGTCCCAGCTGTGCAGCCGCGCGCTGTTCCTGGACCACGGCCATCTGCTCTACGATGGCACCACCGAGCACGCCATCGAGCTCTACAGCGGCGCGGGCAATCGCGATGTGGTGCGCGACCTGAATTCCATGACCCGCCCCCGCAACCGCGGCGAGACCATGCGCATGCTGAAAATGGTGGTGCTCAATTCGGTGAACATGGAATTCCAGCAGGACGCCGACTTCGAATTCGCCATCACCTTCCGCAGCAACCTCACCGAGCGCAACACGCGCCTGCGCCTGATCCTCAAGACCAACGTGGCCGTGCCCATCGCCATGACCCAGACCCGCCCCTTCGATGTGGAGGCGGACAAGGAGTATTCTTTCAACGTGCGCTTCCCCCTCAAAGGCATCGCGCCGGGCGAGTATATGGTCAAACTCTCGCTGATCTCCGACCGCATCGGCGGCGGCAGCAACTACTTCGACACCATCGAGGACATCGGACAGTTCGTGGTGCTGGACGACCCCCTGGTCAACTCCGGCTTCACCTGGGAGGAAAGGCTCTGGGGCAACATGCGCTTGCAGGGGCTGGATCTGTTTTGATGGATGGGACGGAGATGAGGAGGCACAGCATGGAACAGAATCCTTCCCGCGCGGCGTTTGAGCGTCTGCGCGAACGCGGCGAGCATGTGAGCTTCGCCGAGAGCCTGACCGGCGGGCTGATCGCCGCGACCCTGATCGCCAATTCCGGCGCGAGCGACGTGATCGACGAGAGCTACGTGACCTACGCCGCGGAAAGCAAGATTCGCATCCTGGGCGTGCGCCGGGAGACGGTGGAGGTGGACGGCGTGGTCAGCGCACGCTGCGCACGGGAGATGGCCGAGGGCGTTCGCAGGATCAGCGGCGCGGACTGGGGCGTGTCCGCCACCGGTCTGGCAGGCCCGGACGGCGGCACCGAGCAGACTCCCGTAGGCACGGTGTTCATTGGCGTGGCGGGTTTGGATGGCGTACAGGCCTTCGAGTTCCACTTTGGCGGCGACCGCGCACAGGTGCGAAAGCAGGCGGTGGACGCGGCGCTTACCGCGCTTACCCGCTGCATGGAGGGCGCGCAGGCATGAACCGGCAGCTGAACCTGTTCCTCACGTTTATGAAAATCGGCGCGTTCACCTTCGGCGGCGGCTACGCCATGATTCCGCTGATTCAGCGTGAGATCGTGGAGGAGAAGAAGTGGATCAGCGAGAGCGAGCTGATGGATATGATCGCCATCGCGGAATCCACGCCCGGGCCCATCGCTATCAATTCCGCAACCTTCGTGGGGCATCATGTGGGCGGCTTCTGGGGCGCGTTCTGCGCCACGCTGGGCGTGATCCTGCCGTCCTTCGTCATCATCGCCGCCATCTCCTATGTGCTCAGGCAGTTTGAGAGCCTGCGCGCGGTGAAGTACGCCTTCATGGGCATCCGCGCGGGCGTGCTTGCGCTGATCCTGAAGGCCTTCTGGACGATGGCGCGCCAGATTCCGAAGAATGCAGTCTCCTGCGGCATCGCGGCGGCGGCCTTCGTGCTGGCGGCGCTTCTGAAGCTCAACGTGCTGGCCGTCATCGTTCTGTGCGCTGCGGCGGGGCTGATCGCCTCGCTGGCCGCAGAGAGGAGGGCCAAATGATCCTGCTTCAATTGTTCTGGACCTTCTTCAAGATCGGCGCGTTCACCTTTGGCGGCGGTTACGCCATGCTGCCGCTGATTCAATCCGAGGTCGCCGCCCACGGCTGGATGGACGCTGCGGAGCTGGTGAACTTCGTGGCCGTGAGCGAATCCACGCCCGGCCCCTTCGCCGTGAACATATCCACCTTCGTGGGCGTGCGTCTGGCGGGCATTCCCGGCGCAATCTGCGCAACACTGGGCGTGGCGCTGCCGTCGTTCATCATCATCCTGATCGTGGCCAAGTGCTTCCAGCGCTTCAAAAGCAGCGCCATCGTGCAGGGCTGCATGTCGGGCCTGCGCCCGGCGGTGGTGGGATTGATCGCCACTGCGCTGCTCTCCGTGGGGCAGACCGTGTTCTTCCCCGATGGAATCGCCTTCGGAACGACGTTCTATGTCTCGCTGGGCGCGTTCCTGCTCTCGACGCTGCTGGCCTTCCGCAAGCTGCACCCCATATGGATCATCTGCATCTCCGCCGCCATCGGCGTGGCCGCAGGCTACGGCCTGGGGCTGTAAAAAGGGAGCCGTTTCAAAACATTCTTCCCGTTTTGAGACAGCCCCACAATTGTTTTGCGGCGGGGTGTTGGCACCCCGCCCTACTTATTCGTCGTCTGAGACAACCCCTTCGTTTATTTCCTGTGCTGTTGATAGAATTCCTTCAGATCGGTCTTCACGTCGTCGCTCAGCATGCTCTTCTTCACGCCCTCGATCGCGCCCTCCAGCGCCATCAGACGGTGGATGCACGCAGATTCGTCGATCTCCTGAATCTTAAGCCATGCCTGCTTCGCACCGGCCTCCCGCAGTTCCTCGACGGAGCCGATGCCGACCTGCATCAGCTGCTCCTCCACCGTCTTCCCGATGTTCGGCAGGCTTGACAGTTCGCCCATGGATGTCCCTCCTTCTTCGCTCACAGCGCCACTTCCTCCCATCCACTGGCCCGCATGCGCAGCACGTGATCAAAGCCCGCCGCTTGGGCCAGCGCCACGCAGGTATCGTAGCCCGTCTCCAGGGTGGCGGTGGAGTGGGAGTCGCCGTTGATGAGAATTTCGCCGCCCATTTCGCGGATGCGCCGGAGCAGGTTTTGGTTGGGATAGGGTGCGCTGCGATAGCCCCGGCCCATGGCTCCGGTGTTCATCTCGATGGGCAGGCCACGCTCCACCGCGCACGCCACGGCCTCCAGCGCGGGACCCAGGTAGCGGGGGTCGTCCTCGTCGAAGTAGCGGTTGCCCTCGTTGAACTTGCTCACCAGATCGATGTGGCCGATGAAGGCCGCGTCGGAGCTTGCGCAGACCTCGGCCTCCCGCCGGAAGTAGGCCCGGCAGTAGGCGTAGTAGTCGCCGCCGAAGTGCCTGCGCACCATCTCCTCCATGTGGGCGGCGGAGCGGTCCACGCACACATACTCACCGCCGGCCAGAAAGAAGTGGGTGGAGTCGATCAGGTATTCGTATTGCGAAAAGTCCCGTGGATAGAGCGCGTCGCGCTCCGCACCCAGCAGGATCTCGATCTGTCCGCGATACTTCTCGCGCACCCGGCGCACCTCGTCGCGGTACAGCGCCTCCTTCTCCAGGGTGACGGGCGTCGGTTCATAGGGCGTCCAGCCGTGAATGGAGTAGCCCAGGGACACAAAGCCCAGGTCGATGGCGGCAAGCGCCATCTCCTCCACGCTGTTCTTGCCGTCGCAGAAGGTCGTGTGGGTGTGCACGTTGGATCGAAGCTTCATGGAATTCCTCCGCTGTCTTTCTCTGCCTTCATGATACCCGCGCGATGGAAAAATGTCAACTTGCAATTCGCCCCAGCGCGTGCCATAATGGTACGGGGGAGGGATGGACATGCGTTCGCTACAGGAGATCATCGATAAGGGCCGGAGAATCGTGTTTTTCGGGGGCGCTGGAGTCAGCACCGCCAGCGGCATCCCGGACTTTCGCGGCGAGAACGGGCTGTACCGGCAGAAGTACGGTGAGCTGACTCCGGAGATGATGCTCAGCGCGTCCTTCTTCTACCTGCACCCCGACCGCTTCTTTGAGTTCTACCGGGAGCACATGCTGCACCCGGAGGCAAAGCCCAACGCGGCGCACTGGGCGCTGTACAAACTCGAGCGCATGGGCAAGCTGCGGGGCGTGGTGACGCAGAACATCGACGGCCTGCACCGCATGGCGGGAAACCGCCTGGTGTACGAGCTGCACGGCAGCGTACACGAGAACTACTGCATGGACTGCAACCGACAGTATGATCTGAATTGGCTGCTGCACACCGAGGGCGTGCCCCGCTGTCCCAAGTGCGGCGGCGTGGTGAAGCCCTACGTGGTGCTCTACGGCGAGGCCCCAGACAAGTACACCTGCATGGGCGCGTGCCGGGAGATCTCCAATTGCGACGTGCTGATCGTGGCCGGAACCAGCCTTGCGGTGGAGCCCGCCGCGTCGTTCATCGACTACTTCCACGGCCGGGAGCTGGTGGTCATCAACAATGAGGAGACGAAGGCTGACGAGCGCGCCACATTGACCCTGCGCGGCGACGTGAGTCAGATCATGGGGGATTTGAACCTGCCCGAGGTATGATTTTGCCCCGCAAGCATTCGCTTGCAGGGCAATCATTTTACCTTTCGATCCGCCGGGCCTCCATGTAGAAGCGCTTCTCGTGGGCGTGGCCCATGGAGAAGGTCTTGCGGGGCAGCACGCCGAACTTACGGATGTAGGGGAAGAGCTCGGCCTTGGCGAAGGCGCAGGGCATGAAGCCCACCGCGTCCGCCCGATCCGCAAGGCTGCGCAGCGTTTCGTCGCCGTGGATGTAGTCGATTTCGGCTTCAGGATGCGCCGCAAGGTACCTGTCCAGCCAGGCCTGAAGCACGCGCAGCGGATGGCTGTCGAGGTTCAGCTGCACCTCCCGCCCCTTCGTCACGAGGGTCAGCGCATTTTCGCCCGCACCGCAGACCGCGCGCAGATGTTCGCAGCAATCGTCGATCAGCGCAGCTGCATCCACGCCGGTGACCACGCGGTGAATGGGCTCAAACTGGATGGCCGGGCTGTGCAGGTTCTCGATCTCCACCAGCGCATAGCGCGCGGGATGATCGATGCGTTCATTTTCGGGCAGCTGCTCGCGAATCTCCAGCCAGTAGGCCCGCGCCGCAGCAAGGGAGTGGTTGCCGTCGCCCACGGCCAGCATCAGCCCGCTGCAGTTCTCATACAGCGCATCCAGCGCAGCCTCCGCGCGTCGGGCGGCCTCGCCCGCAACCTTCCAGCCCCGCAGATGGCCGCCGCCCTGCATCAAATCAAAGTCGTAGGCGGTTTCCAGCGACCCGCGCGCGGCGTAGAGCGGCTCGATCAGCTGGCAGTTTACATCGTCCACCAGCATCAGCACGTGGGGCAGCTCCAGCGCAGCGCCCCGGCGAATCTTCACCCGCGGCGGCACGCGCTCGATCACCGTGCCCTCGGTGGCCCGGATCAGGCTGGTGGAACCGGCGGCGAAGTCGTACTGCTCCAGATCCAGACAGGCCATCAGGCCGAGCCGCGCGCCAGACTCGGTGCTGCGCTCCACCAGGATGTAGCCGTCGGCAACGGCTTCTGTCAGCGTTCCATCGGAGAGATATTCGCGCATGCAGCGCTGCATCGCCGGAATGCGCGCATCCTCCTCCTTCAGATAGACCTCCGGCAGGGTGAGGCGCAGGGTCGAGGGCGCGTCGCCCACGATCCGGTTCACCTCGTCCCAGTACTCCGGCTGGGAGGTGTACTGGTCCACCGCCACCACGGCCCACTTCTCCGGGGCCACTCCGGCGGCGGGGAGCAGGATATTTGCGCTGCGTACGACGGGATTCTTCATTGGATTTTCCTCCATGCTTGTGTATTCCGCAGAACATTATACGCCCTTTCGGCCCTGTGCGCAACGCCTGTCTTGAAATTGCGGCGCGGGACTTGCCGTCCGTCCTACACGGGCGGATACAGCAGCGCGTCCAGCGTGAGCTGCACGTCGCCCTCCGGCACCGCCGTCCATGCGGCCGGAGGCGGGGGAAGCTCGCCGCGCAGCAGCCAGGCCTCGCGCGCGACGTAGGGCACCAGCACAGGCATGCGATCGTGAATGAAGGCGATCTCCTCCGCAGCCTCCATGGTCAGCACCGCAAACCGGGGGCCGTCCTCCTCCAGGCGGTAGACGCCCGCCAAACAGCTCAGACCCTCCGCTCTGGGTGCGATGCGGTATTTCACGCGGTTATTTCCGCGCTTCTCCCACTCGTAGTAGGCGCTCATGGGCATCAGGCAGCGGCGATTCTGCATGCCGTCGCGAAAGCTGGGCTTCTGCGCGGCGGTCTCCAGACGGGCGTTGATGAGTCGCCGCCCGTCCTCCATGCGGTAGCCCCACTCCATGGCGAAGGCCCCGATCCCGCCGCTCCTTCCCCGGCACAGCACCGGAACCCGGTCGCCGGGATACAGGTCGCCATTCGTCTTGACCGGCGTCTTGTCCGCGCCAGCCTTCTCCTCGCGGCGGTTCAGCTCGCGGATGATCTCCTCCAGCTCCCGCTGATCCGCATCCAGGCGATAGCGCCCGCACATGCTCAGGCCTCCGCGCGCAGCAGCGCCAGCGCGGCATAGCGCCCGTCGGGTCGGCGCACGCCGAATTCGTAGCCGTAATCCGTCTTGCGGCGCAGCACGTCCAGCTCCTCGCCCTCAAAGCAGGGCATGCAGAACAGAATCTCCATCTCCGTTATGCGCAGCTTCTCCTGCTCGGAAACGGAGAAGGAGTCCATCAGCATGCGCAGGTAGGCCACGTTGTTCATGTGGCGACCCACGTCGATGTCCGACGCGCGCACCACGTGCGTGCAGGCGCGGTCGGCATCGGTGAAGTCGTGGCGGAAGCGCGCGTAGGGCGCGGGAAGCAGCAGCTCGCCAGAGAAGTCCGTCTCCGGGTCAAACAGGCCCTCGGTGCTGCGCACGGCGCTTAACTGCGTGTCATAGACGCACCACTCCGTGCGGCCCTCGGCCAGCAGGGTTTCGCCGTCGCAGAGCCGGTAGCAGCGGTCGCAGCGCATCTTTCCGGGGGCCATGGGCCAGGTGGACAGGTCAACCTCCTGCATCATCCATGGTCTTTTGTAAAAGTGCACGCGGGTGCGCACGGTCATCCAGAAGGCGTGCCTTTTCTGCATGGCGACGCCGCCCAGGCCCATGCGCTCTGCATGCTCGGAGGCCACGTCCTGAAAGAGGCGGAAGGTGTCCGCGCAGCTCAGTCGGCCGGAGGCGTCGCAGATGCCGGGGGTGACGGTCTGTTTGCGGGTAAAGATGGCTTCCATGGGGTTTTCCTCCAGTGATTGGTTTGCTGGGTTCATTATGCCGCACCGTGCGCAGAAAAGCAAGCCGCATTTTACGAAAATTCAGTTGCAAATTCATCTGCCGAACGTATAATTATCGGCGGACTGCAAAAGCAACCCGGAGGAAATCCTATGAACGAGAAACACAACAAGCTGCCCCTGCGCGTGGTGCTGGCGGCGGCGGGCATGCTGCTCACCGGCGTCAGCATCGGCTTCTTCAAGCGAAGCCTGTTTGGCGTGGATCCCTACCAGTGCTTCGCCAACGGCCTGGCCAATGTCATTCCCATCCGCTTCGGCACGCTGTACATGCTGGTCAATCTGGTGCAGCTGGCGGTGGTGTTCTTCCTCGACCGCCACTACATCGGCATCTCCACCTTCCTGAACCTGTTCCTGCTGGGCTACATCGTGGAGTTTTCCGAATCCGTGCTGACGCGGCTGTACCCCGATCCCACGCTGGCGCTGCGCATCGTCTTTCTGATCATCGGCGTGGTGGTCACCTGCATCGCCGCGGCGCTCTACTACACCGCCGATCTGGGCGTGTCCACCTACGACGCGATTCCGCTGCACATCTCCGACTGCAAGCCGAGGGTGCTGGGCCATGTGCTGCCCTTCCGCGCGGTGCGCATCATCTCCGATCTGATCTGCACCGGCGTCGGCGTGGCGCTGGGCGCGCGGGCCGGCCTGGGCACCGTCATCACCGCGCTGTTCATGGGCCCGCTGATCACCTTCTTCCGCCGCACCATCTCCGATCCCATCCTCTACGGACGGGCGAAGCAGGCCTGAGTCCCGGTTCAATCTGCATCAAACGCTCCACACAAAAATTGTGTTGGGGCGTTTTCGTTCATATTCCGTTGATAAATCTCGTATATAGTGAATGTACACTGAAAAAGCATCTTGCGGAAGGAGGCGTTTCCATGGATCGACAGATTCCCGTCGTCAACGGCGACCTGCGCAGCCACATCCTCACCGTACCGGAAACCATCTGGAGAGCGAGCGGCATTGTGGTGATGGGCCGTCGCATCAAGTCGCTGCTGTTCTCCACGGACATCGCCATCATCTGCAACTGCAACGCGGACGCGGTGCTGGCGGTATATCCCTTCACACCTCAGCAGCGCATCGCCAACGCCATCGTGACCTCGTCCAGCATTCCGGTGTTCTGCGGCGTGGGCGGCGGCGTGACCAACGGCCCGCGCTCGGTGATGCTGGCTCGCGATGCGGAGGCCCACGGCGCGTTCGGCGTGGTGGTAAACGTACCCATGGCCAACGAGACCATCGCACAGATGCGCCGGGTGATCGACATCCCGGTAATCGCCACCGTAGTCTCCGAGAAGATGGACATCGACGCGCGCGTGAAGGCGGGTGCGGCGATTCTCAACGTGTCGGCGGCGGATCGCACGCCGGAGCTGGTGCGCCACATCCGCTCGGACTTCCCGAACCTGCCCATCATCGCAACCGGCGGCCCCAGCGACGAGACCGTGGCCGAAACCATCGACGCGGGCGCAAACGCCATCAGCTACACGCCGCCGTCCACCAAGAAGCTGTTCGAGAGCATCATGAACGGCTATCGCGACCCCGATTATCCCGGAGACGGCCCCGCGCCCCTCTCCCTCCCGTGATACCCTTCCCCAAAGGGTTTCCATATATTGCGGCATCGGCCGCGTCCGGCGAAGCGGATTTCCTCTAATCCCATCCCCCAATATCCTCTGCTTTCCACCCCAATTCCCACCGCTTCGCCGGATTATTGTTGACGGGCGCAAATCCCCCGCTGCAAAATCAAGCGCGAACCCGACGCACATGCCGCCGGGTTCGTTTGTATTGTGCGAGGACTGACGGCCTCCCAGGCAGTCTGAGGCTCTTTTTGAACATTTTTCGCCATTTTCATGCCTTTGCAGTCCCTTGCTTGATTTCCCTTTTCCAAGGGTGCTATAATTGTACCCACAGTACAGTGGGACAGGTAGGCATATGGGCAACACGAAGCGACAACTGAACATCGCCATGCTGGGCCACAAGCGCATCCCCTCCCGAGAGGGCGGCATTGAAATTGTGGTGGAGGAGCTGTGCACGCGCATGGTGCAGCTGGGCCACCGCGTGACCTGCTACAACCGTCGCGGCAGGCACATCGCCGGACGGGCGTTTGACGCGGCCCCCATGCGGGAGTATCGCGGCATTCGCCTGCGCAGCGTGTGCACCATCGATATAAAGGGCCTCGCCGCCATGAGTTCCTCCTTCTTTGCGTCCATCCGCGCGGCCCTCGGCCGCTACGACGTGGTGCACTTCCACGCCGAGGGCCCCTGCGCCATGATCTGGCTGCCCAGGCTCTTCGGCAAGCGCTGCGTGGCCACCATCCACGGCCTGGATCACGACCGCGCCAAGTGGGGCCGCTTCGCCAGGCGCTACCTGCTGCTGGGCGCGAAATGCGCCGCGAAATATGCCGACGCGCTGATCGTGCTCAACCGCGGCGACCAGAGATACTTCAAAGAGACCTTCCATCGGGACGCGATCCTGATCCCCAACGGCGTGAACCGCCCGGAGCATCTTAAGCCCGAGCTGATTTGCAAACAGTTCGGCCTTCGGGGGAACGATTACATCCTGTTTCTGGGACGGCTGGTGCCGGAGAAGGGCCTGCGCACGCTGATCGAGGGCTTCCGCAGGGTGCGCACCGACAAGAAGCTGGTGATCGCGGGCGGCGGTTCGGACACCGACGGCTTTGTCGCGGAGCTGAAAGCACTGGCGGCAGGGGACGAGCGCATCCTGTTCACCGGCTTCGTGCAGGGCCAGCTGCTCTCCGAGCTGTACGGCAACGCCTGCATCTACACCCTGCCCTCGCTTCTGGAGGGCATGCCGCTGAGCCTGATGGAGGCCCTGAGCTACGGCAACTGCTGCCTGACCTCCGACATCCCGGAGTGCGCCGACCTGCTTGCGGGCCACGGGGAAACCTTCCACGCGGGCGACGCGGACGATCTGGCGGAGAAGCTGCAGCGGCTCATCGACGAACCTGCGCTGGTTGCGCAGTACCGTGCGGGTGCGGCGGATTCTATCTGTGAAAAATACAATTGGGACAGCGTGGTTGCGCAGACCCTTGCGCTCTACCGCGGAGAGGAGGGGAAACCCCATGGCTAAGAAACTCAACGGAACGGTGATCGTCACCTACCGCTGCAACGCGCGCTGCAACATGTGCAGCCGCTACAAGGCCCCCTCCCGACCGGAGGAGGAGCTGTCCATCGAGACCATCCGCAAGCTTCCGGAGATGTACTTCACCAACATCACCGGCGGCGAGCCCTTCATCCGCACCGACCTGAAGGAAATCGTGGCGGAGCTTTCCAAAAAGAGCGACCGCATCGTGATCTCCACCAACGGCTTCTTCACCGATCGCATCATCGATCTGTGCCGGGAGTTCCCGAAGGTGGGCATCCGCATCTCCATCGAGGGCCTGGAGCAGGCCAACAACGAGATTCGCGGCCTTCCCGACGGCTTCAACCGGGGCTACACCACGCTCAAGAAGCTGGTGGAGATGGGCATGAAGGACGTGGGCTTCGGCATGACGGTGCAGGACCGCAACGCAGCCGATCTGGTTCCGCTGTACAGGCTCTCCGACGAAATGAACATGGAGTTCGCCACGGCCTCGCTGCACAACAGCTTCTACTTCGTGGAATCCCGCAACATCATCCACGACCGGCCCATGGTGGCGCAGAACTTCGAGGACCTGATCAACGAGCTGCTCAAATCCAACCAGCCCAAGAAGTGGTTCCGGGCCTACTTCAACCACGGCCTGATCAACTACATCTACGGCCAGAAGCGCCTGCTGCCCTGCGACATGAGCTTCGACACCTTCTTCATCGACCCCTACGGCGACGTGATGCCCTGCAACGGCACGAAGGACAAGGAGGTCATGGGCAACCTGAACAAGCAGAGCTGGGACGAGCTGTGGAACAGCCCGGAGGCCGAACAGGTGCGCAAAAAGGTGCGCGCGTGTGAGCGCAACTGCTGGATGATCGGCTCGGCGTCCCCGGCGATGCACAAGTACATCATAAAGCCCGCATGGTGGGTGGTGCGCCACAAGTTCCTGCGCTTCTGGAAGAAAAAGAAGTACAGCATGTACGAGAACAAGATCGTGCGGGACTACCGCGACGGAAAGGTCAGCAAGGCCGAGCTGGACGCGTGCAGCACCTGCGATCTGCACGGCGAGATCTGCAACGGCCTGAGCGCGGCCTCCCAGGCACAATTGAAGGACAGGAGCGGCGAGGAGATCGTGCGCAATGACCCGGACGCGCAGATGAACGACGCAAAGTGAGGATACGAGCATGGAACAGAGCGCGCAGCTGAAGCTGCTTCAGGGGATCGAGCTGGAAAACCTGCGGATGCTGATGGATATCTGCGAGAAGAACCATCTGCGCTACTATCTGATCGGCGGTTCGCTGCTGGGCGCGATGCGCCACAAGGGCTTCATTCCCTGGGACGACGACATCGACGTGGGTCTGCCCCGCCCGGACTACAACCGCTTCGTGAAGATCGCGAAGGACTACCTCCCTGCGCACATGGACGTCAAGACCATGACCTCCGATCCGAACTACAAGTGCTACTTCACCCGGCTGATCAACAACAAAAAGAAGATCTACTGGGATCACGGCCAGTACACGGCGGTGATCGGCGTGTGGATGGATGTGTTTCCGCTGGACGGCCTGCCGGGGAACCCGCTGCTGCGAAAGCTGCAGGTGTTCCGGGTGAAGCTTGCCAAGGCGCTGTACAAGTTCACCCAGATCGACTACGTGACCACCAACCGCACAAACCGCCCCCTCTCGGAGCGCTTTTTGATCCGCTTCGCCCAGCTCACCCGCATCGGACGGCTGATGAACGCGGACAAGCGGCTCAAGAAGCTGGATCGGGCGCTTCAGCGCTACGACTACGATACAAGCGCCTATGCCTGGAACTTCTCCGGCTGCTACGGCAAGCGGGAGATCGTGCCCCACATCCAGCTGGGCGGCAGCCGCACGACCGAATTCGAGGGCCTGCAGGCGTCCATCCCCGAGGCCGCGGAGGACTACCTGACCTCCATCTACGGCGACTACATGAAGCTGCCCCCCGAGGATCAGCGCAAGAGCCACGAGGTGCGCTTTGCGGAGGAATGATGCAATGAAGGAACTGGTTCAACAGCTGCAAAAACTCTCCTACGCCATCCTCTGCGACGTGGACGACTACTGCCGCGCAAATGGCATCCGCTACTACCTCTCCGGGGGCACCTGTCTGGGCGCGGTGCGGCACAGGGGCTTCATCCCCTGGGACGACGACGTGGACGTCATGCTGCCCCGCAGGGACTACGAGCGCCTGATCGCGGGCTTCGGCGCGGCATACCCCGAAAAGTACCGCGTGGGTTCGCTCCAGACCGATCCGGACTGGATTCGTCCCTATGCGCGCATCTGGGATGTGAACACCGAATTGATCCAGATCACCTCGAAGGAGAAACCCATGGGCGTGTTCCTGGACGTGTTCCCCATCGACGGCCTGCCCGAGGGCGCGTCCGCCCGGAAGCGCTTCTTCAAAAGGCTCAAGGCCATCGAGGCGCTGCGCAGCGCCGCCCGGCGCAAGGTTTTCCTGCCCCACGAAAAGCACCTGATGGTCAAGCGCATGCTGGGCTGGATCGCCCGGCCCATCGGCCCGCGCTTCTTTGCCCGGCGGCTGGAGCGCGCCGTCTGCCGCTACGACTTCGACAAGTGCGAATACGTCGCCGCCAGCATGGCCGTGCACTACTGGGATCGGGAGTGCATCGCGCGCAGCTGCATGGACCGCGCAGTGATGCTGCGCTTCGAGGACCGGGACTTCCCCGCGCCCGTCGGCTACGAGACCTATCTGCGCAACCTCTACGGCGACTACATGCAGATTCCCCCCGACGCCGCCGAGAAGGGCTACTCCCACCTGGAGGGCTGGGAGGTGCGCTTCAAGGACGGCGCAGCATCGTGACGGGTGCACACACTTCCAAAAATATGTTACCCCCTGCCGTCAACAGCAGGGGGTGAAATTCTGTCTGCGTCACTTCAGAGCGATGTGCTCCGGCTCGGCCCACCAGCCGTAGAAGGGGGTCATGTCCTCGGGAAGGCTGTCGCAGTCCAGTTGATCGACGTTTGTCACCACGCCCAGGCAGGGCTGATAAAGCGGCAGCACGCAGCCCCATTCCATGGCCACGTCCAGCGCGGCCTTGCAGCTTGCGCGGCGGGATTCCAGCGCATCGCTGGACAGGTAATCCATGATGTGCCCGTCCAGCTCGCCGTCGGCGATGCGGAAGAAGTTGCTGCTGCCCACGTTGTCGGAGTGGTACTGGGCGTACAGCGCGGGTTCGCTGCCGCAGGCCTGCGCCGTTATCCACAGCTGCGCGCCGCCGGCAACCAGCGCCGCGTCCAGCTCGTCCTGGCTCAGCGTGCGCAGCCGCAGCGTGATTCCGATCTGCGCAAGCTGCTCCGCGGCGGCCTCCACCAGCGTCGCGGCGGGATCCTTCTCCGCAACCGAGCACAGATACTCCATGGAAGCGCCCTCCGGCGCGGCGGTGAAGCGCTGTTCGGCCTCGTCCCAGGTAAAGCCCGCGCGTTCAAGGTAATCCACGGCGGCGTTCAGCGCGGCTTCGTGGCGCGCGTCGTCGCTCAGTTCATCGTCATAGACCGGCGCGCCCGCCGCATTGCGGGAATAGCAGAGCTCGTAGCCCTCGTCCTCCAGCCCGGGCGCGGCCCAGCTGCTGCTGAGCACGGGATATTCGATCACGAAGGCCGCGTCGCCCAGCTCCCGGGCAACCATCTCCTCGCGCTGCGCCGCCAGCACCGTCATCAGCGCCCTGCGCAGCGCCATCGAGGCGGGGGAGCCCGCGTCGTCGCCCACCTTCACCTGCTCCACGTTCATGCCCAGGTAGACGTATTCCGGCGCGTCCACCAGCAGCGTGTCCGCGCAGGCTCCGCTGAGGCCCTCGCCGTCGTTGGCGGCATAGATGGCTTCGATGGTGTCGCCGTCCAGCTCCGTCACGGTCAGCGCAGCCTCGCCGCTCAGCACGGCGTTCAGGCCAGCGCTCCCATCATACGCCGCAAGGCGCAGGTTCTGCACGGGCAGCGCGCCCCTGAAGTAATATTCGTTCGCCCGCAGGGTTGCGCCCGTCTCGTCGCTGCTCTCCACCACGTAGGGGCCGCAGCCCACATGCGCATCCTGTACGGCGCGCACCGCGCGCAGGTCGCCCCGGATGAAGCCGAAGGAATTGTTCTCGTAATCGTAGAGCGCCGGATCGCCGTAGACGTGCAGGGGTGCGATGCACGCCGCCAGCGCAGGCAGTATGGCGGGGTCGTACTGCGTGGCATGAATGCGCAATCCGCTATCGTCGCTGCGGGTGAGCAGGGTCACGCCGGAGATGTTCGCCGCGCCACCGTCCACGGAAATCTGCGCGCCGTACTTCTCCTCGTAGCCCTCGATGAAGTCCTTCAGCGGCGTGGAGACGCGCTCGGTGCTCTCCGCCACGGCCACGTCGCCGTCGTAGGCGTTCAGGATGGCCGCCCAGAAGTCCGCCGTGGCCGCGCCGTCGAAGTAATCCTGCTCGTAGCCCCAGAGCACCATGGCGAACTCCAGCTGGAGCGCGGAATCGTCGCGGATCTCCTCCGGGGAACAGCCGATCACCGCGGCGTAATCGTTCAGGTAGGTCTCCAGGCAGTAGTCCACGATCTCCTGGCAGAGCTGCACGCCCGCCGCGTCAATGTCCGCCCAGAACGCCGCCTGGGTATCCGCATCCCAGAGGCGGAAGTCGCTGTTGTCCCGACCTGCCGCCAGCAGCAGCTCGTCCAGCCGCTTCAGGCCGCCGCGATAGGCCTCCAGGCCCTCGATGGGCAGCCCCGCAAGGCTGCAGGGGCCGTCATAGTCCGCGTCCGCGCGGACGTAGATGGAAAAGATCACGTCGGCAATCGTCACCGGCGTGCCGTCGGAGAAGCATGCGTCCTCGCGCAGGGTCAGCGTGTAATCCGCGCTGCCGTCCGCGTTAACCGCGACCTCCACGTCGGCAAGAGATGTGTAGTCGTAGGGCGTGGTATCAAAGGAAATCGTCTCGCCCGAAATGCCGCTGCGCACAATATCGCCGCCCCGGGCGGTGGCCAGCAGCGAACCGTTGGCCAGCTGCGCGACCAGGCGGTCGCCCTCCGCTTCGGCGAAGAAGGGATTGAAATTGCCGCTGAGCTCCCCGACCGCAAACACCGGCGCGGTTTCCTCCGCAAGCGCGGCCTGCGCGGAGAGCATCACAAGCGCCAGCAGCAGCGCCCAGAATTTCTTCATGCTGTAACCTCCTGTGGTTCCGACGGAATCTGTATCCATTGTAGCGCAGATGCGCCCCCTCCTGCAAGCGGACGCGTAAACCGCCCCGCTTTTTTCACACTCGCGCCGCCTTTAGTGGGCGAATTGGAGCCGAAATGCACGTTACTTCCATAATATAGACGAAAAACCCGCCTCCGCGGTTCCACGGAGACGGATTCAGTTTGTTGATAAAGCTGCGCAGAACAGCCTGTAAAATCGGAAGTGACGGCGTGTACGTCACTTCCGGCATTTTTTGAGAGCAAATATCATTTGCGGAGAAAAATGCGTTCCCGTTCCGGTTGCCGCCCGGAAATTCCGCAGAATTTTAGGCAACCGGCCCAGCGCATTGAAAAACGGGAGTTTTTCAATGCATTAAACCCGCCTCCGTGGTTCCACGGAGACGGGTTTTGGGATGTACGTTCGTTCAGAACGCCTTCTGCAATCCGCTTATTCGGACACGTAGGGCATCAGAGCGATGGTCCGGGCGCGCTTGATGGCGGTGGACAGCTGACGCTGATGCTTCGCACAGGTGCCGGTCATGCGGCGGGGCAGGATCTTGCCGCGCTCGCTGGTGAAGCGGCGAAGTCTTGCAACATCCTTGTAATCGATGTGCTGAACCTTTTCAACGCAGAACTGGCATACCTTCCGGCGCGGCTTGCGGCCACGGGGACGGCGTACGCGATCGCCTCTATCTTCAGACATGTTTCGTTCCTCCTATTAGATTCAAGAAGTGGGAGCTTCGGCCCGAGGGCCGTTTCCCGGTCAGAACGGAAGCTCGTCGTCGTCAACCTCGGTAAAGTCGCTGCTTGCCGGAGCGGCGTTTCTGGGCGCGGGTGCGGGAGATGCGGGGGCGTAATTGCCCTGGCGGCTGCCGCCGTCCTCGCGGGATCCAAGAAACTCCACATTGTCGGCAACAATCTCGGTGACGTAGCGCTTCGTGCCGTCCTGCGCATCATAGGAACGGGTCTGAATGCTGCCTTCCACCGCGACCTTGCGGCCCTTGGACAGATAGCGGGCGCAGAGCTCCGCAGTCTGCCGCCAGCAAACGATGGTCAGAAAGTCGGCCTCGCGCACGCCCTGCTGGTTGGCAAAGCGGCGCTGCACGGCCAAGCGGAACGTGCACTGGGCAATTCCGGAGGACGTGGTGCGGCTCTCGGGATCGTTTGCGAGGTTACCGATCAAAATAGCTTTGTTCATGATTTGCACCTGCCTTCGTTGGGCTGAAACTTATTCGGCTTCCGACTCAGGCTTCTCGTCGTCAACCACTGCCGGGGCGGGAGCCTCAACAACGGGAGCGACCTCAGCGGCGGCTTCTGCCGGAGCTGCGGCTTCGCGGGCGGCGTAGGGCTTCAGCGGCTCGCGCTTGGCGGGCACTTCGCCTTCATAGCGGATCACGAGGGAGCGAAGGATCTTGTCGTTGATCTGGAAGTTGCGCTCCAGTTCCTTCGGCAGCTCAGAGGGCGCCTTGATGTACATCAGCACATAGTAACCCTCGGTCTTGTAATTGATGGCATAGGCCAGACGGCGCTTGCCCCACTCGTCGACACGGTCGATTTCGCCGCCATTCTTCTTGACCAGATCGGAAAAACGGTCGATCAGTTCGATGCGAGCGCTGTCCTCCAGCGCTGCGTCAATGACGTACATGACTTCGTATTGATTCATGTGTTTCACCTCCTTATGGACTTTGGCCACGGTCGGTTTGCCGTGGCAAGGATGCGCTAATAGTTAATTATACGCATCCTGACAGCTTTTGCAAGGGTGGAATTGTGAAATTTTGAGGAAATGGGAGGGGAAAACGCCCCGCCGGCAGAATATTCTGCACAAAAGCGTATTTATGGAGGAATTGCCAATGCATGCTTTCTGCTTTGAGAACAAAACGGCGGTGGTGACGGGCGGCGCGCGGGGCATCGGCCGCTGCATCGCCGAGGAATTTGTGCGCTGCGGCGCGCGGGTACATGTGATCGACGTCGCCCCCGGCGACCACTACGTGGGCGATATCTCCGACCCAGCGGTGCTGGAGGACTTCGTTTCCCAGATCACCGCAGGCGGCGTGAGGATCGACTATCTGATCAACAACGCCCTGCCGGAGATGCACGGCATCAACGATTGCAGCTGGGAACAGTTCAACTACGCCCTGCAGGTGGGCGTGGCTGCGCCCTTCTATCTCACGAAGCTGCTGCTGCCCCACTTTGCGCCGGGCGCGGCCATCGTGAACATCTCCTCCACCCGCGACCGGATGAGCCAGCCCCAGACCGAGAGCTACACCGCGGCCAAGGGCGGCATTGCGGCGCTGACCCACGCGCTGGCGGTGAGCCTTGCCGGGCGGGTGCGGGTCAATTCCATCTCGCCGGGCTGGATCGACACCGCCTACACCGTCTACGATGGCCCGGACGCGACCCAGCAGCCCGCCGGACGGGTGGGCAATCCGCTGGACATCGCGAACCTTGCGCTATATCTGTGCAGCGACATGGCGGGGTTCATCACCGGCGAAAACATCTGCGTGGACGGCGGCATGACCAAGCAGATGATCTATCACAACGACTGGGGCTGGCGGCTGGAGGGCTGAAGCGCCACCAAAACTTTCATCCGCTATTGCAAACGTTTGCGTTAGCGGATATAATAGAAGCAGCTCCGCACACAGGCGGAATCTCAGACGGAACCTCTGACAGGAAAGATTCAGATACAGGAGGAATGAACCCCATGAAAAAGAAGATGACCTTTGCACTCTGCTTCTGCAACCGCGGCTTCATGCCCGGCGAACTGATCTACGGCGCGCGCGACGACATGGTCAAGGCCGTGACTGATGCGGGCTACGACTACATCATGATGGACGCGGAGCTGACCCGCTACGGCGGCGTGGAGACCCGCGCCGAGGGCAAGCTCTACGCCGAGTGGCTGAAGAAGCATCAGGGCGAGTACGACGGCGTGATCTTCTCCATGCCCATCTTCGCCGACGAGAACGGCGCGATCGTCGCGTTGCAGGACGCGGGCGTGCCGATTCTGATGCAGGCCTATCCGGACGAGATCGGCAAGATGGACTTCGCCCATCGCCGCGACGCCTACTGCGGCAAGTTCTCCGTCACCGACGTGTTCACCCAGTACGAGGTGCCCTTCACGGTGCTCAAGCCCCACGTGGTGCATCCGCTGAGCCCCAAGTTCCAGGAGAACCTGCGCGACTTCGCCGCCATCTGCCGCGTGGTCAACGGCATGAAGCGCTTCAACCTGGGCTGCATCGGCGCGCGCACCACCGCGTTCAAGACCGTGCGCTTCGATGAGATCGCCATGCAGAAGCACGGCATCAACGTGGAATCCTTCGACCTGTCCGAGCTGTTCAACATGGTCGCCGCCATGAAGGACGACGACGAGAAGGTCGTCGCCAAGATCGCCCACCTGGAGAACTACACCGATTTCTCCGCCGTACCCGCCGCCAACAAGCTGACCCTGGCAAAGATCAGCTGCGTGCTGGACTGGTACATTGAGGAGTATCAGCTGGACGCCCTGGCGCTGCGCTGCTGGAACGAGATGGAGACCTACCTGCGCGTGTGCCCCTGCGTGCTGCTGTCTGACCTGAACGACCGCGGCATCCCCGCCTCCTGCGAGATCGACATGTGCTCCGCCATCACCATGCGCGCCATGGCGCTGGCCAGCGAGGGCCCCTGCGCCGTGCTGGACTGGAACAACAACTACGGCGACGAGGAAAACAAGGTCGTGCTGTTCCACTGCGGCCCGGTCGCCCAGAGCCTGATGACCTGCAAGGGCCACGTCACCGAGCATAAGATGTTCGCCAAGAACGATCCCGGCTCCGGCTGGGGCTGCAACGAGGGCCGCATCAAGGCCATGCCCACCACCATCTCCAACTGCCAGACCAAGGATGGCAAGATCGTGATCTACGCTTCCGAGGCGAACTTCACCGCCGACGAGATCGAGGACGGCTACTTCGGCTGCGCGGGCGTGTGCGAGATCCCGGATCTGCAGAACAAGCTGATCCGCCTGGCGCGCGGCGGCTTCAAGCACCACACCTCCGTCTGCGAGGGCCACTACAAGGAGGTTCTCAAGGAGGCCTTCACCACCTACCTCGGCTACGATTGGGTGGACATCGACGGCTGATTTGCCATAGAGACATGACGACCGGCAGCGAACGAATGCAGTTCGCTGCCGGTTTTTTGTGGACGTGGTCGCTAATTCAGCCATTCGCCCCGGAGCAGACATAGGGAATTCCGCTTTCCTTCGCGTAGCTCTCCGCATAGGAACCGGGGGTCACGGTGAGCGTCAGAGCGTTGCACTTGGTAAACGCGCCGTCGTCAATGAAGGTCACGCTGTCGGGAATGGCGAGATCGGTCAAGGAAGCGCAATTGTGAAACGCACCTTTGCTGATGGAGGCGACGCTGTCAGGGATGTTAATGCTACACAGGGAGGTGCAGCTGGTAAAGGCGTATTCGCCGATGGAGATCAGGCCATCCGGCAGAACGATTTCGCGCAGGGAAGTGCAGCCGGAGAAGGCCGTGTCGTCAATGGCAAGGGTACCCTGGGGAACTGCATAGCTTTCGCCCGTAAAGGCGCGCGGATAGAAGATTAACCTCTTTTCACCCTTGTTAAAAAGCGCACCGTCGATGGTTTCCAGCATGGGATGGTTCGGGGACACCTGGATTTCCGTCAGTTGATCGCAGTAATTGAAGGGATTGCTGCCGATGGAGACCGCACTGTCCGGAATATTGATCCTGATGAGAGAATCACAGGAAGCGAACACAAGATTGCCAATGGAGGCGACGCCTTCGGGGATGGAGACCTCAGTCAGGGATTCGCAGCCGGTAAATGCAGAATCGCCGATGGAGATGGTACCCTGTGGCACAGTATAGCTCCTGGCCGGCAGACCGCAGGGATAACAAATCAGCTCTGTACCGGTCTTGTCAAACAGCACGCCATCCAACGTGGTCAGCGCGGGATGCTCCGTGGAAACAATGATCTCCGTCAGCGACATGCAATTGTAAAAGGGATTGATCCCCAGAGAAACCACACTGTCCGGGATAACAATCTTTGTCAGAGAATCGCACAGGGAAAAGGCAGTGTCGCCGATGGAAACCACACTGTTCGGGATGGAAATCTCGCGCAGGTCGAGGCATTCGTTGAACGCTCCCTCTCCGATGGAGACCACACCCTCGGGAATGGATGCACGGGTCAGGTGCAGGCACCAGCTGAACGCCCCATCACAAATGGAGGTTACACCGTCCGGAATGGTGACTTCCTCCAGGGATGTGCAGTAGAAAAACGCCGCTGAACCAATGGAGGAGACGGCGTGGCCATCCAGCTGGGCCGGAATGTCCAGCTTCGCGGAACCGCCCGTATATGCTGTGATCTCAGCCGTTCCGTCATCCAGCAGGACATATTCAAAGTCGCCACTGGCATGGGTTTCGCCCTCTCCCAGCGCAGTCGCAAGGAACAAGCCCTGCAAAACGAGAACCAGCGTCAACAGAATCGAGAGCTTTTTCATACATCCGCATCCTTTCAGGATTTCTGATTCATTATAGCATCGGGACAATCGTAGGTCAACGTGTGCGCATAACGTAGATTTCGCGTCCATCCACGTCCCGTTCAGCGGCACCTGTCAATCATTCAGAGAAAAAACAGAAGCCGGACGGGATGTTTTCCTGTTCGGCTTCGGGCTTCCTTATGGAATTCGGACTTTGATTCGCTTATTTCAGATTCCGCCGCTCATTCCGCAAACAGCGGCGTGGACAGGTAGCGGTCGCCGGTGTCCGGCAGCAGCGCCACGATGACCTTGCCCTTGTTCTCCGGACGCTTTGCAAGCTCGGTGGCGGCGTAGAGCGCCGCGCCGGAGGAGATGCCCACCAGGATGCCCTCGGTGCGGGCAATCTCGCGCCCCACGGCGAAGGCTGCGTCGTTCTCCACGGCGATGACCTCGTCGTAGACGGCGGTGTTCAGGGTCTCCGGCACGAAGCCCGCGCCGATGCCCTGGATCTTGTGCGGACCGCTCTTGCCCTGGGAGAGCACCGGGGATCCCGCAGGCTCCACGGCCACGATCTTCACATTGGGGTTCTGGGACTTCAGGTACTCGCCCACGCCGGTGATGGTGCCGCCGGTGCCAACGCCCGCCACGAAGATGTCCACCTTGCCCTCGGTGTCCGCCCAGATCTCCGGGCCGGTGGTTCTGCGGTGAACCTCCGGGTTGGCCGGGTTGGTGAACTGGCCGGGAATGAAGCTGCTCGGCGTGGCCTCCGCCAGCTCCTGCGCCTTCGCAATCGCGCCCTTCATGCCCTTGCTGCCGTCGGTGAGCACCAGCTCCGCGCCGTAGGCCTTCAGCAGGTTGCGGCGCTCCACGCTCATCGTCTCCGGCATGGTGAGGATCACCCTGTAGCCCCGGGACGCGCCCACCGCCGCCAGGCCGATGCCCGTGTTGCCGCTGGTCGGCTCGATGATGACCGCGCCGGGCTTTAGAACGCCCTTCGCCTCTGCGTCGTCCAGCATGGCCCGGGCGATGCGATCCTTGATGGAGCCCGCCGGATTGAAGTACTCCAGCTTGGCCAGCAGCGTCGCCTCCAGACCGTTCTTCCTTTCGTAATTGCCCAGCTCAAGCAGCGGCGTGCCGCCGATCAGATCCGTAATCCTCTGATAGATGCCCATGTGATCCTGCTCCCTTCCATTCGTTCGCTTCAATGCCCGGTCAAATAAACCATAATTACATACCGGAATTGTAGGTATTATATTCCATGTCCGGGCCTTTGTCAACAGGTTTTGAAAGATTTTTTATCAGGACGGCGAAATCGGCCAAAAACGCAGGCCCCCGACCGCGAGATGCAATCGGGGGATGACTCCTGGCATATTCAGGCTTTGGATGGAAGCTTATTCCTCGCCGTCGGTCAGCTTGAAGGCGACCTTCAGATCGCGAATCTCCTCGTCGGAGATCAGCACCAGCTGGCCGATGTCCTTGGCGGCGATGATGGCGGCGGCGCTGTACTCCAGCACCTCCAGGCGGTCGAAGGCGTTGAGTAGCGAAGTGCCCGCCACGATGGCGCACTGGTTGTCCACCAGGAGCACCGGATGCTGGGGCGAGAAGCTGCGGGCCGCACCGTCCACGTCCAGCGTGGTGGCGGCGTAGGGCAGGCGCACCACGTTGCGAAGGGAGATGTAGCTCTCCGGGATCAGGCGGGAGTCGAACTCCGCGTCGGTCACGG
>JAUNNK010000120.1 GCA_030537335.1 Clostridia bacterium | reverse complement strand
CAGGGCCGCACCCCCGAGGTCAAGAAGGCCATCGTCACCCTGAAGAAGGATTCCAAGGGCATCCCGTTCTTCGAGGGCATGGCCGAGGAAGAAGCATAATTTCTTCTATAATATAGGGCCCACCCCAGGAAGGCACTGACCTTCCAACAATGGCAGGTTCGCCGATAAAGAACCAAGTAAAGAAAAGGGGAGAAAACACCATGGCAATTCGAGTGTACAAGCCGACTTCGCCCGCACGGCGCTTCATGTCGGTTCTGACCTTCGAAGAGATCACCAAGAAGGAGCCCGAGCGCTCTCTGGTGACCGATCTGCGTCACAAGGCTGGCCGCAACCATCACGGCAAGATCACCGTTCGTCATCAGGGCGGCGGCGCACGCAGAAAGTATCGTATCATTGACTTCAAGCGCAACAAGGACGGCATCCCGGCGACCGTCAAGGCCATCGAGTACGATCCGAACCGCACCTGCTTCATCGCGCTGCTCTACTATGCAGACGGCGAGAAGCGCTACATCCTGGCTCCTCTGGGCCTCAAGGTTGGCGACACCGTGATGAGCGGCCCCGACGCCGACATCAAGCCCGGCAACTGCCTGCCGATCGAGAACATCCCGCTGGGCACCCTGATCCACAATGTGGAGATCAAGGTTGGCCGCGGCGGCCAGATGGTCCGCTCCGCCGGCACCGCCGCGCAGCTGATGGCCAAGGAAGGCGCCTACGCCCAGGTTCGCCTGCCCTCCGGCGAGGTTCGCAAGGTGGCCATGAACGCCCGCGCGACCGTCGGTCAGGTTGGCAACACCGATCACTCCAACGTCCGCGTCGGTAAGGCCGGTCGCTCCCGCCACATGGGCATCCGTCCCACCGTCCGCGGCGTGGTCATGAACCCCTGCGACCATCCGCACGGCGGCGGCGAAGGCAAGTCCCCGGTCGGCATGCCTGCTCCGATGTCTCCGTGGGGCAAGAAGACCCAGGGCGTCAAGACCCGCAAGCATCGCAAGTATTCTGACAAGCTGATCATCAGCCGCAAGTCCAAGAAGAAGTAAGCCTGAAAGGAGGCAAACCTTAATGAGCAGATCTGTTAAGAAGGGCCCGTTCATTCAGCCTGTGCTGCTGAAGCGCGTTGAGGAACTGAATGCGGCCGGCGAGAAGAAGGTTCTCAAGACCTGGTCCCGCTCTTCCACCATTTTCCCGCAGTTCATCGGACATACGGTTGCCGTCCATGACGGCCGCAGGCATGTTCCGGTCTACGTGACCGAGGATATGGTCGGACACAAGTTCGGCGAATTCGCCCCCACCCGTACTTTCAGGGGACACGCCGGTGAAAAAGCGTCATCCCGCAAGTAACGGAAGGAGAGAAAAGATATGGCAACTCGTGTAAAAGAGAAGGCCGCGGCGCGTCAGGCCAATGCCGACAAGCGCCCGCGCGCGACTGCCAAGTACGTCCGCGTTGCGCCCCGCAAGGCGAAGATCGTTGTGGATCTGATCCGCGGCAAGCAGGTTGACGATGCGCTGGCAATCCTCATGTATACGCCCAAGAGCGCCGCGCCGGTGGTTGAAAAGCTGCTGAACAGCGCGATCGCGAACGCCGAGTACAAGGAGATGGATCGCTCCAGCCTGTACGTGGCGGAAGTGTACGCCAACCAGGGCCCGACCCTGAAGCGTTACTGGGCGCGTTCCCACGGTCGTGCCGACATGATCAAGAAGCACACCAGCCACATTACGATCGTGCTCGACCAGAAGTGAGGGAGGATTAAAAATGGGACAGAAAGTTAATCCCCATGGCGCACGCGTTGGTGTTATCATTGACTGGAGCACCAAGTGGTACGCAGGGAAGAAGGATTTCTCCAACAATCTTATCGAGGACTACAACCTCCGCAAGATGCTCAAGGAAAAGCTGAATCAGGCGGGTATCTCCCACATCGATCTTCAGCGCGCCGGAGAAAAGCTTCACGTGATCGTCTACACCGCGAAGCCGGGCATCGTCATCGGCAAGGGCGGCGCCGGCGTGGAAGCCCTCAAGAAGGAAGTTGAGGAGTTCACCGGCAAGCAGGTTCAGCTTGACATCATCGAGATCAAGAACCCCGATATCGACGCTCAGCTGGTCGCCGAAAACATCGCCCAGCAGCTCGAAAAGCGCGTTTCCTTCCGTCGTGCCATGAAGCAGACGATCGGCCGCGCCATGAAGAGCGGCGCCAAGGGAATCAAGACCACCGTGTCCGGCCGTCTGGGCGGCGCCGATATCGCGCGCTCCGAGGGCTACCACGAGGGCAGCATTCCGCTTCAGACCCTGCGCGCCCACATCGACTATGGCTTCGCTGAGGCCAAGACGACCTACGGCCGCATCGGCGTCAAGGTGTGGATCTACAAGGGCCAGGTTCTCCCGACCAAGGACAACAAGGGCTCCAAGCTGGTCAACGCGATGAGCGAATCTACGCTCAACGGCACCGGCAATCGCCGTGAAGGCCGTCGCCGCTTCGACCGCAACAACAATCGCGGCGAGCGTGGCGAGCGCGCGCCCCGCAACAACGACAGAACCGAAGCTAAGGAAGGAGGAAAATAAGTCATGCTGATGCCCAAGAGAGTTAAGCATCGCAAGCAGATGCGCGGCCGCATGAAGGGCAAGGCCCAGCGCGGCAATTTCCTCGCTTACGGCGATTTCGGCCTGGTTGCCACCCAGCCCGGCTGGATCACCTCCAATCAGATCGAAGCCGCCCGTCAGGCCATGACCCGCTACACCAAGCGCGGTGGCCAGGTGTGGATCAAGATTTTCCCGGACAAGCCCGTGACTGCAAAGCCGGCTGAGACCCGAATGGGTTCCGGTAAGGGCGCTCCGGAGTACTGGGTCGCAGTGATCAAGCCCGGCCGCGTGCTGTTCGAGATCAAGGGCGTTTCCGAAGATGTTGCCCGCGAGGCGCTGCGTCTGGCTTCCCACAAGCTGCCCATCAAGTCCAAGGTAATCAAGCGTGAAGAAGAAAAGATTGGTGGTGACGAGCAGTGAAGACTAAGGACGAACTGAACAACCTGAAGCAGAAGACCCTGGCCGAGCTCGAAACCGACCTGAAGGCCAAGAAGAGCGAGCTTCTGAACCTGCGCTTCCAGCTGGCGACCGGTCAGCTCGAGAACACCGCGGCGATTCGCGAATGCAAGAAGGATATCGCACGAGTCAAGACCATCATGCGTCAGCGTGAACTGGCCGGCAAGGCATAAGGAGGCAACACAAAATGGCTGAAGTAAGAGCATTGCGCAAAACTCGTACCGGCGTGGTTGTTTCCGACAAGATGGACAAGACCATCGTGGTTGAGATTCGCACCCGCGTGAAGCACCCGCTGTACGGCAAAATTATGAACCGTACCATCAAGATCAAGGCCCATGACGAGAAGAACGAGTGCGGCATCGGCGACACCGTTCGCATCATGGAGACCCGCCCGCTGTCCAAGGACAAGCGCTGGCGTCTTGTTGAGATCATCGAAAAGGCGAAGTAAGCCGATTAACCAGACAAGGAGGAAGAAAAAATGATTCAGCCTCAAACTCGTTTGAAGGTGGCCGATAATTCCGGCGCAAAGGAAATCATGTGCTTCCGCGTGCTGGGCGGCTCTTTCCGCCGCACGGCTGGCGTTGGCGATGTGATCGTCGCTTCTGTGAAGTCTGCGACCCCCGGCGGCGCAGTGAAGAAGGGCGAAGTCGTCAAGGCCGTCATCGTACGCACCAAGAAGCAGTATCGCCGTCCCGACGGCACCTACATCCGCTTCGACGACAACGCAGCGGTTATCATCAACGACCAGAAGCAGCCCAAGGGCACCCGCATCTTTGGGCCTGTGGCACGCGAGCTTCGCGAGAAGGATTATATGAAGATCGTCTCCCTGGCTCCCGAAGTGCTGTAATGGAGGAACGACAAATATGAACAATCTGTTTGTTAAGACCGGCGATACCGTCATGGTGATGTCCGGCGAAGATAAAGGCAAGACCGGCAAGGTTCAGAAGGCCTATCCCTCCAAGGGCAAGATCGTCGTTGAAGGCGTTGCTATGGTGAAGAAGCACCAGAAGCCCCGTGGACAGGGTATGCAGGGCGGCATCATCGAACAGGAAGCCGCCATCCCCGCCTGCAAAGTCATGCTCGTATGCCCGAAGTGCAAGAAGCCCACTCGCATCGCGCACAAGTTCACCGAAGGCGAGAAGGCACGCAAGGTTCGCATTTGCAAGAAGTGCGGCGCTGCGTTTGACAACTGAGAAGGAGGATATGCGCAGTGACTAGATTACAGGAAAAGTACCGCGCGGAGGTTGTGCCGGCACTTCAGCAGAAGTTCCAGTACAAGAACGTGATGGAGATTCCGCGTCTGGAGAAGATCGTTATCAACATGGGCCTGGGCGATTGCAAGGACAACGCCAAGGCGCTGGAGCTGGCGGTTACGGAACTGGCGACCATCGCGGGCCAGAAGCCCCTGGTGACCAAGTCCAAGAAGTCCATCGCGAACTTCAAGCTGCGCGCCGGCATGAACGTCGGTGCGAAGGTGACCCTCCGCGGCGACCGCATGTATGAGTTCGCCGACAAGCTCGTCAGCATCGTGCTCCCCCGCGTGCGCGACTTCCGCGGCGTGTCCGCCAAGGCCTTCGACGGCCGCGGCAACTACGCCTTGGGCGTTCGCGAGCAGCTGATCTTCCCGGAGATCGAGTACGATAAGGTTGAAAAGATCCGCGGCATGGAGATGTGCTTCGTCACCACCGCGAAGACCGACGAGGAAGCCAAGGAACTGCTTCGCCTGCTGGGCATGCCGTTCCAGGCCTGATTGAAGGAGGAAAATCAGCGTGGCTAAGACTAGCATGAAGGTTAAGCAGGCTCGCCCTGCGAAGTTCTCCACCCGCGCCTACACCCGCTGCCGTATCTGCGGACGTCCCCATTCCGTGCTCCGCAAGTATGGCGTTTGCCGCGTTTGCTTCCGCGAACTGGCCTATGCAGGCCAGATCCCGGGCGTGCGTAAGGCGAGCTGGTAAACTGGCAATTCAAAGGAGGTTTAAAAATGGTTATTAACGATCCCATCGCGGATATGCTGACCAGAATCCGTAACGGACTGATTGCCAGACACGACAGTGTGACGCTCCCTGCTTCCAACATGAAGAAGGCGATCGCCAAGATCCTGCTCGACGAAGGCTTCATTAAGGCCGTGGATATGATCGACGATGGCCTGCAGGGCCAGATCAAAATCACCCTGAAGTACGCTCAGGGCAAGGAATCCGTTATCAAGGGACTCAAGCGCATTTCCAAGCCTGGTCTGCGCGTCTACGCCAAGAACGACGAGATCCCGAAGGTTCTCGGCGGCCTGGGCATTGCGATCCTGTCCACGTCCAAGGGCGTGATGACCGACAAGGAAGCCCGCAATGCCGGCATTGGCGGCGAAGTTCTGGCCTACATTTGGTAAGAGAGTTGGAGGTGCAATAGAATGTCTCGTATCGGTAGACTTCCGATTCCGGTACCTGCAGGCGTCACCGTGACCGTGGACGCGGACAACGTCGTCACCGTCAAGGGCCCCAAGGGTGAACTGAATCAGAAGGTAAATAAGGATATCAAAGTCGAGCTGGTTGGCAACGAAGTGATCATTTCCCGCCCGTCCGACAGCAAGCCGCACCGTTCGCTGCATGGTTTGTATCGCTCCCTGATCAACAACATGGTCGTTGGCGTAACCAAGGGCTTTGAAAAGGTGCTCACGATGGAGGGCGTCGGCTACAAGGTTTCCGAGTGGAACAAGAACCAGCTGACCATCGCCATCGGTTATTCCCATCCCGTGATCGTTGACGCCCCCGCAGGCATCGAGTTTGACTGCCCGGACAAGTCCGGCACCAAGATCGTGGTCAAGGGCATCGACAAGCAGGCCGTAGGCGCAATCGCTGCCGATATTCGCGCCATCCGCGAGCCCGAACCCTATCATGGCAAGGGCATCCGCTATGAGAACGAATACGTCCGCCGCAAGGAAGGCAAGGCCGGTAAGAAATAAAGAGGGAGGTAACCGCAAATGTTTAGTAAGCGTGATCGCAACGAAATTCGTAAGATCCGTCATGAGCGTGTACGCAGAAAAATCAGCGGGACGCCCGCTCGTCCGCGCCTGTGCGTATATCGCAGCAACAAGCACATCTATGCTCAGATCATCGATGATCTGGCGGGCAATACCCTGGCAGCCGCTTCTACCGTCGAGAAGGAAATCGCTTCTCAGGTTGCAGAGGCCGACAAGAAGGGCGCCGCGAAGATCGTGGGCAAGGTCGTGGCAGAACGCGCCATCGCAGCAGGCATCAAGTCTGTCGTCTTTGATCGCGGTGGCTACATCTACACCGGTCGCGTAGCCGAGCTGGCAGCTGGCGCTCGCGAAGGCGGTCTGGACTTCTAATAAAGGAGGATATGAACGCAATGCAGCGCAATGAGCAAGTTAGCGAATTCAAAGAGAAACTGGTTGCAGTGAATCGCGTATCCAAGACCGTCAAGGGCGGCCGCAACATGCGATTCTCCGCGCTGATGGTCGTCGGCGACGAGAAGGGTCGCGTCGGCTGCGGCATGGGCAAGGCAGTTGAAATTCCCGAAGCAATCCGCAAGGGAACTGAGGATGCCAAGAAGCAGATGATCACCGTTCCGCTCAATGGCACCACCATCCCCCACGAGGTCGTCGGTGTGTTCGGAACCGCCAAGGTCAAGATGATGCCCGCTCCGGAAGGTACCGGCGTCATCGCCGGCGGCCCGGTGCGTGACGTTCTCGAGGCCTGCGGCATCAAGAACATCGTTACCAAGTCCATCGGCTCCAACAACAAGATCAACGTTGTTCGGGCGACCCTTGAAGGACTCAGCCAGATGCGTTCCGCCGAACAGGTTGCTAAGCTGCGCGGCAAGACCGTCGAAGAGCTGCTCGGTTAAGGGAGGATACGCACATGAAGCTTAAAATTACGCAGACCAAATCCACCATCGCCTGCCTGAAGGACCAGATCGCTACCATCGAAGCGCTGGGTCTTCACAAGATCGGCCACAGCGTCGTGAAGGAAGACAATGCAGCGGTTCGCGGCATGATCTTCAAGGTCAAGCACATGGTCAAGGTCGAAGAGATTCAGGACTAAGGAGGCCGAGAAACATGAAACTGCATGATTTGAAACCCGCTGTGGGAGCGACCACCGCTCCGAAGCGTCTCGGTCGCGGCACTGGTTCCGGCCTGGGCAAGACCTCTGGTAAGGGTCACAAGGGTGCAAAGGCCCGCTCCGGCGGCGGCAAGCGTCCCGGATTCGAGGGCGGCCAGATGCCCCTGACCATGCGTCTTCCGAAGCGCGGCTTCACCAACAAGTGGCGCACGGAATACGTCGCCATCAACGTGGATCGCCTCGAAGTCTTCGAGGACGGCCAGGTTGTTTCCCCCGTTGAGCTGATCGAAATGGGCATCATCAAGAAGATTGAGGATGGCGTGAAGATCATGGGCAACGGCGAACTGACCAAGAAACTCACGGTGCAGGCGAACAAGTTTACTGCATCCGCGAAGGAAAAGATCGAGGCGGCAGGCGGGAAAGCAGAGGTGATCTGACATGCGCGAAACCTTGAAGAACGCATGGAAGGTCGTTGAGATCCGCAAAAAGATTCTGTACACCGTCGGAATGCTGCTGATCTATCGTCTGCTGTGCTTCGTGCCGGTTCCCGGCGTCGATGCATCCTATATCGCAACCGCCCTTGAGAAGGTCTCCCTGCTGGGCTTCATCAATTCGATGACCGGCTCCAACCTCTCCCAGTACACCGTCATGGCGATGGGCATCACCCCGTACATCAACGCGAGCATTATCATGCAGCTGCTGTGCGTGGCGATCCCGAAGCTGGAGGAGATGCAGAAGGAGGGCGAAGAGGGCCGCAAGAAGATCGCGCAGATCACCCGCTACGTCACCCTGGGCCTGGCCTTCCTGCAGGCAATCGCGCTGACCATCGGCCTGAAAGCAAACGCCACCAACGCGTTCCTCGGCCTGATCACCATTGCAATGTGCCTGTCCGCAGGTACTGCGATCGCCATGTGGATTGGCGAGCGCATCACCGAGAATGGAATCGGCAACGGCATCTCCCTGCTGATCTTCGCCGGCATCATCTCCAACATCGCCC
>JAUNNK010000006.1 GCA_030537335.1 Clostridia bacterium | reverse complement strand
CGTTGATGGTCTTGTTGAACGCGTCGTCGGATTCCTGCACCGTCGCCTCGCCGTTGGCGATGGCTCGTGCCAGCTTGTCCACCGATTCCCGGCTCATGAAGGGCGCCAGGCGGCGCAGCGCATCCCAGTTCATCTGGGGCTGGTACTTCGCCAGCAGCGCCTCCACGCTCTCCGGGCGCACGAAGGGTGCAAGCCGCGCCAGCTGCATGGCCGTCACGCTGCCCTCCAGCTTCATCGCGATCTCCTCCACGCCCTCCTTCGACATGAAAGGCGCCATCTGCAAAAGCTGCTGTACATTCATATGCTTCTCCTCTCCGGGCACATCGCCCGCGTCGACGCTCTGCTGCACCTCTGCGCAGCGTTCCTCCGCCTCTACTGCACTCTCCGGCTCCGCGACGCCGTTGAGCAGCTGCTCCACCGTGACGCCGAAAAACTGCGTCAGCTCCAGCATCGTCTGAATGTCCGGCAGTGCCTGGCCGCTCTCCCACTTGGATACGGCCTGGTGGGATACCCGGAGCATGGCGGCCAGCTGCTGCTGGGTCAGGCTGTGCTCCTGGCGGAGAGAGGCGATCCTCCGGCCCACCGCGCGGTTCTCGATCATCTTGCTTGCCTCCTTGCTCTCCGGGCGTTGCGCGCCCGTGGTTGTTTCGTCAATTGGAATACTCCTGATGGCATTCCATCACGCTCGATTGTGCTTCGGACACTTGCGTTTCTGCTGTCCGTGGCTGCATCATAGCATTTTCTATTTTCATTTGCAAGCAACCATTGGTTGAATTTCGTAAATTCCAGGATAAATGTTAGCACTCATCCGAATCGAGTGCTAATTTTCCCTTGACTTTTGGAATTGCGGTGATAAAATGAAGCCATCAAAGAAACTTGGAGGTGAATCCCACATGTTTGGAAAGGGAACCGTATCCATCAATGCAGAAAACATCATGCCCGTCATCAAACAGTGGCTGTATTCCGATAAAGACATCTTTGTCCGCGAACTGGTGTCCAACGGCTGCGACGCGATCAGCAAGCTGAAGCGGCTGGTGAACAGCGGCGAGGCGCAGATCGAGGAGAACCCCGAATACCGCGTGGACGTGATCACGAACCCGAAGGCCGGTACCATCCAGTTCATCGACAATGGCCTGGGCATGACCGGCGACGAGGTTATCAAGTACATCGCCCAGGTAGCCTTCTCTGGTGCGACGGACTTCGTGCAGAAGTACGCGGGCAATGAGAAGGACGGCGAGGGCAGCGGCATCATCGGCCACTTCGGCCTGGGCTTCTACAGCTGCTTCATGGTCTCCGACAAGGTCGAGATCGAGACGAAGAGCTACATCGAAGGCGAGCCTGCCGTGCGCTGGACCAGCGAGGACGGCATGGAGTATGATCTGGAGGAATGCGATCGCAGCCAGCGCGGCACCTGCATCACGCTGCACATCTCCGAGGAGGACAAGGACTTCCTGAACCTGTGGACGCTGCGCTCCACGCTGGAGAAGCACTGCGCCTTCATGCCGGTGCCGATCTTCCTGTCCGAGATCAAGTTTGAAAAGCCCGAACCGGAGAAGAAGGACGGCGAGGAAGCAGCTGAGTCCGCTGAAGCGACGGAAACCGCCAAGACCGTCGAAGCTGCCGCCGAGGAAGTCGCCGAGGTGGAGAAGCAGTCCGAACCGCAGCAGATCAACGAGACGAACCCGCTGTGGATGAAGCGTCCCAACGAGTGCACCGACGAGGAGTATCTGGAGTTCTACCACAGCGTGTTCCACGATATGGACGATCCGCTGTTCTGGATCCACCTGAACGCGGAGTATCCCTTCAATCTGAAGGGCATCCTCTACTTCCCCAAGCTCAAGAACGAGTTCACCGCCAGCGAGGGCGTGATCAAGCTCTACAACAACCAGGTATTCGTGGCCGACAACATCAAGGAGGTCATTCCGGAGTTTTTGATGCTGCTGAAGGGCTGCATCGACTGCCCCGACCTGCCGCTGAACGTGTCGCGCTCCTTCCTGCAGAACGACGGCTACGTGAAGAAGATGTCCGCCTACATCACCCGCAAGGTGGCCGACCGCCTGATGAGCGAATTCAACACCAAGCGCGAGGACTACCAGCGCTACTGGGACGACATCCATCCCTTCGTGAAGTACGGCTGCATCAAGGACAATAAGTTCTATGAGCGCGTGAAGGGCGCGATCCTGTACAAGACCACCGACGGCAAGTATATGACCCTGTCCGAGTACGCCGACGCGAACTGCGACGGCGAGGAGCGCGTGATCTACTACGCCTCCGACGAGAAGCGCCAGGCCCAGATGATCAAAATGTACAACGATCAGGGCAAGGATGTGGTGCTGCTCAACACGCTGATCGACACCAACTTCATCAGCTTCCTGGAGTACGACGCCGGCGAGGAGAAGCTCAGCTTCAAGCGCGTGGACTCCGCCTCCGACGGCCTGACTGAGGACGGCGAGGTGGACGAGGAGGTGCGCAAGGCGCTGGAGGAGCGCTTCCGCACCGCCATGGACGACAAGGAGGTCGCCGTGCAGCTGAAACCCTTCAAGGCCGAGGACGCAATCGCCATGATCACCGTGGACGAGCAGAACCGGCGCTTCACCGAGATGAGCGAGCGCTGGGGCGGCGCATCCATGAAGCTGCCGGAGAAGCGCACGCTGGTGCTGAACAGCAAGCATCCGCTGGTGCAGTGGCTGGAGAAGGCCGAGGACGGCGAGGACACCCAGGCGATCTGCGCCCAGGTGGCCGACCTTGCCGAGATGGCGCGTCAGCCCCTGGTGGCCGACCGCATGGTGGACTTCCTCAAACGCAGCAACCAGCTGCTGACGAAGATCATCGAGAAGTAAACACAGCAAAACAGGCGGCAGTTCACATGTCGCCTGTTTCTTCATGTTGCATTGCAGAGCAGCCCCCGGAAGCATGATTGCTTCCGGGGGCGTTTCAGTCACACTGTTATACCGAAATATGCTTATCTGCGATCAGCCCGCATACTCCGCCCAGTGCTCGGTCCAGGTCTCCAGCAGGGCTTCCTTCTGGCTGCCGAGCCACTCCCAGTCGATTTCGACCAGGCCCAGCTCGCTGTCGTCCGGATAGTTGCCGTACTTGATGGTGGTGTTGGTGCCGCGGGCGCAGTTCTCCTCGGAGCGGGCCAGCTGATAGTCGGCGGAGCCGCAGAAGTCCATGAAGGCGGCGGCGGCTTCGTAGTGCGGGCAATCCTTGACCATGCCGGCGCCGGACGCGCAGGCGGTGTTGCCCTCCTTGGGATAGACCAGGCGGATGTTGTCCGCACCGTTCTTGGTGATCTGCATCTCGACGATGTTCTCGTAGGTCAGGCCGACGACGTACTCGCCGCTGATGACGCTCTTGAACACGGTGGAGGAGGAGGTGGTGATGACGCCATCGCAGTTCTGGATCAGCGCATCGATGTAGTCCCAGGCCTTCTCATCGCCGAACTCGTCGCCCATCAGCGCCAGGATGGTGTGGAACTGGCGATAGGCGGAGGAGGAAGCGGCGGGATCCGCCTGGATAATCTTGCCCTTCAGGGCCGGATCCAGCAGGGACTCGTAGCTGTCGATGGTCAGGCCCAGCTCGGCCTCCAGCTCCTCGTTGACCACCAGCGCCATGTACTGGATGTCAAACAGGGTGTAGTAGCCGTAGGGGTCGACCTTGCTCAGCTCGTCGGCGATGGTGGGGGTATACTGCTGCAGCACGTCGTGATACACCGTGCCGTCCGACTCGAACAGGCCACCCATGATGACGTCCGCCTGGGGGTTGTTGACCTCGCCGCGCGCGCGGGCGATCAGCTTGCCGACGGAGTCGGAGATCCATTCGATGGTGCAGTCCGGATAGTACTTGTACCAGATGGCTTCAACGGTCTGCTGCTGCGCGTCGTCCAGGGTGGAGTAGACGACCACGCGGTCGCCGATGGAGCTGGGATCCTCGCGCACCCAGGAGGGCTTCTCCTCCGCGAATGCGCTGCAGCAGCTCAGCACCAGCAGGGCGATCAGTACGAGGCTCAAAAGTTTCTTCATTTTGGTTTCCTCTCTTTCTTTTATTGTTAGCCTTGCGGCTCAACGTCGTTTTTCTTCCCTACACGCTCATCTTCTCAGATCCGCGCGTGCAGATCAGGTACAGCACCAGGCACACGATGGTCAACAGCGTCGTGACCGTGGCAAAGGCCGAGGCCGTGCCGTAGGAGCCCAGGGTGATGGCGTTGTAGGTGCTCAGCGTCAGCGTGATGGTGGAGTTGTTGTACAGGAAGATGCCGCTGGACATCTCCGTGATGATGGACACGAAGCTCAGAATCGCGCCGGAGACGATGCCGCTGGTCATCTGCGGCACGGTAACCTTGATGAAGGTCTTGATCTTCGACGCGCCCAGGCTGATGGCGGCCTCCTCCGTGCTGATAGGTATCTGCATCATCGTGGCCGTGGCCGATCGGCTGGTGTACGGCATTCGCCGGATCGCCAGCGCGATGACCATGATGGCCATGGTGCCCGTCAGCGAGAAATACTTCGTGTTGAAAGCGATGATCAGCGCGATTCCGATGACCGCGCCCGGCATGATGTAGGGCAGCATGGAGATGGTGTCCACGGTGTGGCTCATGCCGCTGGGTCTGCGCACCACCAGATAGGCGATGATGACCGCAATGATGACGATGACCACCAGCGCAAGGATCGAGATCACCAGCGTGTTCTTGATCGACCTGCCCAGCAGCTTGCGGATGGCGTTCTGATAGTTGGACAGCGAGTAGGTGTCCTGGGCAACCTGGCCCTTGTAATCCCGGAAGGAGTCAAATACGATGTAGAATTGGGGCAGCAGCGCCACCGCGATCAGCAGATAGCAGTAGGCGTGCATGAAGAAGCCCTTCACGCCCCTGGCTTCCTTCTTCTGGATGGGGTGCAGCGAGTTGATGGTGAACTTGAAGCGGGATGTGGCGAACTTCTGCACCAGGAACACCACCGCCGTCAGGATGATGGCCAGCACGCTCACCGCCGACGCGAAGTTGTAGTCCGCACCGACCTCGCTGAGGAAGGAGTCGTAGATCAGCACCGGGAAGGTCTTGTAGCCCTCGCCGATCAGCGCCGGGGTGCCGAAGTCGGCAAACGCCCGCATGAACACGATCAGCGCCGCCGCCAGAATTGTGGGCATGGTCAGGCCCATGATGACCTTGAAGAAGCGCTTCAAGCCCGTGCAGCCCAGGTTGGCGCTGGCCTCCAGCAGGCTGTTGTCGATGTCCTGGAACGCGCCGTTCATGTAGATGACCACCAGCGGGAACAGCTTCAGCGATTGTACCAATAATATGCCGCCGAAGCCGTAGATCGAGCCGATCTTGATGCCGACGCTCTCCAGCAGCTTGGTGATCACGCCGGAGCGCCCCAGCAGCATGATCCAGGAGTACGCGCCGATGAAGGGCGCGGACATGGTGCACAAGAGCGCCAGCACGAACAGCACCTTCCTCCCCTTCAATCGATAGAAGGAGAAGAAGTAGGAGAAGGGAATGCCCAGCAGCAGCGAAATCAGCATCACCGCCGCGGAAACCTTGAAGCTGTTCAGAATCGTCGAATAGTAATACTTCTTGGAAAAGAACTTGGTGAAGGCCTTCATGGTAAAGCCCGTCTTTTCCGTGTAGAACGCCTCCCACAGCAGTCGGATGCAGGGGTAGATGAAGAAAATCACAAACAAGAGCAGCAGCACCAGGCCCAGCACGGTCCAGATGTCCCGCCTGCGCTTCGTCTTCATTTATGCATCCACCTCCAGTTCGTTGTGAACGCCGCGCATCAGGCTGCGCCCGCTCTCGCTGTCGAAGGCGTTGGCCTTGACCGCGTTCAGCGTCAGCCGAACCTTTGTGCCCGGGTTCAGGATGGAGTCGATGCGGGATTCCTGAATGATCTCGGCTTCCTCGCCGGTCTCCATCTCCACGAAGTAGTGGGTGTTCAGGCCGAGGAACACGCTGTCCTTGATGACCGCGCCCACGCCCGCGCCGGAGAGGTCGGTATGCACCAGCAGCTCCTCCGGGCGCGCGGAGAGTACGATCTTGCGGTTCCTGCGCGCTGCCTCCGCCACGTCCGGCATCTCCTCGCTGTAACCGTTTCCGAAGCGCACGCGGCAGGAAGCACCCTCGCAGACCAGCTCCGCGTGAATCAGGTTGGACTTGCCGATGAAGGTCGCCACGAACAGGTCCGCCGGGCGCTGGTAGATGTCCTTGGGCTTGCCGCAGTGGCGGATCACGCCGTCGCTCATCACGGCGATGCGGTCGGAGATGGCCATGGCCTCCTCCTGGTCGTGAGTGACGTACACGGTGGTGATGCCCACGTCGCGCTGGATGCCCTTGATGACGGTGCGCATCTCCACGCGCAGCTTCGCGTCCAGGTTGGACAGCGGCTCGTCCATCAGCAGCACATCCGGGCGGATCACCAGCGCGCGGGCCAGCGCCACGCGCTGCTGTTGACCGCCGGAGAGGCGGTCGGGCATGCGGTCGGCGTACTCGTCCACGTGCACCAGCTTCATGAACTTCTCCGCCTCGCTGCGAATCTGATCCCGGGGCACCGGGCGGTTCTTCAGGCCGAACTCCACATTCTTGCGCACAGTCATGTTCGGGAAGATGGCGTAATTCTGAAACACCATGCCGATGTTGCGCTTGCCGGGGTCCATGTCGTTGATGCGCTTGTCGTTGAAAAAGAAATCGCCGCCCTCGATGGTGTTGAAGCCCGCGATCATGCGCAGCAGCGTGGTCTTTCCGCAGCCGGAGGGGCCGAGCAGGGTGAAAAATTCCCCGTTGTGAATCTCCACCGACAAATCCGGGATGATGGTCTTGTCGCCATACCGCTTGACTGCATTTTGAATCTGAATTCCGACGCTCATAAGCAACCTCCTGTCGACCGCGCAAACCCCGCCGCTTTTTTGCAGGATTTGTATTGCTTCATAAACATGCGTACAAATTGATGAAAATATTTACTCTGTATTTGTCTATTATAGCAGACATTGGAAATAAGTCAATACATATTTCATCAAATGTAAAATTCGCTCGCAATTTTTCACCGCTTCATGAAATCGGTTTCGATTGACAAGGGAATCCCAACGCTGATATAATGGATTCGTGCAGATGTACAGGTATATTCTATGCCCATGCAGACGCACAATATCATCAAGAGAGGTTGAACTGTATGAAGAAGTGCCTTGTTTTCATGCTCGTATTCGTCCTGTGCATCGCCTCCGCAGCCCTTGCCGAGACCCCCGGCTACGTTGAGACCGTCGTTTCCATCGACGCGGGCGATCACCAGATTCCCGCCACCGTTTGCATGCCCACCGCTGAGGGCACCTATCCCGCCGTCGTGATGCTGCACGGCACCGGCTCCAACCGCGATGAGGCCGGCGGCGGCTACGCCTATGCCGCGCCCGTGCTGGCCGAGAAGTACGGCGTCGCCACCATCCGCATTGACTTCATGGGCAACGGCGAGTCCACCGCCGATTACACCGGCTACACCTTCGAGAGTGCCGTAGCCGACGCTGTGGCCGCCGCTGAATACATCGCCGCGCAGGAGAACATCGACGGCGAGCACATCGGCGTTATGGGCTGGAGCCAGGGCGGCACCGACGCACTGCTGGCCGCTGGACAGCATCCCGAGATCTTCAAGTCCGTGGTCACCTGGGCAGGCGCGCCGGATCTGGGCCTGCTGCTCACCGACGAGGACTACGCCGAGGCCCAGCAGAACGGCTACTTCACCATGGAGTTTGACTGGCGCGAGCCGCTGAACGTGTCCCTGCAGTGGTGCGAGGACGTGAAGAACATAAACGTACTGGACGTGTTCACCGGATTTGACGGCCCGGTGCTGGCCATCCACGGCACCGAGGACACCACCGTCGATCCCGACTGGAGCAACAAGATTGCCGGCACCAGCACCAACGAGGCCTCCGGCACCTGCTTCATCGAGGGCATGGACCACACCTTCAACGTGTTCACCGAAGAGGATCTCCACAGCCTGTACACCGCCATCGACGCCACCGGCGAGTTCTTCGCCGCGACGCTGAAGTAAGCATCGCTGCATGCGACGACCCCCATCCGAACCGGATGGGGGTCGCTTTCATATTAATATTGAATTGTCAGCGCTGCAAGGCCGTCACCACGTCGCCCATGACGATCACCACGTAGAGCTGGCCCTTGCCGGCGCGGTTCTCGATGCCCACGTCCTCGGTGTTGAACTCCGTGGCCGTGCCGCTCTTCTGCACCACGCGGAAGCTGTAGGGATCGGTCACCATCAGCGCGCCCGCGATGCAGCTGCCGTTGACGCCGCTCTTGAGGAGATTTATGCACTTCACGCCCTTGCCGCCGCGCGCCTGGCGATCGAAGTCCACCAGCAGGCAGCGCTTGAGATAGCCCATGTCCGTGGCAAGCACGATCTCGCCCTCGCTGTTGTGCACGAATGCGTAGCCCACGCGGTCGCCCTCTGACAGGTTCATCGCCTTCACACCTGCAGCGGTGCGTCCCACCAGGGAGACCTCCTCCACCGCGAAGTGAATCGCCATGCCCTGCCGCGTCACCAGCAGCACGCCCTTCCCCTCCGCGGGGTTCAGCGCGCACAGCAGGCGGTCGTCGCCCTTGAGGGTGATGGCGGCGTAGCGTCCCTTGCGCACGTTCAGATCGGAGAGCTTCGTGCGCTTGATCATGCCGCACTCGGTGGCAAGCAGCACCTCGCCGCTCCAGTCGCCCGCCGCAGTAACGCCCACCAGCTTTTCGTCCTTCTCCAAACCCGCCAGCAGTCCCCCCGGAGGCAGGCCGCGCTCCTTGGCGCGCACCTCGGGAATCTGGTCCACGCCCACGGCGTAACAGTTGCCCAGGTCGGTGAAGAACAGCAGCTTCTCGTTGCTCATGCACTCGATGATCCTGCTCGGCGGATCGTTGAACTCGCCGCCGCTTACCGCCTTCTCGCAGGCCTTCGGGGCCATGCGCTTGATGAAGCCGTTGCGGGTCAGCAGCACGCGCATCTCGTCCGGCTGCGCGATCTCCTCCTCGATCACCAGCGCGTCGAAGCTGGGCACGATCTGGGTGCGCCGCGCGTCGGCGTGCCTTTCCCGCACCTCCAGCAGCTCCTTCTTGATGACGTTCATCAGCTTCTTCTCGCTTCCAAGAATTGCCTTGTAGCTGGCGATCTTCTTGCACAGCTCGGCGTACTCCTGGCGGAGGTTCACCACCTCCAGGTTCGTCAGGCGCTGAAGCCGCATGTCCAGGATGGCCTGGGCCTGAATCTCAGTCAGCTGGAATCGCGCCACCAGCTTGGCCTTGGCCTCCTTGGGGGTCTTGCTGGATCGGATCAGCCGGATCACCTCGTCCAGGTTGTCCACGGCGATGATGAGGCCCTCCAGAATGTGGGCGCGGGCCTCGGCCTGGGCCAGCTCGTACTTCGTGCGGCGCGTGACCACGTTCTTCTGGTGCTCGATGTAGTACTCCAGCATCCGCTTCAGGCCCATCTGCACCGGCTTGCCCCCGGCGATGGCCACCATGTTCACGCCAAAGGTGACCTGCATGTCGGAGTACTTGTAGAGTGCGGTGAGCAGCTTGTCCACATCCACGTCTTTCTTCACTTCGACGACTGCGCGCATGCCCATGCGGTCGGATTCGTCGCGGATGTCGTAGATGCCGGAGAACAGGCTCTTCTTCTCCTCGCTGACCCGCAGAATCTTCTCCAAAAGCGCCGCCTTATTCACCTGATAGGGCATTTCGTCCATCACGATCAGCTTGCGGCCCGCAGTTCCGTCCTCGATGTGCACCTTGGCGCGCACCTGCAGCTTGCCGCGGCCCGTCTCGTAGGCCTGCAAAAGCTCCCCATCCCCCGCCAGGATGCCGCCGGTGGGAAAGTCCGGCGCGGGAATGTGCTGCATCAGCTCCCGGGTCGTGAGCTTCGGGTTGTCGATCAGGGCGATGGTGCCATCGATGGCCTCGCCCAGGTTGTGGGGCGGGATGTTCGTGGCCAGGCCTACCGCGATGCCGCTTGCGCCGTTGACCAGCAGGTTCGGATACCTGCCGGGCAACAGATCCGGCTCCCGCTGGGTATCGTCGAAGTTCAGGTGAAAGTCCACCGTGTCCTTATCGATGTCCCGCAGCATGACCATGGCCAACTCCGTCATGCGCGCCTCGGTGTAGCGCATCGCCGCCGGGCTGTCGCCGTCGATGGAACCGAAGTTGCCGTGGCCGTCCACCAGCATGCCCCGCATCACGAAGGGCTGGGCCATGCGGGTCAGCGCGTCGTAGACGGAGGAATCGCCGTGGGGATGATATTTACCCAGGCAGTCGCCCACGATGCGCGCGCACTTGCGGTGCGGCTTGTCGGGGGTGTTGCCCAGCTCGTGCATAGTGTATAGGATGCGCCGCTGCACGGGCTTCAGGCCGTCCTCCACCCGCGGCAGCGCGCGCTCCAGTATGACGTGCTCCGAATAGGGGATCATGGAGTCGTGCATCACGTCCTCCATGGTCTTCTGGATGATCTCCTCGGTTCGGATCAGCTTCTGATTGTCCTTATCCTTCTTTCTGGACGCCATGGGTTCTCTCCTTTACGCCTCGTTCGCGCCCGTGACGGGCTGGAAGTTGTCCACCTTGTTGAAGTCCGCGAATTCGCTGATGTAGGCCCGGCGGGGCTCCACCTTGTCGCCCATCAGGATCGTCACGCGGCGCTCCACCTCGGCGAAGTCCTCGATGGTCACCTGCACCAGCCTGCGGCCCTCGGGGTTCATCGTGGTCTCCCACAGCTGCTCCGGGTTCATCTCGCCAAGGCCCTTGTAGCGCTGCAGGGTGTAGTTCTTCCCCACCTTCTTCAGCGTCTGTTCCAGCGCCTTATCGTCGTAGCAGTAGGTCACATCATTGCCCTTCGCCACGCGGTACAGCGGCGGCATGCCGATGTAGACGTGGCCGTCGGTGATCAGCTCCTTCATGTAGCGGAAGAAGAAGGTCAGCAGGATCGCGCGGATGTGTGCGCCGTCCTGGTCCGCGTCCGAGAGGATGATGACCTTGTTGTACTTCAGGTGGCTGATGTCGAAGTCCTCGCCGATGCCGGTGCCCAGCGCCGTGATCACCGAGCGGAACTCCTCGTTGAGCAGCACCTGATCCAGCCGCTTCTTTTCCACGTTCAGCGGCTTACCGCGCAGCGGAAGGATCGCTTGGAAGCGGCGGTCGCGGCCCTGCTTGGCGCTGCCGCCTGCGGAGTCGCCCTCCACGATGAACAGCTCGTTCATGGCAGCGTTCCTGCCGGTGCAGCTGGACAGCTTGCCCACCAGCGGCGCTGCGTCCAGCTGGTTCTTCTGGCGGGCCATCTCCTTGGCCTTGCGCATGGCCTCGCGCACCTTGGCGGCCTTGGCGGCCTTTTCGATGATCTTCGCGGCGAACTCCTGGTTTTTGAGGTCGTCCAGATAGATCGAGAGCTGCTCGTAGCACACGCTCTCGAACACCGGGCGCACCTCGGTGTTGCCCAGCTTGCCCTTGGTCTGACCCTCAAACTGGGGATTCTTCACACCCGCGTAGACGATGGCGGTCATGCCCTCGCGGAAGTCGTCGCCGGAGAGGTTGTTGTCCTTCTCCTTGAGGATGCCCGCGCGCCGGGCGTAGTCGTTGAAGGCGCGGGTCACGGCGGCCTTGAAGCCCGTCTCATGGCTGCCGCCCTCAGCGGTGGGTACGTTGTTGACAAAGGAGCAGATGTGCTCCGAATAGGAATCCGTATACTGAATCGCCACGCGCACCAGCGTGGAATCCGAAACCTTCTCGAACACGATGGGATCGGTGATCACAGTCTTGTCCGCGTTCAGGTAGGCCAGGAAGTCCGAAAGCCCGCCCTCGTAGCAGTACTCGCGCACCCGCTGGTCGGGATCCTTGATGCGCTCGTCAGTGAAGACGAAGCGCACACCCTTGTTCAGGTAGGCCAGCTCCCGGATGCGGCGGCGCACCGTGTCGGAATTGAAGTTCACGTCCTCGAACACCCGGGGATCCGGCTTGAAGGCCACCTGCGTGCCCCGGCGGCGGGTGTTGCCCACCTTAGCAAGGGGCGCCACCGGACGGCCGGAGATGATCTTGCCCGTCTTTTTGTCCTCGACGGACTCGAAGCGCTGCTGGTAGTGGCTGTAATCGCGGTACACGTCCACCACCAACCACTCGGACAGCGCGTTCACCACCGAAGCGCCCACGCCGTGCAGTCCGCCGGAGTAGGCGTAATTCTTATCGGAAAACTTGCCGCCGGCGTGGAGCTGGGTGTAGACGACCTCCACCGCGGACACGCCCAGCTGGGGATGGATGTCCACCGGGATGCCGCGCCCGTTGTCCGTCACCTCGCAGGAGCCGTCCCTCTTCAGCGTCACGCCGATTTCCGAGGCATAGCCGTTGGAGGCCTCGTCGATCGCATTGTCCACGATCTCCCAGATCAGGTGGTGCAGGCCGCGCGTGCCCGTGGAACCGATGTACATGCCCGGGCGCATGCGCACCGCGTCCAGACCCTCCAGGACGGTGATATCGTTTGCGGAATAAGATTTCGCCATTTTTTCCTCCAATTAGCAGTCTTAACTATATTATACAGACAGAACGTTAAATCCATTTGTCGCCGCAAAAAACCATTGAACTCCTTTTTGCAGATCAAATTTGCATAAAACGCAATTCTATGCTATACTACAGTGGACTGGAGGCTTGGACGCAAAATGAAGAGCGACACAAATACCTCGCTGGCGGAGCTCAAGGAGCAGGTGCACCAGCTCTGCCTGCGCAAGGGCTGGGGCGAAAACGGCGTGCAGAATCCGCAGCACGTCGCCATGGCCATGACGGTTGAGATGAGCGAGCTGCTGGAGCACTTTCAATGGCTGAACCCCGACGACGTGCAGAAACTGATGCGCGGCGAGGACACGGAGCGCTGCGCCATGATCGCGGAGGAATTCGCCGACGTGATGATGTACGGCTTGCAGCTTGCGCGCACGCTGGGCTTCGATATCACGGAGCAGATTCTGCGCAAGATCGATATCGTGGATCACCGCCCGCCCAAGGGCTACGATCCAAAGCGATAAACCGCTGGAGGTTTGCTGATGAATACGGATTTGATCCTAATACTGGATTTTGGCGGAAATGCCGCCTATTATACCGCCCGCAGGCTGCGTGGCGAGCAGTATTACTGCGAGGTGCTCCCGGGCGATACCGCCCCGGAGGCGATCCTCTCCCGTGCCCCGAAGGGCGTGATTCTGGCCGGCGGCGACAGCGATACGCTTTCGCCCGCGCCCCTGCCCTTCGATCCCGAGGCGCTGGGCGTGCCGGTACTGGCCTTTGGCGGCGCAGCGCGCATGCTGGCCGAATCCATCGGCGCGGCGCATCAGGGCATCGCCCTGGCGTCCAACAAGGATTTTGTGCAGTTTCAGGAGTGCGACCTCTTTGCCGAGCTGAGCGAGAACGACCGCTTCTTCGACCGCGTGGACGGCTACGAGCTGCCCGAGGGCTATCGGGCCATCGCCGTCACCCCCGCCGGGCTGGTTCCCGGCTTCGCCTGCGAGGAAAAGCACATCTATGGCCTGCAGTTCTACGTGGAATCCAACGACCCCGACGGACTGACAATCTTGGAGAACTTTGCAGGTTCTATCTGCGGCTGCCCGCGCAGCTGGACGGTGGAGAACTTCGCCCCCGCGCTCATCGACGACGTGCGTGCGTCCATCGGCAACGCGAAGGTGCTGATCCCCGTGTCCGTGGGCGTGGACAGCGCCGTGACCGCCGCGCTGCTGCACCGCGCCATCGGCCAGCGCCTGGTCTGCCTGTTCATTGACACCGGGCTTCTGCGCAAGGGCGACGCGGAGTTCATCCGCAGGAGCTACCGCGAGCAGATGGGCATGAATCTGATCGAGGTGGACGCCCAGGAGCGCTTCCTGAAGGCGCTGCGCGGCGTGCACGACGCAAACGAGAAGCGCCGCATCCTGCACGACGAGTTCTCGGCGGTGTTTGCCGAGCAGTACATCAAGGCAGGCGACGTGGAATGCATGGCCGAGGGCACCATCTACCCCGACGTGCTGCGCGGCACGCCTCACATGGTTTCCAACATGATCGACGGTTGCCGCAAGGTGGAGCCGCTGCGCCTGCTGTTCAAGGAGGACGCGCGGGCGCTGGGGCGCTGGCTGGGCGTGCCCGAGGAGCTGATCACCCGGCCCTCCTTTGAGAGCTGCGGCCTGTCCGTTCGCTGTCTGGGAGAGGTCACGCCCGAGCGCCTGTCCATGCTGCGCGAGGCCGACGCCATCTTCCGCCAGGAGGTGGAGCGCGCGTCGCTCTCCCGCAAAATCGCACAGTACTTCGCCATCCTCACCGACATGCGCACTCCGGGGCACGATGGCGAGGGCTACGTTTGCGTACTGCGCGCGCTGGGCAGCTCCAACGCCGGAAAGGCTCCCGCCTATAAGCTGCCCTACGACCTGATGGAGGTCGTGGTACAGCGCATCACCAGCGAGGTTCCCGGCATCACCCACGTGGCCTACGACATCACCGGCCGTCCCACCGCCTCCGTGGAGTGGGAATGACGCGCCGCGTGAAGATTGGAATGAGGTTGCAATATGATTCTGAGACACGAGCGCGAGCAGATCGACGAGCTGCCCGCTGAAAATACCTTCGAGGCCGTGGACGAGCGCAGCGGTGCCGTTCTGGGCGCATGCCGCATCTACGTCAGCGAAAACGAGGCCCTCTTCCCCGCGCGCCCGCTGCGCATCTATCTGGACATCCTGGGCGAGCGCGTGCCGGATTCCCTGCTGGGCGCATCCGTGGCCCGCGCAAAGGAGATCGCCCTCCAGTCCGGCATGCCCGGCCGGGTGTTCACCCAGGTGGAGCCAAAGGACAGCGAGCGCCTGGCGGCGCTGAAGGTGCTGGGCTTCAAGGACAGCGACGGCCTGGTGCTGATGGAGCGCTCGCTGGGAGAAATCGGAGAGCCTGAGCTTCCCCTGGGCTGCGTGAAGGTGCTGGACGAGCTGGACGATCCGCTGGAGCAGGAGTACTTCCTGGAGCGCTACAGCCAGCTCTACAATGAGCAGTACGACCAGGAGTGGCTTGAGGAAATGCGCGCCCACAAGGGCTTCAAGCGCATCCTGATCGTGTCCTCCACGGGCATGGTGGGCGAAACCATCCTCTGGCAGGAGGAGGATCGCGGCGTGATCACCTGGCTGCACACCGCGCGGCGCTGGCGGCGCAAGGGCATAGCCCGCTGCCTGCTGCAGCTCGCCTGCGCGGAACTTCAGAGCCGCGGCCTCAAGGCCGCCCAGGCGGAGGTGCAGGCCCGCATCCCCAATCTGCTGCATGTGATGGAGAGCTCCGGCTTTCAGCAGAAGCAGCTGATCCTGCGCTATCCCGGCGTGGACGTGAATTGATCGCATCTGCCGCAGGCACAACAATCGAGCGGCTTTTCGCTTCTTGCAAAAAACAGACTTTGGTATGTTTTAACTTTACATACCAGAGTCTGTTTTTGTATCACATTTCCATCCGGAGTCGGTTTCGGTTCTCATTTTTCCTCCTCTGCAATAGACTAAGCCGGAACGAACTTTCGGGAGGGATTGCATGCAGGGAAACTTGTTTTACGGCAGCGGCGTCGCGCTGGTCACGCCCTTTCGCGGGAATCGGGTGGATTACGACTGCCTTGAGCGGCTGATCGACTGGCAGATCGAGGCCGAGACCGACGCGCTGATCGTACTCGGAACCACCGGCGAGCCGTGCACGATTTCGCCCTCCGAGCGCAGCGCGATCATCGAATGCGCCGTCACACGCTGCGCCGGCCGCGTTCCCGTATATGTAGGCACCGGATCGAACTCCACCCGCACCGCCATCGAGCAGTCCATCGAGGCTCAGCGCCTGGGCGCAGACGGCCTGCTGGTGGTCACGCCCTACTACAACAAGACTAGCTGTCGGGGGCTGATCGAGCATTACAGTGCCATCGCCGACAGCGTGCAGGTTCCGATCATTGTCTACAACGTGCCCGGGCGCACCGGACTGAACCTGCCGCCGGAGGTGATGCTGGAGCTGGCGAAGCACCCGCTGCTCTGCGGCTTCAAGGAGGCCGGAACCAACCCGGCCCAGACCATGCGCCTGTTCGAGCTGCTGGGCGAGGGCATCGCCATCTACAGCGGCAACGACGATCAGGTGCTGCCGATGATGGCGATGGGCGCGCGCGGCGTGATCTCCGTGGCCGCAAACGTCGTTCCGGCGCAGGTGCACGCCATGGCGATGGGCTGGCTGCGGGGCGAAACCGGCGCGTGCAGGCGGCTGCAATTCCAGCTGCTGCCGCTGATCCGGGCACTGTTCAGCGAAGTCAGTCCCATCCCGGTGAAGGCGGCGCTCTCGATGATGGGCCGGATCGAGGATGCGCTGCGGCCACCGCTGGTGCCCCTGGACGGCGCGCGCCGCGATGTGCTGCGGCGGGAGATGCAGCGCCTGGGCCTGATCGAGGCCGACGAAGCCGCCAGCACATGATACGCAGAGATACACGGCCATGAAAACGGCCCGCAGATCACCAGAATTCCGGTGATTTGCGGGCCAATTCTGTGCAATGGAGCGCTTCATGTGAAGCCGCATTGTCAGGGCTCCAGAATATCGAACAGGCTCAGCTGCTCGGACTGACTGTTCTTCCAGTGGCGGCTGAGCGCGTCGATGTCCAGTTTCGGAATGTTGCTTGCGGCGATCGCGCCCCGGGCGATCAGCGGCGCATTGTTCGCATAGCCCGTCCATGCGTAAATCCAGTCGCAGTAGCGGTTGCGGATGGCGTCCAGTTCGCCACGCTTGCCGTCGGTGTTGAACACAAAGGCCGCCTCGGCCAGCGAGAACAGCAGCTTGTTGCGGGCGATGGCGTGGCTCACGGTGAACAGCGCCTCGGGATGCTCCACGGAGATCACCGCCGCACGGTTCATCGCCAGAAGCTCCGCCACGCCGTCCTCGTGGACGTGCGCCGCCATGTCGCCGCCCAGCACCTCCACCAGCGTGCCGCCATACTCCAGAGCGAAGTTCATCGCCACCCGGGACACGCCCAGCTCGCCGCCGGTGAGGATGGTGTAGCCCAGGCGCGTGCCGTTGCGCACCAGGGTCTCGATGGAATCCCGCACCTCCGGGCTGGTCTTAACCCCGCTGATGCCCACGATGGCCAGCATCGGCCTCGAGAGCAGCTCGGCATTTCCGCAGCGGTAGAACACCGGCGGCGCAGCGTCCTCCATGCGCCGCTTCAGGCGCTGGGGATACTCGTCATCGTAGCAGGTGACCACCTCGATGCCCTGGCGAAGGTAGTTCTCCACCGTGTAGGAGAGCTGCACGCTGCGGTTGAGCAGCGTATAGATGCGGTAGGCCTCCTCCTCGGACACGTCCAGTTGGAACATCAGTCCGCTGATGTCCACGTTCATCAGCCTGCCGATGTGAAACAGGCCGCTCCTGTGCACCCGCTCCTCCAGGCGTTTGAGCTCCTGTGTGCCGTAGGGGCGCGCGTATTCCTCCTTGTTGGGCGACAGCGCCATGGACAGCAGCATCGTCACAAATGCATCATCGGAATAGTTCAAGCGCACTCCCCCATTCTTTCGTTTTTCGGCTTCCCCAATCAATTATACCACAAGTGCAGCCCTTTGCAAAGCGTTCATTCCATGTGATTTTTCAGAATCTCCAGCGCACGCTTCTCGATGCGGGACACGTAGCTGCGGGAGATGCCCAGCCGCTTCGCCACCTCGTGCTGGGGATGAAAGGCGCCGTCCTCCAGACCGTAGCGCAGGCGGATGACCTGCGCCTGGCGCGGATCCAGCACCCGATCGATCAGCTCCAGAACGAGTCGACTGCTGATGCGTTTTTCCACCTCGTCGGAGACGACGTCCCTGTCGGTGCCCAGCAGGTCGGTGAGCTGCACCTCGTTGCCTTCCCTGTCGAAGGTCGCGCTGTCGCTCATGGTCACGGTGTTGCGCAGCTTGCGATTGGCGCGCAGGTGCATCAGAATCTCATTCTCGATACAGCGCGAGGCATAGGTCGTCAGCCGCCCCGCCTCGGGCCGGAAGGTATGTACGGCCTTGATCAGTCCGATGGAGCCGATGGACACCAGATCGTCCGGATCGCAGCCGCTGGCGCGGTACTTCTTGGCGATGTGCGCCACCAGGCGCAGGTTGTGCTCGATCAGTTTGTCCCGTGCCGCGCCGTCCCCCGTAATCATGGCCTGCACCAGCTGCGCTTCCTCCTCCGAGGACAACGGCGCGGGAAAGCTGCTCTTCGCCGAGAGGTGCAGCACCAGCGTCCATGCGCTCTCCGCCAGGTAGAGCAGGATCTCCTCAATGAACATAGGGCGTTCCTCCTTTTGGGAAGTCTGCCCTACATTCTATTGCTCAGATGAAATTCTCGTGCACGTCCCTCAGCCTTCGCTGGATCGCGCGGCGTGCTGCGCGTCGTAATCCGCCCACATCTGCTGGTAGCGAGCGACGTTCTGCTGATGCTCCTCGCGGGTGATGGCGAAGGCCAGCTCGCCGGTTCCCGGATCCGTGGCGCAGAAGTACATGTAGCCCTGCTCAATGTATTCCATGTCCGGGTTCATCGCGGCCTTCAGCGCCGCCGTGGAGGGATTGCAGATCGGACCGATGGGAAGGCCGCTCACCACGTAGGTGTTGTACAGGTTCTGGTCGGTCAACTCCTCCTGACTGAGGATGTAGTGCGTCAGGCCGAAGGTGTAGGTGGCGGTGGGATCGCTCTCCAGCTTCCAGCCGTGCTTCAGGCGGTTGTGGAACACGGCGGAGACCTTAGCGTAGTCCTCGGACTTGGCCGCCTCCTTCTCAATCATGGAGGCCAGGATGATGTACTGATCCATGGTGAGATCGCTCTCGTAGCCCTCCACCGCGGTGTAGCTGCCGTCCTCCTCGATGCGGTACTGCACGTCCTGCGCGTAGTAGACGCTGTCGATGACGCTGTTGTGCTGGGAGAGCAGTGTGGCAATGATGCTCTCTGCGGATGCGGAGCGGAACACGCGGTAGGTGTCGGGCGCGAGATAGCCCTCCAGCGCGTACTTGCGGCCGGCCAGCGTGCCCGCGTCCTGGGCACTCTTGAGCGCATAGGAATCGCCCACGAAGCGATCCACGTCGTTGCACAGGGTCAGGAATTCTTCAGCGCTGTCGATCGCGCCCTCGCCCACCAGATAGTCGGCGATGTCCTCGCAGGTCCAACCGGGAACAATGGTGATCGTGCGCTCGTTGGTCTGACTGCCGCTGGTCAGCTCAGCAATGATCTGGTTGACGGTCATGGACGGCGACAGCTCGAAGCTGCCGTAGCTCAGCTGATTGGTGAGGCCCTCGAACTGCACCAGATATTTGAAGATGCTGCCGCTGTGAATCAGCTGCTGCTCCTCCAGGCTCGCGCCGATGGAGGTCACCGACTGTCCAGATTCGATGTCAAACTTCACCCTGGCGGTGTTTTCGGCATCCACCGGGCCCAGATAGTTGTCGTAAACCTTGTTGTAGCCGTAGTTCACCATGCCGATGACGATCAGAAGGCTGCAGAGAAAGATCAAAACCGGGCGCAGGATCTTCCAGACCCATGCATACCAGTACAGGCCATATTCCCGATCCTCATGCAGGGTCTTGATGTTGTAACGCTCGGTCTGAACCGCCTGCCGGGGCCTGACCCTGCGGCGGGCGCGCCGTTTTCTGTCTGCCATGGTTCCTCCTCCGTCAGCCCTGGGCGAGCATGTCCAGATCCACGCCCGCAACGTCCGCCAGAATCTTGAAGATGTCCGTCAGCATGCGCTGAAAGCGGAACTCCGCCATCAGATAGCTGCTCACATCCGGATTGAACTGCAACAGCGTTCCGATCTGTTGAAGACGACGCAGATCGTCCTCCGGCATGTTTTCTCCGGAGGCCATCTTCGCCTGCATGCGGAATTGCAGCTTCTTGTATTCGTCCAGCAGCACCTTGTTGGTCTCGTCCTCGTAGGCGACGTCCTTCAGTCGGGCGTACTCGCGGTATTCCTCGCTCTCCTTCAGCGCCCTGGCAAGGGCATGGGCCTGGTCGTAGGGATTCATATTTCCTCCGTCAGATCTCAACGATGATCGGCATAATCATCGGGTTTCGCTTGATGGTATCGTAGATGTAGCGCTGCACGGAGTCGCGCACATCGTTCTTCAGGTGGCTCCACTCGGACGAATCGATGGGCCCGAAGGCCTCGATCGCGCGGGTTGCGGCCTCGCGCGCGCCGTCGATCAGCTCGTCCGCCTCGCGCATGTACACGAAGCCGCGGCTGATGATGTCCGGGCCAGAGACCACGGTTCCAAGGTCGTGATCCACGCCCATGACGACAATCAGCAGGCCGTCCTCCGCCAGGTGCTTGCGGTCACGCAGCACCACAGCGCCCACGTCGCCCACGCCCAGGCCGTCGATCAGCACGGAGCCGTTGGGCACCACGCCGGTCACGTCCAGCTTGTTCTGATCCAGCTCGATCACGTCGCCGATCTCCGCGATCACCACGTTGTCCTCCGGCATGCCCAGACGCTTAGCCAGCTCGGCATGGTGGTGCAGATGGCGGTACTCGCCGTGCACGGGAATAAAGTACTTCGGGCGCAGCAGCGTGTGAATCAGCTTGAGCTCCTCCTGGCGAGCGTGTCCGGAGACGTGCACCTCGGCCAGGGATTCGTAGATCACATTGCAGCCGATGCGGAACAGCTGGTTGATGACCCGGGAGATGGACTTCTCGTTGCCCGGGATCGGGGATGCGGACAGAATGACCATGTCGCTCTCCCGCAGCTCCATCTTGCGGTGCTCGGCGAAGGCCATGCGGGAAAGGCCGCTCATGGGCTCGCCCTGGCTGCCGGTGGTCACGACGGTGATCTTGTCGTCGGGATAGCGGTCCAGCTCGTCCACGGTGATCAGGCTGCCCTCGGGGATCTTCAGATAGCCCAGCTGCATGGACACGCGGGACACGTTGACCATGCTGCGGCCGATCAGGCACACCTTGCGACCGTACTCCACCGAGGATTCGATGACCGACTGGATGCGGTAGACGTTGCTGGCGAACATGGCGATGATGACGCGTCCCGTCGCCTTCTCGAACAGGTTGCGGAAGGTCTGCGCCACCTTCTTTTCGGACATGGTGTAGCCGGGGCGCTCCACATTGGTGGAATCCGCCATCAGCGCAAGCACGCCCTGGTTGCCAATCTCCGCGATGCGGCCCAGGTCGATGGGCTGGCCCGCCAGCGGCGTGTAGTCCACCTTGAAGTCGCCGGTGTGGAACACGACGCCCACCGGCGTGGTGATGGACAGGGCGCACGCGCCCGCAATGGAGTGGTTCACGCGCACGAACTCCACCTTGAACGCGCCCGCGGACACCACGTCGCCCGGCTCCACCTCGTTGAGCGGTGCGACGCCGGTGAGCCGGTGCTCCTTCAGCTTGTGCTCGCACAGCGCCAGGGTCAGCCGCGTTCCGTACATGGGCGCGGGGATCTTGCGCAGGATGTAGGGCACCGCGCCGATGTGGTCCTCGTGGCCGTGGGTGAAGAAGTAGCCGCGAATCTTCTGTTGGTTCTTCTCCAGATAGGTGATGTCCGGGATCACCAGATCCACGCCCGGCATGTCCTCGCGCGGGAAGATGGAGCCCAGATCCACCACGATGATGTCGTCCTCGTACTCCAGTACCGTCAGGTTCTTACCAATCTCGCCCAGGCCGCCCAACGGTATGATCTTCAGCTTGGGTGATTTGTTCTTTTTTGCCACACTGCTCCTCCTTTATGTAAAAAAATCTATCTCCTCACGCTCCGTCAAACCTGCCCGGACGTGAAATCAACAAAACAACGGGGACAATTCATTCCTCCATTTAAACCTGTCAAATTGCTTCTGACAGGCGTTTGAATGGGAAAAAGCTCTCCCCATTTCAGTATAACACAATTCTGCGTCAAATATTGGCCGACAGAAGATTTAACGAACGCAACGCGCATAACTGCGCCGTCGCCCTCGCGGCACGCTCTGATCTATTTTGACGTTATTTTTTGCCCGAAGGTTCCAGCAGGCGGTTCAGAATCTGAATCAGCGTGAACTTCGCGCCGTGACCCGCAGCCGCGCCCACGCAGCCCGGGCAGCCGTCCACGCACTTGCAGCCCAGCAGCAGCTCCCGCGCCCGCAGCAGCAGCTCCTGATCCATCTCATACACCCGGTCGGACAGGCCCACGCCGCCCGGCACGGAGTCGTAGAGGTAGATGGTGGGCTTGCCGGTGTACACGTCCTTAACGTGGTAGACCACGCTGATGTCCTGGGGCGCGCACATCAGGTGCATGGGCGCGATGTGGCGGATCAGGTGCGCAAGGCCCACCATGGCGTTCTTCAGCGGCTCCTTCTCGAACTCGCCCTCCAACTCCTCTGGCAGCGTCCACCAGCAGGCGGTGGTCTGCATCTCCAGCTCCGGCAGCGTCACCGGGCCCCAGCCCAGGTTCTCATGGGTGTCGAAGCGAATCTTCTTGAACAGGGTCACGATGCTGCTGACCAGCACCTCGCCCCGGGCCCGCACGATGGACGTGCCCTCGCCCTCCGACTCGAACTCGTCCAGCACCTTCAGGCTGGTGGTGAGGTCTGCGTCGGTGTAGTAGCCCACGTTCACCTCGCGCACGTAGGCCTTCTTGTCGTCGAAGTCCAGCTGCTCCACCTGGAACTGCCGGCCCTCGTGCATGTAAATGGCGTACTGATGCAGAAGCATCGGCACGGTAAAGCGATCCATCTCGCCGATAACCTTGTGCTTCTTGGGATCGGTGATGTCCACGATCACGAAGTTCTGGTCCGAGGCCGAGCGCAGATTCACGCCCGCCTGGGGGAACTCCTCGGCCATCCAGTAGTAGCGCCCGGACACCCGCCTGAGAATCGACTGATCCTCCAGATAGGACAGAAGCTCCGGTGTGTCCGCAAGCCCCGCAAACGTCTCGCCCTCCTCGAAGGGCAGCTCGTAGGCGGCGCACTTGACGTGGTTCAGCAGGATGTAGAGGTTGTCCGGGTTGATCAGCGCACACTCCGGCGACTGTTCGAAGAAGTACTCCGGGTGCTGGATGATGTACTGATCCAGCGGCCCCGAGCTGGCCACCACGATCAGCAGGCTCACGCTGCCGCGACGACCCGCGCGTCCGGCCTGCTGCCAGGTGCTGGCGATGGTGCCGGGGTAGCCGCAGAGCACGCAGGCGTCCAATTGTCCAATGTCGATGCCCAACTCCAGCGCGTTGGTGGAGACCACGGTCATCACATTGCCCGCGCGCAGCTCGCGCTCGATCTCCCGCCGCTGGGTGGGCAGGTAGCCGCCGCGATAGCCGCGCACCTGACCGGCGTTGCCCAGTGGGTCGCGCACCATGTCCTTGAGGTAGCGCACCAGCACCTCCACCGTCAGCCGCGCGCGCGCAAACACGATGGACTGCACGCCAGCCTTCAGCAGCGATGCGGCGATGTTCCGCGTCTCCGGGATGGAGCCCGCGCGGATGCCCAGCTGGGCGTTCACCACCGGCGGGTTGTAGAAAATCACATTCCTCTCCCCCGCTGGCGCGCCGTTTTCGTCCACCAGCACCATGTCCTTGCCAGTCATGGCTTCGGCCAGCTCCTTGGGATTGCGGATGGTGGCGCTGCAACAGATGAACACCGGGTCGGAGCCATAGAAGGCGCAGATACGCTTGAGACGGCGGATCACATTGGACAGGTTCGAGCCGAACACGCCGCGATAAGCGTGAATCTCGTCGATAACCACGTATCTGAGGTTCTCGAACAGCTTGATCCACTTGGCGTGGTGCGGCAGGATGCCCTGATGGAGCATGTCCGGGTTCGTCACCACCACGTGCCCCGCCTGACGGATGGCCGAGCGGGCGCTGGCGGGGGTATCACCGTCGTAGGTGTAGGCCTTGATCGGGCAGTCGATGGACTCGATCATCGAATACAGCTCCGCCGCCTGGTCGCTGGAGAGCGCCTTGGTCGGGAACAGGTACAGCGCCCGGGCGGACTCGTCCTTCAGGATCGCGTCCAGCACCGGCACGTTGTAGCACAGCGTCTTGCCCGAGGCCGTGGGCGTGACAACGACCAGATCCTTGCCCGCAATGGCGCAGGCGATGGCCTTCGCCTGGTGAATGTAGGGGCGGTCGATGCCCTTCTTTGCAAGCGCAGCAAGCACGCCCGGATGGAGCTCCTGCGGGAATGCGCCGTATTTCGCCGCGCGCTCCGGAAGCACGCGCCAACTGGTCACGTTCTTCATGAATGCGGGGCTGTTTTTGAGATGCTCGATGTACTCTCTTACGGTCATGCTGCGCCCTTTCTTACCTATAAATCAGCTTACGATCACCAGCTCGGTGCCCTCCACGGCCTCCTTGACCAGCGCCTCGATGTCCAGCTTGCTCTCCGCCTTGGGCATGGTGTCCAGCTTGGGCTTGGTCACCGGATGGCGGGGCGTAAACACCGTGCAGCAGTCCTCGTAGGGCAGGATGGAGGTCTCATAGGTGCCGATGCGCTTGGCGATGTCCATGATTTCGGTCTTGTCCATGCCGATCAGCGGACGGAACACGGGCATCTCGCACACCGCGTCGGTGCAGACGATGGACTCCATGGTCTGGGAGGCCACCTGGCCCAGGCTCTCTCCGGTGATCAGCGCGTTGCACTCGTTCTGCTTGGCGATCTCCTGGGCGATGCGCATCATGAAGCGGCGGGTGATGAGCGTACCCAGTCCCTCGGGGCACTTCTCGTGAATCTCCAGCTGGCACTTGGTGAAGGGCACCAGGTACACCCGCATGCCGCCGGAGTACTCCGCCATCTCCTTGGCCAGCTGCATCACCTTGTCCCGGGCCAGCTCGCCGGTGTAGGGCGGCGACTGGAAGTGAATGGCGCAGCAGCGCACGCCGCGCTTCATCATGCAGTAGCCCGCCACCGGGGAATCGATGCCGCCGGAGAGCAGCAGCGCCGCGCGTCCGCTGGAGCCCATGGGCAGGCCGCCCACGGCCATGATCTCCTCGCAGCAGATGTAGCAGTTGTCGCGAATCTCCACCCGCAGCTTGTGCTGGGGATTGTGGATGTCCACCGTCAGGTGGGGATTGCTCTCCAGGATGCGCCCGCCCAGCTCCGCGGCGAACTCCAGCGAGTTCATCGGGAACTTTTTGTCGCTGCGCTTGCCGTAGACCTTGAAGCTGCCGCGCTTGCCCTTCATCATCTCGATGCACTGTTCAGAAATGACGTCCAGATCCTTCTCGCACTCGATGGCGGGGCTGACGGAGTACAGGCCGAACACCTTGCGCACGCGGCGCACGCACTCATCCATGTCCTCCACGTCGGAGACGTAGATGCGGGAGTCGGACAGCCAGACCTTGCCGCCGATGGGCTTCACGGCGCGCTTGACGTTGTCCGTGAGCAGCTTCAGAAAGTGGGGGCGGTTTGCGCCCTTCAGAAATACTTCGCCATAGCGAACCAGCAGTACCTTGCGCATAGGTTTATCTCCTTGCATATTTTTTCAGCTGCGCATAGAGCTCTGCGAGGCACTGCGCGGCATAGTCGATCTCTTCGATGGTGGTGTGGGGGCTCAGGCTGAAACGCAGCGCCCACTCGGCGCGGCTGGGCGCAATGCCCATGGACGTGAGCACGCCGCTCACCTTCAGCTTCTTGGACGAGCACGCCGAGCCGGTGGATGCGTACACGCCCTTGCTCTCCAGCGCGTGGAGCATGACCTCGCCCCGCACGCCCGGGAAGCTCAGGTTCACGATGTGGGGCGCGGCCTGCTCCGGCTCCGGGCCGTTGATCAGCAGCTCCGGCACCGCATTTTTGAATGCCTCGATCAGGTGCAGCTTCTTCTGCATAAGCTCTCTCTGCATCTGCGGGCCCAGTTTCAGCATCTCCTGCACCGCGGCCATCAGACCCGCGATGCCCGGCGTGTTCTCCGTTCCGGAGCGCAGGCCGCTCTCCTGACCGCCGCCGATCTGCCGGGGCACAAAGCGCAGGCCCTTGCGGTACACCAGCGCGCCCTCGCCCTTCGGGCCGTGAATCTTGTGGCTGGACAGGGTGTAGAGATCCACATATCTGAGATCGATGGGCACGCGCAAAAAGCCCTGCACGCCATCCACATGGATGATCGCGCGGCCGTTCACCAGCTCGTGCAAGCGCGCAACATCCAGCTTCGCGCCGGTCTCGTTGTTCACCTGCATGCAGCTGACGAAGCTCGCGCCATCGTCCAGCGCCTTGGAGAGCGCATCCCAGTCCAGCTCGCCCTTTTCGCTTACGCCGATCACCCGCACCTCATGGCCCTGTCGCTCCAGCTCCGCAAAGCTCTCCCGCACGGACGGGTGCTCCACCGCACTCACTGCCACGAGCTGCTTTCCCCGCATGCGGCCCACCGTGCCCAGAATCGCGAGGTTGTTGGATTCGGTGCCGCCGGAGGTGAACACCAGACTGTGATCTCCTGCGTGCAGCGCCTTCAGAATCAGCTCCCTGCACGCGCGCAGCTGCTGAAAGGCCTCCACCGCCGGCTTGTACACCGACGAGGGATTGTAGTAGCCCTCCGTCATACACTTTACCATCGCATCCACCGCCGCGGCGCAGGGCTTGGTCGTCGCGCTGTTGTCAAGATAGGCTTCCATGTTCAAGTCTTCCCTTCTCCCTCGTGCCAGCTTCCCACCGGGAGCTGCCTGTCGCAGCGCACCGCGTTCCGCAGCTCCGGATTCAGCTCCAGCACGGCCATATGCTGCGCCCCGTCCGCACTGTACAGAAAAAAGCAGCGCGGCGCAGTCTCATTTAAATACAATTTGTGCTTTCGGAGCCCCGGACGCGATGAAATGCGCCGGTACTCCGCAGAATCCACATCTCCGCAGCTCTGCACGCCCGAGAGCGGCAGATGCAGCTTCCCCTTGCGCCTGCGGGCGTTGAGGATGGCTGCGACCTCCAGCGTTCCGTCCTCCAGCGCGTAGTCGTACTCCAGCTTCAGCCCGTCCTTTTTAAGAAAGACGAACGCGGCTGCGGCGGCAAACAGCGCAAACAGGATCAGCGACGGCCAGTTCACGGACATCCTGCCCGCGTCGGTCATCCCTAGGATTCCGGCGGCGGTGATCAGCATGCCCAGCGCCAGCAGCACCAGCAGCGTCCACGCGCCGGCGTACAGCGCATTCCGCGCGCCGGAGGACCTTGCCCCCACCGTCTGTTCATATCGCTGCTCCATGCCACACCTCCATAATAAGCCTAGAATATTATAGCATACATTTTTCATTTGTCGATATGCAGGAAATATGAATTTCATAGGAACATTTGGCACAGGGGCAGGATTTTTCCGGGCCCACATCGAATTGGACTGCGATAACCCAAAGGAGGTTTCCGCCTTGAAGTGTCCCTACTGCGGCAACAGCTGTGCCGACGGCGCGCGCGAATGCGACGTGTGCAGGCAGCCCCTCCCCTCCGCCGCTGCGGAGGCGGAGGAGAGCGCTGCGCGCCCCCGCCGGTCGGCCTTTCATAAGATTCTGCTCGTGCTGTGCTGGATCGCCTGCTTTATCGTGCTGGGCATCGGCGTCTACAAGCTGGTGTTCTGGATCGACGAATACAAGATCGAGCGCCTCTACACCCGGGGCGCATACACCCCCACCCTGGGCGAAATGCAGCTCTCCGACGGCCGCAACGCCCACACCGTGGTGTTCTACGGCAAGGATGGCGATGTCATCTACCTGCCGGAGCTGAACCGTTCCCTGACCATCTGCGGCGGCATCGCCCGCCTGGAGATCGCCGATTCCGAGTGGTTCGGCTCGGACGTATCCGAATACGACTATGCCGACGTGCACTTCGCCCCCATCCTGATCGAGGAGGACGGCACGGAGACGCAGCTGCCGGTGATTGATTACACGGTAAACGTGCCCGAATCGCCGCTGACCGTTATCAGCCCTGCCAAGGACGGCATGTCCGTGGTGACCTCCACCTATCCGCTGGAGCTTCAGGTGGTTCCCGGAAGCTCCGTGTACGTCAACGGCGAGGACCTGAGCGACCGCGTGGACCGCAGCGGCGTTCTGGACGACACCCGGCTCAGCGTGCAGCCCATCGGCGACAACACCTACACCATTATCGTGCGCACGCCCAGCCACAAGGAGACCCGCAGGGACATCACCATCTACCGCGCGGCCTTCGACATCAACATCGAGCTGGATGAGAACGTCTCCACCACCTCCAGCGACGCGCAGATGACCGTCAGCGGCACTACTGAGCCCGGCGCGATGATCAGCGTGGACACCGACTACATCGCCGAGAGCCTGCAGGTGGATATGACCACGGGCCGCTTCTCCTTCATCGCCAAGTTTGGCCAGTTCGGCAACAACGTGGTGCGCTTCCGCGCCACCATGGAGGGCCGCGCCGATGCGGTGATCAGCTTCACCGTCAACTACAAGCCCACCCTGGGCGACTACGCCGCGGGCGCGTGGAAGATGGATTATGACCAGCTGCGGCTCTATTTTGAGCAGTGGCACGGCAAGGTATTCCGCTGCATCGGCACCATCGTCGACAGCTTCACCGGCGAGGACGGCTACCAGTACCTGGTCATGAACGTCGGCTCCGACAGCGAAAAGAAGCTGGTCGTGCTGCAGAATTACAGCACCATCTCCAGCTTCAACACAGGCGTGACCTACGACATCTACGCCGACGTCACCGGGCGCTACATGTACAACGCGGAGTACTACCCGATGCTGGCCGCGCGCTACATCGACGTGTACGAGCCCAAATGACCACATCCCCCCCGGCGCGCAGATCATGCATGCCGGGGCCTTTCCATGCTTATACAAAATACCGCCCGCAGGACATCCGATTCCGGATGCGCTGCGGGCGTTTCCTTTGAAAAGGGGGCTGATTGTAGCCTACGGAACGCAGATCACGCGCCCGGGCAGGAAGTCGCCGGGGGCGAGGCTGGGATTCAGCTCCAGCAGCCGCGCCGCTTGCACGCCCAGGGTGCGGGTGAGGGTGTAGAGCGTCTCGCCCTGGCCCATGACGTAGCTGCGGCTGCCGAAGGCGCACATCCGCCGCGATCCCGAGGGCGGCGCGCAGTAGCGCGTGCCGGGCGCAATGCGGGTGGTGGGCAGCTCCGGGTTGGCTGCACGCATGGCGTTGTAGGAGACGTTGTTGGCGATCAGCAGGTCGGTGAAGCTCTGGTTGTTCTGCACCATGCGCAGCGTGTAGCCCGCCGGACAGACGGGCGCGCAGCCGCCGGGCGGACAGCTCGGCTGCGACGGCTGGGGTCGGATGATCTGGGGCATGCTTGGCAGCGACGGCGTGGGCAGGCCCTCCGGGCCGACGCCCGGCATGGCAGGTTCGTTCAGGTTGGGGAACTCTGGCTCTGCGGGCAGCGACGGCGTGGGCAGACCCTCCGGGCCAATTCCCGGCATGGCAGGTTCGTTGAGGTTGGGGAACTCCGGCTCTGCGGGCAGCGACGGCGTGGGCAGGCCCTCCGGGCCGACGCCCGGCATGGCAGGTTCGTTGAGGTTGGGGAACTCCGGCTCCCCGGGCAGCTCCTGAACGCTTCCGTTGGATGTATCGGGTGAAACCGGGGATGTGGAGGGCGTGAAGGCCCCTCCGGGCGGATTGACAGAATTGCTTTGCGACATGCAGGGCACTTCCTTTTTGATGGAATGTGGATGGCTCCACAATTCAGCGTATGCGCCCGGAGGAAATCGGTTCGCCCGTCAGGAGAGACTTGCGTTGAGCGCTTCGGATAGCTCGCCGAAGCTGATCTCTCCGCTGGCGAAGGCGCGCGCGGCCTCGTCGGCCTGCGTCCATGCATCCGGCCTGGTGCGGGTGATGGAGGGCACGACGGTGAGATCGCCGGTCAGTTCGCGCATGCGGGGAATCCGCTCCGCGAGGTTCGCTTCATCGGTGAGTTCGTCCGGATCGCTGTCCAGATCGAAGCTGATGCGCTCGAGGTCTTCGATTCCATCGCCGAAGTAGCAGCGGATGTAATCACAGGCCAGGGCCATGTTCTGCGTTTCGGGATTGACGATGGCCACGAGGCCGGAGCAACCGCTGACGCGGGGACTGGCCGCATCGAAGCGCAGCGGGCAGGGAACCGCCCAGTCTGCATTGGCGATGACGCTGTCCGAATAGAGCAGCGCGCCCTCGACGGTGTTGTCCGGCATGTCCCGGCGAACATAGCGAAATGCGTCGAAGTCGATCTGTCGCCAGAGATTGGCGACGGCCTCAAAGCGCGGATCGCTGAAATCGACGTCGCGGCCCTCGTAGCGGCACAGGCGCAAGTAGGCGCTGCAAATGCGGTTGAAGAGGGTGCGGGAGAACGCGTCCGCGTCCGCATAGTCGCTGTTCAGGCAGTAGCGCTGGGCCTGCGGGTCGCGGGAGAGCTCGATCAGCAGCTCCAGCAGCTCCGGCCAGGTTTCGGGGAGCGCTTCCTCGGACAGGTTCAGCACCTGCATCACCTCCGGATCGAAGCTGAAATTCAGATACGTCCAGCCGTAGAGGGGCACGGCAGCCAGCTTGCCGTCCCGCTGCATCTCGCGCTGAAGTCCGGGGTACATCCGGGAGGCGGTTTCGATCAGCTCGGGGTCGTCGATCTGCGCATAAACGCCCGCGTCCAGCAGCAGGGGCACGTCCTCCAGCTGGATGAGCCACACGTCCGCCTGACTCTGCCCCGCGAGGATCGCATCGACATATCGATCCCTCCAGGTCTGCGCATAGCAGGGGTCGCCCACCAGGTTTACGCCGGGATGGGCCTCGGCAAAGGCCGTCTCCGCATCGTAGTTGCCGCCGGAGCCATCCACGCACAGCCGGGTGATCTCCGCCTGCACGTCGCTGAGGACGTAGATCTGCGCGCTCAGTTCGTTCACGATGGCCAGCGCGTCGTCGCCGATGCGCACGGCGTTGCCGTAGGTCTGGCCGGTGGTGGTGATCGCACGGGCCTGTGCGGGGTCGGACACGGGCGCGGCGTAGATGCAGCGCTCCTGCAGGTAGTAGAGCATATCTCCCTCGGCATTCATGGCAAAGGCGCAGGGACGGGAACCTGCCCTGTAGGCAAGCTCTGCGACAGCCGTCAGGCTTCCGTCCGGCTCAATGCGCAGGATGCGGCTGGTTTCCGCTTCATTCTCGGAGAGTGCGAGGTAGGCCCTGCCGTCCCCGCCGGAGAAGGCGGACAGATCGCCCTCCCAGCCGAGGTACTTTCCCTCCGGGAGCTCGAGGGCATCCAGCGCACCGGTTGCGGGATTCAGCCGCAGCAGGCGGCAGTGGATCTCGCCGCTCCAGTCCTCGGCGGGATAGGCCCATTCGGAGAGCAGGTAGATGAAGTCGCCGTCCGCGCAGAAGCTCCGCACGGACGCGCTGGCGGGCTTGCGCGGATCGTCGCCGAACAGGGCGCTGCGCTCGATCGTCCGCGCGTCCTCAACGGTGTAGCTGCCCTCGGCAAAGCGCAGCCTTCCCACGCTGTAGGCAGAGCATGCGTCCGCTTCTTCGGAGAACCAATCGTTTTCCGTACCCTCGGCGCAGAGGGCGTAGAGCCCGTCCTCGAACGCGGTCAGATTCATCAGCTCACATTCTTCGTCCGCATTCCCCTTGTAGATGGTATACTGCGCGTCACCGGGGGTCTGCACGTAGATATCGTCGTCCGAATTGATGCCGCCGACGAGGTACAGCGCGTCTCCCAGCGCCGCACCGCCTCGGAAGCCGGAGAGCGGCTCGTCGCCGAAGTACTGGGTCGGCACGCGGCCTGTGTCGGAGAAGAGGTTCGTCTCCTCGTAGATTTCCGCGTGCAGCACCCCTGCCGCCCAGCTCCGGGCGGCGGACGAGGTCGCGAGGGCAACGCCCATGCCCACGCTCAGCACGGCGATGAGGCAGGCGGCGGCCTGGAGTGTGCGGGGCAGTGCGCGGGCAACGGCCTGGCGCGCTGCGCGGCGGCGTGCGCGGCGACGAAGGCTTCGTGCGAACGCCAGCCGCTCCGGCGCATCGTGGTTCTTGCAATTCAACATCGATCTGGTTTTCATGATTTCTTCCTCCTCCAGTTGCAGAAATGCTGCGCGGAGAAGCGCTGCGTCGCAGCCCTCGGAGATGGCGGCGCGGCTGTAGTCGGGTATATGGTTCATCTCACTGGTCATCGCAATCCACCTCCTGAAGCAGCGCGCCCAGCTTCCGGCGCGCGCGGTTGACGCGGCTGCGCAGGCTGTCCCGGTTGACGCCCAGGAGCTGCGCAATCTCAGCGTCGCTCATTTCGTCGAAGTATTTCATCCTCAGAAGCTCCCGCGTCCCGGGCTCCAGCCGCTTCAGCGCCGCAGCGACCGCCTGAATCCGTTCGCTGCGGATGAGAAAAGCGTCCGTCGGCGGAGCTTCGTCCGGCAGGACGGCGAGTCGTTCCTGCACATCCCCAAAGCTGTCGAGCCTGGAATTCCGGCGCAGGCGGTCGATGGCCACGTTGCGGGCGCAGGCGATCAGGTAGGAGCGCTGCGAAGCAGCGTTGCACTTCTTCAGCGTGGGGATGTGGTCGAGGATGCGGAGCATGGCCGCTTCCACCGCATCCTCCGCGTCGGCGTGGCTCTTGAGGATGCTGCGGGCCTTTCGGTACATCGCTCCATAGTTCTCAAGGTAGAGCTGCTCTACGAAATTCCGGTCGTCCTCGCTTTCGAGGGCGGCGAGCATGCATGCAAACATGGACTTCTCTCCTTTCCGTGCACACCTTATAGACGCACAAGCTGCACATTCCGAACGCAGAATTCCCCCGTTCGAGACAAAAAATGGAACGGAAGCCGTCTTCCGTTCCAATCGGTGGGTTCAGCGCTCCTTCTCGGAGCCGATATAGATGGTCTCGCCGTAGCCGGTGAGGCTGCGGATGTTGTCGCGGATTGCGCGGGGGAAGAGGTTGCGGCTGCCGATCTCCCGCAGGGGCACCCAGTCGGTACCGATCTGAAAGCGGTCCCTCTCCGAGGGATCGACGTGGGATCCGCTGTTCAGCCTGCAGAGGAAGATGAAGTAGATCTTGTGGCACATGCCCTCGTCCCGGCCCTCGGACACGCGCTCATAGATGCCTGAGAGTCGCAGCGGCGTGACGGAATAGCCGGTTTCCTCCAGCAGCTCCCGGCGCACGGTTTCGGTGAGCATTTCGCCGGTCTTTTGTCCGCCGCCCGGCAGGGTGAAGTATTCGCCGAAGCGGGATTCGCAGCGGTTAACGAGGATCTTGCCGTTGTTGATGACGATGGCCTTGGCGGAATTGCGCGCAGACAAGGAGATCAACCCCTTTGGGTAGGATGCTTTGCGGAGCTCGCCGCAAATGATGATTTTTCATTATACCGTGTTTTTTACCAGATTGCAAGACAAGCTGCAACATTTTTGTCGCTTCTTTTGATGAATTGCACAACCTGCCTGCGCAAATCGCGCCATCCTGCGGAAAATACGCCGCTTCGGAGCGCGCCTGCGCGCCGCAATCGTTCGTGGCGAAGCGCCGTCTACGGCTCTGCGCAGGCGGAGGTGCAAAAAAACCGGGCGCGGATGCTTCTTAAATGTTAAGCAATGTTAAGGATTGATGAATATGGTGTTGTTTGATTGATTATTTTTTTGAGGGCTGGTACAATATAAATATACAGGTAATATACCTGAAGTATGGCAAAATTAAGATACGGGAGGATGCGTTACACATGGCAGTTCCAGTAATCATGCCGAGACAGGGCAACACTGTCGAAAGCTGTGTCATCAATGAGTTCAAAAAGCACCCGGGCGACACCGTCGCAGTTGGCGACATTCTTTTCACTTACGAAACCGACAAAGCCGCTTTTGAAGAGGAGGCCAAGGTAGCGGGCACGCTGCTGGCGAACTTCTTCGAGGAGGGCGACGACGTTCCCTGCCTGTACAACGTCTGCGTCATCGGCAATCCCGGCGAGGACTTCGAGCAGTTCCGTCCCACCGAGGATGGCAATCCCGACGTGGCCGCTCCCGCCGCGCCCGCAGCCGCCGCACCCGCTGCAAAGCCCGCAGCAGCCGCGAAGGCATGGAAGGGCAACGCAGTTCCGGTGATCATGCCCCGTCAGGGCAACACCGTGGAGAGCTGCGTCATCAACGAGTTCAAGAAGCAGCCCGGCGACAAGGTCGAGATCGGCGACGTGCTGTTCACCTATGAGACCGACAAGGCCGCATTTGAAGAGACCTCCAAGGTCGCCGGCACGCTGCTGGCCAACTTCTTCGAGGAGGGCGACGACGTTCCCTGCCTGTTCAACGTCTGCGTCATCGGCGAGCCCGGCGACGACTTTGAGCAGTTCCGTCCCACCGAGGATGGCAACCCCGATCTGAGCGCGCCCGTCGAGGAAGCGCCCGCCGAAGCGGCTCCGGCAGCGGAGCTGGCCGAGGTGCCCGTCGTCATGGGCAAGATCAAGATCTCCCCGCGCGCCAAGGCGCTGGCGGAGAAGAGCAAGGCCGACCTGTCCCAGGTCGTGGCCACCGGCCCCGACGGCCGCGTGATCGAGCGCGACGTGCAGGCCCTGATCGACGCTGGCAAGATCGTCGGCGCAGCGGCTGCGGCCGAGGCTCCGGCAGCAGTTGCCGCTCCGGTCGAGCTGGGCGTGCCCTGCGACGACAGCTACACCGAGCCCATGAGCAACATGCGCAAGGTGATCGCCAAGTCCATGGTCGCCTCCCTGAGCAGCATGGCACAGCTGACCCACAACATCTCCTGCGACGCCACCGAGATCAAGGCGGCCCGCGCGCTGTACAAGGCCAAGGGCGAGCCCTTCGGCATGGACAAGATCTCCATCAACGACATCGTGCTCTACGTGGTCTCCCGCACGCTGACCATGCCCGAGCATCGCGCCCTCAACGCCAACCTGATCGACGACGGCAAGACCATGAAGTACTTCCGCGGCGTGCATCTGGGCGTAGCGGTGGATACCGACCGCGGCCTGATGGTTCCCACCATCTTCAATGCGGATAAGATGACCCTGAAGGAGATCTCCGACACCGTGAAGAAGCTGGCCAAGGAGTGCAAGGAGGGCAAGATCAAGCCCGACTACCTCAAGGGCGCTTCCTTCACCGTCTCCAACATCGGCGTGTACGGCATCGAGAGCTTCACGCCCGTCATCAACCCGCCGCAGACCGGCATCCTGGGCGTTTGCGCCATGAAGGACGCCTTCAGGATGGAGAACGGCGAGATCAAGGTCTATCCCAGCATGGGCCTGTCCCTGTCCTACGACCACCGCGCGCTGGACGGCACTCCCGCCTCCAAGTTCCTGGTGGATCTGAAGAAGAACCTCGAGAACTTCAACCTGCTGCTGGCCAGGGGCTAAGCAAGCGGGCTGCTGCCGGAGAACAACCGGCACCGGTTATAAAACTCGCCCGCCGGGGGCTGACGTTCCCGGCGGTGCAATCCGATCAAATACATAAAGGAGTGCATGCACATGTCCAAGCAGCTGTTCGTAGATCCGAATGAGATGCGCAAGCCCGGTTATATCCACTTTGAGGACATCCCCTGCAATCAGTATCAGAAGACCGTGAAGGACGAGCTCGGCAACTTCACCACCGAGCAGTTCCTGAACATCTATCGCGATATGCTGACCCTGCGCGAGTTCGAGACCATGATCAATGAGATCAAGATCAACGGCAAGTACAACGGCGTGGCCTACAACCATCCCGGCCCGGCCCATCTGTCCATCGGCGAGGAAGCCGCCGCCGTCGGCGAAGCCTTCCACCTGGACGTGGACGACATGATCTTCGGCTCCCACCGCGCCCATTCCGACATCCTGGCCAAGGGCCTGTCCGCCATCGAGAAGCTGTCCGACGAGGAACTGATGAACGTCATGAAGAGCTTCCTGGACGGCAAGACCCTGGCGGTCGTGGAGAAGTTCGACCACGCCACCGTGAAGGATCTGGCCATCGACTTCCTGCTCTACGGCGCAATGGCAGAGATCTTCGCCCGTGAGACCGGCTTCAACCGCGGCCTCGGCGGATCCATGCACACCTTCTTCACCCCCTTCGGCATCTATCCCAACAACGCCATCGTCGGCGGCTCCGGCACCATCGCCATGGGCGCTGCGCTGTACAAGAGGGTCAACCGCAAGAAGGGCGTTGCCATCGCCAACATCGGCGACGGTTCCCTGGGACGCGGCCCGGTGCTCGAGGCGCTGAACATGGCCGGCATGGGCCAGCTGAACGAGCTGTGGCGCGATGACATGAAGGGCGGCCTGCCGGTCATCTTCACCATCCTGAACAACCAGTACGGCATGGGCGGCCAGACCCGCGGCGAGACCATGGCCTACGACTTCCCGGCGCGCATGGGCGCGGGCTTCAACCCCAACCAGATGAACGCCGAGCGCGTGGACGGCTTCAACCCCCTGGCCGTGATCGAGTGCTACGGTCGCAAGAAGAAGATCGCCGAAGAGGGCAAGGGCCCGGTGCTGATCGACGTTGTGACCTACCGCTTCTGCGGCCACTCCCCGTCGGATTCCTCTTCCTACCGCACCCAGGAGGAGATCGAGGCCTGGAAGGCGCAGGATCCGATCCCGGCGTACCGTCAGCAGCTGATCGACGCGGGCGTTGCCACCGCCGAGGAGCTGGACAAGATCGTCGAGCACGTCAAGGAAGTCAACTTCCGCAACTTCAAGCTGGCCATCGACGAGGAGATCTCTCCCCGCATGAACCTGGAGGCCGATCCGGACGCCATCGCCGACATGATGTTCACCAACGGCCACGTCGAGGCCTTCTCCGACGCGGAGCCGGACGTCAACATCCCCATGAGCGAGATTCCGCGCGTGCAGGCCATCGCCAAGAAGGAGCGCTTCGGCATCGATGCCAATGGCAAGCCCGTCTCCAAGAACAAGGTGTACCAGCTGCGCGACGGTCTGTTCGAGGCCATTGTCGACCGCTTCTACATGGATCCCACCCTCGTCTCTTACGGTGAGGACGTACGCGACTGGGGCGGCGCGTTCGCGGTCTATCGCGGACTGACCGAGGCTCTCCCCTATCATCGCCTGTTCAACAGCCCGATTTCCGAGTCCGCCATCGTTGGCAGCGCAGTCGGCTACGCCATGGCTGGCGGCCGCGCGCTGGTCGAGCTGATGTACTGCGACTTCCTGGGCTGCGCCGGTGACGAAGTGTTCAACCAGATGGCAAAGTGGCAGGCCATGTCCGCCGACATCATCAAGATGCCCGTGACCCTGCGCGTGTCCGTCGGCTCCAAGTACGGCGCACAGCACTCCCAGGATTGGACCAGCCTGACCGCCCACATCCCGGGCCTGAAGATCGCCTTCCCGGCCACTCCCTACGATGCGAAGGGCCTGATGGCCTCCGCTCTGGTGGGCACCGATCCGGTCGTGTTCTTCGAGTCCCAGCGCATCTACGACGTCGGCGAGCAGTTCCACGAGGGCGGCGTTCCGGCGGAGTACTACGAGATCCCCTTCGGCAAGGCCGATGTGAAGCGCGCCGGCAAGGACATCACCATCCTGACCATGGGCGCAGTGCTGTATCGCGCGCTGAAGGCCGCCGACGAGCTGAAGGAGAAGTACGGCATGGAGGCCGAGGTCATCGACGCCCGCACGCTGGTTCCCTTCGACTATGAGACCGTTCTGGAGAGCGTCAAGAAGACCGGCCGCCTGGTGATCGTCACCGACGCCTGCGAGCGCGGCTCCTTCGCCTCCGAAATCGCCCGCAACGTGACCGAGATGGCCTTCGACGAGCTCGATGCACCGCCGGCAGTTGTGGCCTCCAGGAACTGGATCACCCCCGCACACGAGCTGGAGGAGGCCTTCTTCCCGCAGCCGAGCTGGATCCTGGACGCGATCGATGCGAAGATCGTTCCGCTGCCGGGCCATGTGCGCGTGACCAATCCCACCACCGCCGAGAAGCTCCGCAACGAGCGCCGCGGCGTATAATCCCCATAGCAATCAATTTCAGGCAGGCAGTTTGCGCAGGCAAATTGCCTGCCTTTTCCACATTCAGACGCACAATTCATACTGGTTTAACGTTCGTTGTGTATAATGGCATAGAATGAGGTGATTTGCATATGATCTGCACCAGATGTCACGTGCTCTGCGCGGAGGTTTGCCCCAAGTGCGGCAGTCGGAAGCATCTGCGCGCGCCGGAGGACAACGAGCCGGTGCTGCTGATCGTGCTGACGGCGATGCAGGCCATGCTGGTGGAGCCGATTCTTGCAGAGAGCGGCATCCCCTACTACAAGCAGGGGATGGTCGGCGGCGCGCTGGCGGCCCAGGTGGGCATGATGCGCGAGGTCTACAGCTTCTATGTGCCTCATTCGGCCTATGCGGCGTGCCGCGACCTGATTGAACAGGTCTTCATCGAGGATGAGACCATCATGAAGCTGCTGCACGAGTATGACGTGAATGAAGAAAAGGGAGAGTGAAGGTCCTAAATGGACACGGGCGATTTAAGTACCATCATTGCACTGGTTTTCCTGGTGCTGTGTTCGGCGTTCTTTTCCGCGTCGGAGACGGCTTACACATCGCTGAATCTGGTGCGCATGAAGCGCATGGCTGCGGACGGAGACACGCGGGCCGCCAAGGTTCTGAAGCTGGCGGAGCGCTATGAGAGCCTGCTTTCGTCGATTCTGATCGGCAACAACATCGTCAACATCCTCGCGTCCTCGCTGGCCACCGTGCTGTTTGTGCGGGCGCTGGGCAACAAGGGCGTGACGGTTTCCACGCTGGTCATCACGGTGGTGATCCTGCTGGTGGGCGAGGTGACCCCCAAGAACATCGCCAAGGAGCACGCCGAGACCATCGCCATGAAGTTCTATCCGGTGCTGTTCGCGCTGACGAAGCTGTTCACCCCGCTGAACTGGCTGCTGGGCTGCTGGCAGAAACTGATCGGCAAGGTGGTGAAGCCCGCGGAGGACCGGGGCTACACCGAAGAGGAGCTGATCACCATCGTCGAGGAAGCCGAGAACGAGGGCGGCATCGACGCGCACGAGAGCGAATTGATCAAGTCCGCCATCGAGTTCACCGATGTGGACGTGGAGGAGATTCTCACGCCCCGCGTGGAAATCCAGGCCATGGAGCTGGGCGCCAGCGACGACGAGATCTCCGATCTCTTTCAGGAGAGCGGCTACTCCCGCCTGCCGGTGTACCAGGAGACGGTGGACAACATCGTGGGCATCCTGCACGAGAAGGACTTCTACGCCAACCGGGGCAAGGTTCCGGTGCGCGAATTGATGAGCACGCCCACCTACGTGATGCAGAACACCAAGGTCTCTGACCTCCTGAAGCTGCTGCAAAAGACCAAGAGCCACATGGCCGTGGTCGTGGACGAGTACGACGGCGTGCAGGGCATCGTGACCATGGAGGACATCCTCGAGGAATTGGTCGGCGAGATCTGGGACGAGCACGACGAGGTCGTGGAGGAGTACCGGGCGCTGCCGGACGGCGGCTATCTGGTGGATGGCGGCGCGAATCTGGACGACATGCTGGAGCTGTTCGACATCCACAAGGAGTACGATCCGGTGACGGTCAACGGCTGGGTGCGGGAGGAGCTTGGACGCTTCCCCAAGGCCGGCGACAGCTTCGAGTGCGACAACCTGATCGTGACCGTGGAAAAGGCGGAGAAGCGCCGCGCCACCGAGGTTCGCGTGGTGCCCAAGCCCGCCGAGGAGGACGCCGAGCAGGCCTGATGAAGCATACATTAACCCCGACTGCAATTTGCAGCCGGGGTTTCGCAATGGATTAGAGCAGCTCACCGTAGTCCGTGAACCAATGGTCGGAGAGCGCCTTGATCTCCTCCCAGTCGTATTGATAGGCCGCATCCAGGCTGGCCATGACCGGGCAGCCCGCAGCCTTCGCGGATTTGATGGAGTAGAGCGCATCCTCGAACACGCACATCTCACCCGTCTCCACGCCCAGCTTCTGCGCCATCAGATGGAAGTAGGCCGGGTCGCTCTTGTTCATGCCGAACTCGTAGCCATCGGTGATGAATTCGAAATACTGCGCAAGTCCCAGGCGCTCCAGGCCATCCCGGGCAAACTCCCGGGGCGATCCTGTGGCCACGCACATGGGAATGCCCGCATCCCGCAGCTTCGCCAGATACTCCCCCACCCTCAGCTTCGCATGGGCGTCGTGCAGGTAGTGCCGATGCATGTAGCCCTCCATCTCCCGGATGACATCCTTCTGATCCAGCTCCAGGCCGCGCTCCGCCAGGATCTGCATGCACAGCCTGCGGCTCGAGGTGGAATACATCTGGGCCAGCTGCTCCGCCGTGGGGATGATATCGTGGGCCAGCAGCACCTCCAACGTCGTGAAGCGCCAGTAGCGCATGGTGCACAGCAGCGTGCCATCCATGTCGAACAGCGCCGCCTTGAACTTCGGAATCATGTCACCGCTCCCTTCATCAAGATCGCCCGCGCAACGTCCAGCACCTCCGCAGGGCCGCCGCCCTGGGCGAAGTCCGGCCGTCCGCCGCCCTTGCCGCCCAGCGGCTTTGCCGCCTCGGACAGCAGCCTGCCCATCTGCAAATCGACATTTGCGCTCCGGGCGAACACGAAATTGCACTTCTCTCCATTCTTCGCGCCCAGCAGCGCCACCACGCCGTCCGCCTCGATCAGCTTCGACGCAAGCTCCTTCAAATCCGCAGGGTCGCAGTCCGCAAGCCTGCACACCAGCTTCCCGCCGCCCGGCAGCGTTTCCGCATGCTCCAGAAGAACCGGCACGCTCTCCAGCAGGCGCTCCCTGCGCAGCCGGTTCAGCTCCCGCTCCGCATCCTTCAGGCGCTGCAAGGTGCCTTCCAGCAGCTCCGGCAGCTTCTCCGGCCGGGTGCTCATAAGGTTCGCCGCCGCCCAGGCGCAATTGTAATTCTGACGATAGTCCCGGTACGCCCGCATGCCGCAGACGAAGCTCAGTCGCAGCTTGCCCCGCTCCGGTGCTGCGGAGACGATCTTCACCAGGCCGATCTGCCCGGTGGAGCTGGGGTGCGTGCCGCCACAAGCCACCATCTCGAAGTCGCCCATGGCCACGATGCGCACGTGCTCCTTCACTGTAGGCGCCTTGCGCAGCGGAAGCGAGGCCAGCTCCGATCCGTCCGGGAACCAGCAGCGGATGGGCGCATCCTGCTGGATGCGCTCGTTGACGTAGTCCTCAATGCGCGCGATCGTCTCCGCGTCCATGTGGGGCGAGCCGTCGGCAAACTGCACGTCGATGCTGGAGACCTCCGCGCCCAGGTGCAGGCCGATGGTCATGCCGCCGGTCAGCGCGTACACCGCCCCGGCGATCATGTGTTCGCCGCCGTGCTGCTGCATGTGATCCCAGCGCCGCGCCCAGTCGATGCGCCCGTGCACTTTTTCGCCCACTTCCAGCGGCGCGTCCACCTCGTGCCAGACCTCGCCGCCTTCATCCACGAACACGTCCGTGACGCGCGCGTCGTTGATCGTTCCGGTGTCGTAGGGCTGGCCTCCGGAAGTGGGATAGAACGCGGACTGGTTCAGTGCAACGATGGTCCTGCCGTTGCGCAGCTCCGCGCGCACAACCTCCGCGTCGAATTCTTTCATATAGGAATCGTCATAATAGAGCCTCTCGGTCATCTTGCATCACACTCCACTGCTATCATAGCGGAAAACGTCGAAAAACACAAGTGCATCCGCCGCATTCGCGCGCATGTTTTAAGTTTCTCCGATTTTCTTGACTTTCCCTCCTGCACGCCGTATAATGGCAGTAACAAATGGATTTGCGATGATGGGAAGAGTAACCGATCCAAACGTGCCAAAGAGAAGAGCGACGTTGGCTGGGAGCGCTCGCACTGAGGGCTGGTGAAGGACATCCCGGAGCATCCGCATCTGCGGCGCGGCCCGCGTTACCGGCATCGAGTGGGACATGCAGCGCATGTCCAAGCAGGGTGGCACCGCGAAACCTTCGCCCCTACATTGGGACGGGGTCTTTTTTATTTTGATCGGGAGGGATAAGACTATGCTGACCCAGGCACCCAAGGGCACGCTGGACATGCTGCCCCAGGACGCTTACAGATGGCAGATCATCGATGAAAACATGCGCCGCATCTGCGCCGAGGCGGGCTACCGGGAGATCCGCACGCCCATCTTCGAGCACACCGAGCTCTTCCAGCGCGGCGTTGGCGACACCACCGACGTGGTGCAGAAGGAGATGTACACCTTCGAGGACAAGGGACACCGCTCCATCACGCTGAAGCCCGAGGGCACTGCGGGCGCGGTGCGCGCCTTCATCGAGGGCCACCTGAACGAGAGCCTGCCCTGCAAGCTCTACTACGCCGCCTGCCCCTGCTTCCGCTACGAGAAGCCCCAGTCCGGCCGCCTGCGGCAGTTCCACCAGAACGGCATCGAGGTCTTTGGCGCGAAGGACGCAAGCCTGGACGCGGAGATCATCCAGATGGCCATCCGCATGCTGGAAGCCAACGGCATCGGCGATCTGAAGCTGAGCATCAATTCCATCGGCTGCCCGGAATGCAGAAAGGCCTACCATGAGAAGCTGAAGGCCTACCTTGCGCCCAAGCTGCCCACGCTTTGCAAGACCTGTCAGGAGAGATATGAGCGCAATCCGCTGCGCATCCTGGACTGCAAGGAGGACGCGGAGAAGCTGACCGACGCCCCCGCCATGCTGGACAACCTCTGCCCGGACTGCGCGGAGCACTTCGAGAAGCTGAAGAAGTACCTGGAGGCGCTAGGCATCGCCTACGAGATCGATCCCCGCATCGTGCGCGGCCTGGACTACTACACCAAGACCGTGTTCGAGATCATCACCGAGACCCCCCAGGGAAATCTCACCGTCTGCGGCGGCGGCCGCTACGACGGCCTGGTGAAGGAGCTGGGCGGCCCCGACACCCCCGGCATGGGCTTCGGCATGGGCATCGAGCGCATGCTGATGGTGCAGGATCTGCGTGGCATCGCCCCCGCAGCGCCCGATCTCTACGATGCGTTCGTGGTCACGCTGGGCGACGAGGCGCGCCTGGAGGGCGTGAAACTGGTGCGCGAACTGCGCGACGCGGGTCTCAAGGCCGATCTGGATCACGCCGCCCGCAGCATGAAGGCCCAGTTCAAGTACGCAAACAAGCTGGGCGTGAAGAAGGTCATCGTGCTGGCCGGAGACGAGCTTACCAAGGGCGTGGTCAAGCTCCGCGACATGGAGAACAGCACCGAGGAAGAAATTGCGCGCAATGAAATCGTCGCGCGCCTGACGAAGTAAAATCAACATTCACTGATTATATAGGAGGAATCGACTATGCTTTCCCACAAGCGCGATCATTACTGCGGCCTGCTGACCCGCGAAATGGCCGGTCAGACCGTGCATCTCTCCGGCTGGGTGCAGCGCACCCGCGACCTGGGCGGACTGGTGTTCGTCTGGCTGCGCGACCGCGAGGGTCTGGTGCAGCTAGTGTTTGACGGAAACGACTGCTCCCCCGAGCTGCTCGCTCTGGCTCAGAGCCTGCGCAGCGAGTACGTGCTGACCGTGCAGGGCGAGGTGCGCCTGCGCGACGAGAGCGCCATCAACCGCGATCTCAGGACTGGCGAGATCGAGGTCGTGGTGCGCGACGCGGTGCTGCTGAACAAGAGCGAGACCCCGCCGATCTACATCGACGACAAGGCCGACGAAAATGAGCTGGTGCGCCTGAAGTACCGCTATCTGGATCTGCGCCGCCCCTCCATGCAGGAGAAGCTGCGCGTGCGCTCCAAGGTGGTGTCCTGCATCCGCCGCGCACTGGACGAGGAGGGCTTCACTGAGGTGGAGACCCCCATCCTGTCCAAGTCCACGCCCGAGGGCGCGCGCGACTTCCTGGTGCCCAGCCGCCTGCATCCCGGCACCTTCTACGCCCTGCCCCAGAGCCCCCAGATCTACAAGCAGCTGCTGATGCTGGCGGGCTTTGACAAGTACTACCAGATCGCCCGCTGCTTCCGCGACG
>JAUNNK010000119.1 GCA_030537335.1 Clostridia bacterium | reverse complement strand
TTCTACAACAGGAGGTCTCTTTTTTCCTTTGTCCGTTGGTCTGGGATCAGTCCAATGTGAAGCCCGGCAACGGCCCCTTTGTTACAGATCAGCAGCGCGTTCAGCTGGCCAAGAAGCTGATCGACCGCGGCTATGAAAAGCAGCTGCTGTTCTCCACCGATATCTGTCTCAAGAGCCTGCTGCACGCCTACGGCGGATGGGGCTATGATCACGTCATCGCGCACATCCTGCCCGCGCTGCGCGCGCTGGGCGTGAAGGAGAATGCGATCGAGGAGATCATGGTACACAATCCCGCACGCTGGCTCGATTACGAGGCAAAATAAATATATGATCAAGTATCAGGAGGTAACCTATGGCAACGATTCGACCCCGCATTCCGGACAGTGAATTTGCACAGCGCGCAAAAAATGTTCAGGCGTTAATGAAGGAGCAGAATATTGACGCCCTGCTGGCCTTCGGCAATGAGGCGGAACCGCAGTTTGCCCGCTACCTGTGCGATTACTGGCCGTCGTTTGAAAGCTGTGGCGTGCTGTTGGCGCAGGAGGGAGATCCGGTGCTGCTGATCGGCCCGGAGAGCATGACCTTCGCCTCAGATCGCTCCCGCGTAAAGGATATTCGCCGGCTGGCCGCCTTCCGTGAATCCTCCAATCCGGAGTATCCCGGGCATAAGCTGGAGACAATTGCCGATGTGCTGAACGGCATGCTGGGAAGCTCTGGTTGCCATCGCTTCGCAATTGCCGGCTACAGCCTCATCCCGTACATCACCTATATGGAGCTGGCGTCGGCGCTGGAGCGCTTCGGTCAGGTGGAAATCTGCCGCGGCGACGAGCTGATGATGTCTCTGCGCATGGTCAAGAGCGAAAATGAAATCGCCTGCCTGCGCTATGCGGGCATGCTGACGGCCAAGGCCTTTGACTATGTGCTGGAGAACATCCGGCCGGGCATGACCGAGCTTCAGGTGCGCGGACTGGCCTGCGCCGCGATGTACGAGGCCGGCGCTGAGAATGAATCCTATCCCATGTGGATTCTGGCGGGCGACGGCGGTAACCAGGCCATTTCCCGCGCGCGCCACAAGGCGATTGAAAAGAACGACTTCGTTCACCTGCAGATCGGCGCGCGCTACGAGGGCTATGCCTCCACCATCGGGCGCCCGGTGTTCTTCGGAAAGCCCGAGCAGTATCTAGTGGATGCGGTGAAGGTGGGTTATGAGGCGCATACCGCCGTGCTGAGCCAACTCTATGCCGGAAACAATGCGGCCAATGTGGCGAAAGCACACCTGGATGTGATGCGGCGCAACGGTTACGAGGACTGGCTACTCTACGGCCCGTGCCATGGAACCGGCTTGATGGAGGGCGAGGCACCGTGGATTGAGTCCGATTCGGATTACATCCTGAAGGAAAACATGACCTACTGTGCCTGCCTGTACATGGGAAACAACGAAACTAAGCGCGGCTTCCGCATTGAGGACAGCCTACGCGTTGGCAAGGACGGCGTGGAGAACATGACCAATTACAAGAAGGAATTGTTCTTCTTGTGAGAATCAATGGCCGGCGGCGAAAGTGCAGCCGGCTTTTTCGGAAGAATTCAAATGGGGGGGAAACAAGTATGACCAATCGAGAGAGAGAACGGATGACGCTTGATTTTGAAAAGCCGGATCGCGGTGCAATTGAGGAGACCTTTTATCCTTGGGTGTTGACTTGCCGCAGATTCAAGGAGGAGGGCTTCCCGGCGGAGATCGCTGACGGGGCGCGCGACATCACCAACGATCTGGTGGGCAAGGGCGAGAACGACAATCCCGAGAAGTACCTGCCGGTGACCTGGGGCGAGGGCGTGATGCGCTATGAGCAGGAGTTTGGCTTCGATCCCGTACGCAGGTGCCACTTTGTGCTGCCCTTCCGACGCTTTGAGGAGAAGCTGATCGAGGAGACGCCGGCCTACGTCATCAAGCAGGACATCTTTGGACGCCAGAACATTCGCCGCGCCGGTTCGGAGATTGAAATTGAACACAAGCCCATCATCGAGGGCTGGGAGGACTGGGAGCGCCTGAAGGCGCACGGAGACGCGGAGCTGGAGAAGTATTTCACCGACGAAGCCATCGACGCCGCATATACGCCTCTGCGCGAGGGCCATGAGCGCGGCGACTACTCCATCCGCCTCAATCTGGAGGGCTTCTTCTGGGTTCCCAGAGAACTAATGGGCAATGAAGCGCACCTCTACGCCTTCTACGAGGAGCCGGAGCTGCTGCACGACATCTGCGAATACGTGTTCAAGGTGTATTCGACCAAGCTGCTGCGGGTTATCGACATCATCCAGCCGGACATCGTATACATGATGGAGGATCTGTCGGGCAAGACCGGCCCCATGATTTCCAACAAGATGTTCGATGAATTCGTGGGCGCGTACTATCGCCGCCTGTTCCCGCTGCTGCGCGAGCACGGCGTGCACAACATCTTCGTGGACACCGACGGCGACTTCATGATGATGATTCCGCACTTTATGGACGCTGGCGTGGACGGCTTCCTGCCGATGGATGTCAATGCTGGCATGGACATCGTCAAGGTGCGCGAAAACTTCCCGCGGCTGAAGATCATCGGTGGCTACAACAAGCTGCGCATTGCGGAGGGCCCTGCAGCCATCGACGAGGAGTTTGACCGCATCCTGCCTGTCGTCCGTCAGGGCGGCTATATCGTCGGCGCAGACCATCAGGTTCCGCCGTCCGCCTCCATTGAAAATTACCGCTACTACATCAAGCGTCTGCGGGAGGTCATGGCCCAGTGCGGCGCGGACCTGAAGTAAACTGGAGGGAAAGGCATTGATTATCATCGGCGAAAAGATCAACGGCTCCATCCCGGCAGTCGCTGACGCGATCGCCCGCCGGGACAGCGAGTTCATCAAGGACCGCGCGCGCATGCAGGCCGAGGCCGGCGCAACGTTCATCGATTGCTGCGCCTCCGTGCCGGAGGCGGAGGAGGTGGAGACCCTCAAGTGGATGATCGATTGCATCCAGGAGGCCACCGACCTGCCCATCAGCGTGGACAGTCCCAGCCCGGACGTGCTGGTGCAGGCGTATAAGTTTTGCAAGCGCCCCGGCCTGTTCAACTCCGTGTCCGGCGAGGGTGACAAGATTGACAAGATCTTCCCGGAAATGGCCAAGCCCGAGAACAAGGGCTGGCAGGTGATCGCGCTTTTGAGCGATGACACCGGCATCCCGAAGTGCGCCGCCGACCGCCTGCGCGTGTTCGACAAGATCATGGCCAAGGCGAAGGCCTACGGAATTTCTCCGGATCGCATTCACATCGACCCGCTGGTGGAGATGCTCTGCACCAGTGAAAACGGCATTGAAACCAACACGGAGGTCATCTCCACGGTGCGTGCGAAGTACCCGACGATCCACATTACCGCCGCCATCAGCAACATTTCGTTCAACCTGCCGGTGCGCAAGATGATCAACCTGGGATTTACGGTGCTCGCCATGAACGCTGGCCTGGACAGCGCCATCCTGGATCCCACCAACCGCGACATGATCGGCCTGATCTATGCCACGGAGGCCCTGCTGGGACTGGATGATTACTGCATGGAGTACATTGGAGCCTACCGCGAGGGTCTGTTCGGGTCCGTGAAATAAGTGCTTGGAAGCGTTGGCGCAGCTCACTGAAACGGCTGTGCAGACGCGAATCATAGAAAGAATGAGGGGGATACAACAATGAGCAAGGTTCAGGAAGTTGCAGACGTCGTAATCGCAGGTCGCGCAAAGCTGGCGGCGGACGCAGTTCAGGCTGCGCTGGACGAGGGCTGTGAAGCCACGGATATCCTCAATGCGATGATCGACGCGATGGGTGTGGTTGGCGAAAAGTTCAAGAACAACGAAATCTTTGTTCCGGAGATGCTGGTTGCTGCGAAGGCCATGAAGAAGGGCGTCGACGTTCTCAAGCCCCACCTTGCTGCTGGCGAGGTTGGTGCCATGGGCAAAATGATCATCGGCACGGTCGTGGGCGATCTGCATGACATCGGTAAGAACCTGGTGGCCATGATGATCGAGTCCGCCGGCTTCGAGGTCATCGACCTGGGCGTTGACGTGCCTCACGAGCGCTTCGTGGAAGCGGTGCGCACAAACCCGGACGTGAAGATCGTCGGCCTGAGCGCCCTTCTGACGACGACGATGCCCGCGCTGCGCGATGCGGTTGCACTGTTGAACCAGCAGGATTTCCGCAAGAACATCAAGATCATGGTCGGCGGCGCGCCGATCACGCAGGAATTTGCTGACGAGATCGGTGCGGATGCCTACACCGCCGACGCTGCCTCCGCTGCGCAGAAGGCAAAGGAGCTGGTCGGCTGATCGCCGTTCAAAGCAGACAATTCCATAGAACCACAGGAGCCTGTCCCATGTCGGGTCAGGTTCCTCGGCTTTTGGTAAACCGGCAGATGGCGGAACGGATTCCCTCAGTTCCTCAGTCGCAGTAGCCGATGAATATCGATAATGTACAATAAGGGACCTGTTGACAGTACCTGCAGCGCACGCCGTTCCGTTCATACCAGTGCATCATGCAATTACCTTCAGAAGGATATAATGAAAGCGCCGTCCCGATGGAACGACGCACATTTTGTATTCAATAAAGTGAAATTTGTCGGTGCTGTTTTTCATTCTCGAATGAACGAGTTATCTGCTTGAGGCACATCATCCGAAACAAATCGCAGAACCCTCATATGCAAATCATACTTTTCCCGAAGATCCATGATCTTCCGCATCATCGGTGAGTGATGATGCATGTCAATTGCATCCTGATTGACCCAACTGTCAATCAATAGAACTGTTTCATTATCCTCCACGGGGTAGAAATAGTCATATTGAAGATTTCCTTTTTCATTTCGGATCGCAGAAACAGTGCCGCTTGACATCATTTCTTTAGCAAACTTACGGGCAGCGCCATTTCTGCCGGAGTAATATATGTTAATCGATATGCTCATATGATCTCATCCCCAGATTCCGATTTGCAGAGCAATATATTTATCACCCTGTAAATCAAAATTATATCATTCAATCGCGCATCCGTCAAGCAATCCGCATTCCCTTCCCGCGCTGCTGGCCTCAAGCTGTGTTGGAGTTTGCACGAGAAGGCGACACAGTTTTCATTCACGACTTTTCCCGCATTGCCCATTCCACAAAAGATCTTCTCGCCATTGTGGAACAACTAAACGCAAAGGGCGTTCACCTTGTCAGCAACAAAGAAAACATCGACACAAGCACACCCACAGGCAAGCTCATGTTGACGATGATTGGCGCAATCAATGAGTTTGAACGCGTGAACCTCCTTGAACGCCAGCGCGAAGGAATTGCGCTTGCGGTTCAGGAAGGAAAATACAAGGGGCACAAGGAAGTTCGGATAGAGAATTTCGCTTCGCATTACGAACGCTACATGCGCCGTGAAGTGAATAAAGCCCAACTCGCCAAGGAATTAAACATCAGAAGATCCACGCTGGATAAACTCATTCGGGAACATGAAGAAACGCTCGGGGCATAAAGCCTCGGGCGTTTCCTTTTCCCTCCACCGCATATCCGTTCACAGGTTGAACGCATCGGCATAAGTTCATCGTGATCTGCACCTCTTGAATCATCTAATATGCTTACAATTCTTGTTGCAGCAAAGTGTCCATACTTATTTTTCCAAATGATGATATCTCCGATTTCAGGAGTTCGCACACGGGATGAAAAATCACATTTCATTTCTATTGCATATTTCAAATCGGAACAATTCTTAATCCTCGCTATCCCTTCAATTCCTGCACCATCCTTATATGCATAGATTGCTCGATCACTTGCTTTAGTCCATTTGGTCGCGAAAGCATATTTTCCAGATCCGATGGTATATTGACCATCATTGTTTGAATAATCAAAAGTAAATGAACCTGAAATATCGGCGTTAGAATACGTTCTTTGAATAACGGGAGGACTCTTAATCCTGGATTCATTGGCATGACCTTCTGCGTTACCGCCATCCATAACTACAGTTTTGTCAAACAACTGATCGATCTCATCTTTGGAAATTATGTGACTATCAATGTATGATGCTATTTTTTCTTCAATATCGTTGTCTTCTTTTTGTAGAGAATCTGCACGCACCCAACCAATACGCGGGATATAGTTTTTGCAGTGATTGATCGAAGTAACAACTTTGGCTTTAAGATCATCAACATTGCTGTAAAACTTCACCATTCTACCTTTACAGACCTTTGTGCGGAAATCATTCAGTTTTTCTCGACCTGTATCTGTTTGTTCGCACTTCTTACCCGGAAGGTTTTCTATATCATCAACCACAAAAGCTATGACGGGAATTCCATTCTTTAGAGCATAATCAAACTCTTTCTCAGTATAGCCGATACCATCATCGTCACAAGAGCCGTATCTACCAGCCAAAATGAGTAAATAATAATCGCAATCATCTAGCATCTTTTCAATATATTCCATTTGGCTCATTCCGATTGCAGGGAACTGCTCCATACCAACAGGAATACAATCATTATCCAGCAAACATTGGGTTACTGCTAATCGTTCCTCTTTCAAATCGGTATATGTCGAACTAACAAATACCTGGTACTTCTTTTTCTGCATTTTTATCACCCTTTGCTTATGAAATAATCAAGCAAGCCACGCTCTACATAAATTATAGCACATTGACATACTGTTAACAACATTTGTATAGGTTCGTATAAAAGCATGCATACTAAGAAAATCCAACCTGAATACAAATCTCAGGTTGGATTTTTCTAGAGATTGAACGCCTCTGCGTATTTCTGCGTTGCAATCTTCATTTGTCCCAAATCTGCTTTCACATAGAAGTTGAGGGTCGTTGAAGCATCTGCATGGCCCAATATTTCCTGTACACTCTTGATGTCTGCGCCGTTTTCAAGCAAGAGGGTTGCACAAGTATGACGGAGATCGTGCGGCGAAATGCCGGGAAGTCCGATGGATTTCATGAACTCGCGCACCTTTCGCGTTGCGGTGTTCGGATCTCGAGCCAGAAATGGGCTTTCTTTTCCCTCGAACACAAATGCCGTCAGCAGAACGGTGTTCGGATGACGAATCGTCGCCTCTTGATGGAGTTGCAAAAGTTGCATCTTCACGCCCTCCATCAAAGGAATGGTTCGTACACTGCAAGGCGTTTTGGGCGCAGCCACGACTATGCCACTCATTTTCGTGTAAGTGACATTCCTTTCGATGTGAAAGGTGTTTTCCTCAAAATTGAAGTCTCTCCACTGTAAACCTAGGCATTCGCCCCTGCGGATTCCGGCAGTTGCCATCAACAGCATCATACAGCGGTATTCCAGCTTACAACCGCCCAACGCCTGAAAGAAGATCTGAGCCTGTTTCTGCGTCAAAGCGTCCACAGGGCGTTTTGTGAGCTTTGGAGGGTCAACTTTCTTGATGGGATTCTTCTGAATTACCTCTTGCTTTTCTGCGTAGTTGAAAATGTTCCTCAGAATGTTGAAATGATGCTTGACGCTTTTCTCTGAAAGAACCCTGCCGTCGGGAGCTTTGTATTCGTCTCGGAGATATTGCAGGTATTTCATGATGTCTATACCTGTTATCTCTGTGATTCTCTTGTCTCCGAGTTTCGGCAGGATCACTTTCAAGAGAAAAGAATACATCGAAATTGTAGATGGGCGTAATCCTCCACCGATCACCCTCAGAGGCATCCAAACCTGTTCAGCAAAGTATCTGAATGTTTCTTCCTCTTGGACGATCTCTGCTGTTTTAGGAGCCTCTGCCGCCTCTGGCGCAGGGGAGGTAAGTTTGCCATGCGGTTTGTCATCATCGCCGCGAAGCGATTGCTCCCATTTGTACGCTTCAACCTCCGCCATCTTTCGGGCTTTTACGTATGAAAGTCCCTTTGGAGGCTTCCAGACCGTAGTACGGTAGATCTTTTTCCCATTTTCGCGGCCAAGGCAAGCGATGAACTTGAATGAAACTACCTTTCCGTTTTTCTCTTTGTCTACTATTGTAGCCACCCTGAAACACCTCGATTTTCCCGCGAAATCAGGGTTTGTCTACCTTGCTTTTGAGATTTGTCTACCTTTTCGTTCAGTAATACTAAACTTTGAGTATAGTGGCTCTATAATAAAAGTTGGGGTGAGCCCAAAAGGGAAGACAAAGTAAGCCCC
>JAUNNK010000118.1 GCA_030537335.1 Clostridia bacterium | reverse complement strand
CTGCATTTTTTCTCGTTCCTCGCCTGAATTTATGCTTTTAGAAACACACTCTAGGGCTCCTCTTTTTGCATCCGTTCTTGTCATGCGGAGAAAAGTGTGCTATAGTAGGCGGACAAGGACGGAAAATGAAATTCTGGAATCTTCTGTGGAGGAAAACCATGTTTGCATCGGATTATCGTGAAAAGGCCCGCGAGGCGCTGCGGGGCAAATGGAAGAGGATGGCGCTGATGCTGCTGCTGGCGACGCTGCTGGGCGCGGGCGGCGGCTTGAGCGTCAGTGGCATCCTTGACGTGAGCTCGAATTTGAACTTGAACGGCGCGGCAAACGCGCAGCTGCGCAGAATGCTGACTGTCCTGTCCGGCATCGCCGTATTCAGCAGCCTGTGGGCGCTGTTCATGGGCTCCTGGGTGAACGTGGGGCTCTTCGGCCTGGGCTGCCGCGTGCTGGATGGCGAGCAGCCCCGCGCGGGCATGCTCTTCCCGAAGGGCGTCTACGCCAAATGTGTAGGCATGAGCATCCTGCGCTCGCTGATCGTGTTCGCCTGGTCGCTGCTGCTGGTGGTTCCCGGCATCATCGCCGCCTACCGCTACGCCATGGCGGACTACATCCTGGCCAAGCATCCCGAAATGGGCGTGATGGAGGCGCTGAATGCGAGCAAGGAGTGCATGCAGGGTCGCAAGGGCAGGCTGTTCTGCCTGCAATTCAGCTTCATCGGCTGGATGCTGCTGACGGAGGTTCCGATCTATGTGGTGTTGCTGCTTGCCACGCCCATCCTGACGGTGCTGGGCCGCAACGCTGGGCTGACCGCCGTGATCGTGCTCATGGCGCTGTGCGTGCTGGCGATGATGGTCGCAAGCCTCTTCCTGAACGCCTACATGCACATGGCCAGCGTGATCTTCTTCCGCAACGCGGAGCGCCCGCAGGAATGGCAGCAGCAGGCGCAGCAGGGCTGGAGTGAGAGCCAGGAGTGGTACGGCGGGGAATCTGCCGCCGAATCCGGCACCGAGGGCGCGGCTGTGGAGGACAGCGGCTACCGCGTGACCAGCCTCACCGCCGACGAGACCGTGGCCAAGGACGTATTCATGCAGCACGGCTGCAGCCGCAAGCGCATGCGCGACGAGGGCGTGCTGGAGGAGTACGAGGCGCTGCGCGTGGATTCCTCCTTCGAGCTGCGCTGGCTGCGGGAGTACGCCAACGCGCTGATGCTGCGCTTCAGCCGGGAGCCGGAGACTCTGGACGAGATTCTGGATCTGGCGTCGGAGTACGCCATGGACGATCTGCTGACCCGCGCGCTGGAGCGCATCGACCGCCACATCCGCCAGCAGAGCCTGCCCGATGTGGAAATTTTGAACATGGCGGGTCGGGTGCTGGCGCTGGTGGTGTCCGGAACCTTCGACGAGCATCCCGACTTCATGCGGCGCAGGCGGGAGCAGGTCTCCGACATGGCCGACCGCCTGGAAGTGCGCCTGCGGGAGCAGAATCCCGACGGCGACTGGCAGCGGACGCTTCAACTGGTGCGCCAGATGTGCAGCCAGGTCTGACGGATACAAAAAAATCCAACCGAAATGAAAACGGTTGGATTTTTTGTGGAAATTGCGGCTTCACCGGCTGATTGCAAGCGTGCGGGAAAGTCCCGTGCGCAGGTCGTACGCGGCGCGCCAGCCCAAGTTCATCAGTTTGCCGGGGTCGAGCACCGCGCGGGTCACGGCGGAGTAGCCGATGCGCTCGGACTCCGGGGGAAGATCAAATACCAGCTTTACGCCCGCCAGATCGGCAAGCGTCTGGGCGTATTCCCGGATGGAGGGGTTGCAATCCGGGTTGGCCACGTTGTAGGCCTCGACGGTTTCGCCCTTCAGCATAAGCGTCAGCAGCGCCGAGGCGGTGTCGGCGGCGTAGCAATAGGAGCGAATCTGCGCTCCGGGGCTCTTGAGCACGATGTCCCGGCCCTCCAGCGCGCAGCGCAAAAACTGCGCGTCGGCGCGGCTGCTCTCCCGGGTGATCGTCGGCCCGTAGGTGTAGGTGAGCCGCGCTGCCAGCGCGTCCACGCCGTACTGCTGAGCGTAGCTGGCGCACAGCGTCTCCGCGGCGCGCTTGCTCTCCGGGTAGCAGGCGCGGAAGCGCATGGGGTCGATGCTGCCGAAGCTGTGCTCGTCGAAGCTTGCAAGCTCCGGGTTCTCGCCGTAGATCTCGCCGGTGGAGAGGAACAGCAGCCGCCCGCCGGTGGCGCGGACGCGCTCCAGCAGCTGCATCGTGCCCAGCAGGTTGGCCTGCATGGTGCCCACCGGATCAGTGGAGAAGGCCAGCGGATGGGCGTTCGACGCGGCGTGAACCACGTAGTCCGCGCGGAAGTCGGCATTCAGCGGCGCACATGCGTCGTAGGGTAGGATGCTCAGGTTCTCCATGCCGGACAGGCGCTCTTTTGCGGCCTCCGGCTTCCGGCACAGCGCGATCAGGTGCAACTTCAGGCCGTGTGCCCGGTCGATCGCGTCCAGCGCGCGCAGCAGATAGCTGCCCACCAGCCCGGTCGCGCCGGTGACGGCCACGGATTTGCCTGCCAGATCATCGTAAGGCAGGTTCAGCGCGGCAATCTTTGCAAATTCCTCCGCAAGCAGCGGGTGATGGATGTTCACAGTTGACCTCCTCAGCGCCCATTCAGGCTCAGCAGCGCCCGGAAGATGTCGATGTCCTCCGGCGTGGTGAGCTTGATGTTCTTTTCAGAGCCGTGGGAGAAGTAGACCGTTCGGCCCAGTTCCACCATCAGCGTGCAGGACGCAATGGAGTTGGTGATGCCCTTCTCCAGCGCCTCGCGATGCGCGTCGGCCAATACCCCGATGGGGAAGGCCTGGGGGGTCTGGGTGCGCTTCAGGTTCTGCCGGGGGTAGCTTGCGCAGGTGGAAACCTGGTCGGTGGTCTCCAGCATGGCCTCCTGGCAGGGCACCACGGCGATGGCTGAGCCGTACTGGGTGGCGGTGGCGATGCAGTCGGAGATGATGTCGGCGGAGAGCATGGGCCGGATCGCGTCGTGCACCAGCACCAGATCGTCCCGGCTGTAATGCTTCTCCAGCTCCAGCACGCCGTTGCGGATGGAGTCCTGGCCGTTTTCGCCGCCGGGGATGATGTGTTTGAGCTTCGTGACGCCGTACTGCCTTGCGTAGGCGGAGAGGATGTTCTCCCAGCCCGCGATGCACACCACCGCGATGGCATCGACGTCCGCGTGCTTCTGGAACGCCTCCATGGTGTAGACGATGACCGGCTTTTCGTTCACGGTCAAAAACTGCTTGGGGATCTCCTGATGCATGCGCATGCCCTTGCCGCCCGCGATGATCAGCGCGATGTTCATGGTTTAAACACCTTCCTTTGGTTCACTTGCGCTCCAGGGCCTCGCGCAGCTGGGTGCTGCTGGTGCCCTGCGTGTAGGGGAAGTAGATGATCTTCACGCCCAGCGGGATCAGTTCGCGCTCGTAGCGATTGAAGCGCTCCGTGCCCTTGTAGTCGCTGCCCACGAAGAGGTAGTCGTAGGGGTAGAGCTTGTACATCTCGTCGTCCTCGTCCAGGGTGACGACCACCTTGTCCACGTACCTGATGCTGCCCACGATCTCCATGCGCTCCTCCAGGGGGATGAAGGTGGGCTTGTTCTTGTGGGAGGATCCCGGCGGGTGCACGCCCACGATCAGATAGTCGCAGTACTGCTTCGCCCGGCGCAGGAGGTTCAGATGGCCGATGTGGAACAGGTCGAAGGTTCCGCTCAGGAAGCCGATCTTCCCACGGGGCCTGTCCGACGCGCGTCCGCTTTGCTGCTTGTAGCGCCAGCTCTCCACGCCGAAGCGAACCGGGTCGGCATGGTAGCGGGTCAGCACCTCGCGGTAGGTCTCCTCGTATTTGGGAATCCACAGCGTCTCCCGGTTCAGCATGCGAGAGACGATCTCCTCCGCCAGCGCGCGGGTCTTTTCCGGCTCGTCCGCGCCGCCGTAGAAGCCGGTGCCCGCGATGGCTCCGGGGGACACGTTCAGCACCCGGTTGGGGCTTCCCTGGGCGATCAGTTCGGCGTTGACGGACTCGCACAGGCTGGCCACCGCGGCCTTGCTGGCCCCGTAGCCTGCGAACATGGGCGAGGAGATCAGCCCCGCGATGGAGCCGAGCACCGCGCAGTAAAACGGCCTTGCCTCCAGCAGTCGCGGCTGGAACATGCGCAGCACCCTTGCGAAGCCCTCCGCATTGGTGCGGAACAGCGCCGTGATCTCCATGTCAGTCAGCTGCTCGTAGGGGGCGATGCGCCCCAGACCCGCCGCATAGATCAGCGTGTCCGCGTCTTTGTGGGCTTCAAGGGCGGCGAAGTCGTCGCACAACAGGTTGAAGCGCCGGTATTCGATGTTTTCTTCGGGCGTGTCGGGCAGGCTGCGGCCGTAGGCCGTGACCTGTGCGCCACTTCGAGCGAGCACCCGGGCGATGGCGCGCCCCACGCCGCTGGTTCCGCCGATCACCACGGCGGTGCGAATTTCGTTCATTTGTGTCCCTTTCCAGCGGGTTCCAGCTTGGAAATGATGTATTCGGCCACGGACTGCGCCGCGTGGCCGGTCTCCGCCTCGCCGTAGAAGCGCAGGATCGCGTCGCAGTTCTCCCGGGCGCGCTCCGGCGTGGTGGCGCGAATCAGCGCGTCCATTTCCTCCGGCGTGGCGGCCACCCAGTAGGGAGAGTCCTTCATGTCGAAGTACAGCGCGCGGTTGTTGGTCTGGTAGTCCTCCAGATCGTCCTGATACAGCCAGATCGGCCTGCGAGTCAGGGCGAAGTCCCCGGCGCAGGAGGAGTAGTCCGTGATCAGCGCATCGGAGATCTTGAGCAGCTCCGCCATCTCGGGGTGGGCGCTTGCGGCGATCAAGCGTCCGCTGCCGTCGTCGAAGGGGATGCCCCGGGTCATGTAGTGGGCGCGCACCAGGCACTGCCACTTTTCGCCCGTGGTCTCCTCCAGCACGTCCAGAACATGGTTCAGATCCAGCCGCACCTTCTGCACCTCGTGATTCTTCTGCTCGGTGTCGCGGAAGGTGGGGGCGTAGAGCAGGAGCTTTACGTCCGGTGAGAGGTGCAGCTTCTCCCGGATCGCCGCGGCCTCAGCGGGGTCGGAGCGCAGCAGGATGTCGTTTCTCGGATAGCCCACCTTCATCAGCTCGCCCTTGTAGTGGAAGGCCGAGCGAAACTGCATGTCGCCGTAATCGGAGCCGGTCACGCCCAGCGTGCACTTCTCCTCCAGCATGCGGTTGAAGCGGGTGTACTGATGGGGGTTGTCGTAGCCCACCTTCTTGAAGGCGCGGTCGCCGTGCCAGGTCTGGATGTAGATCTGGCCCTCGGCGGGGAACTTCAGATAGAAGCGCTTGTTGAAGTTGTCCACCGTCACCCGGGCGCGGGCCTGGGCTTCCACACCCTCCCGGTCGATGGAGTTCAGCGCGCGCACGTAGGGCGGGATGTCAAACTTCTTCCGCGCAACTGCACTGTCCCGGAACAGCCACACGATGTCCGTCTCCGGGCGCAGCTCGTGCAGCTTCTCGGAGATGTAGCGGGGGTTGTCGTTGTAGGAGCGGAAGTCGAAGGAGCTGAACACCACCAGGTTGCCGTCGATGCCCTGCCTGCGGCGGGCGCGGGCCATGATGTGGTTGCGGTAGGTGCCGAACAGGGGCGCGACGAACAGGTAGAACATCCGGTTCTGCTTGAAGTAGCCCTTGATTGCCTCGAATCCCATGTGATGAAACGCCCCTTCATCTGTTTTCTTCAGTATAGCATTTCCGCGCGGGGCTTGTCAATCAGCGCGCCACGTAGCGGATCTCGCCGGGGTAGAGCAGGTTCAGCTCCCGGCGGGCAACCTCCTCGACGTATGCGTCGGTCTGCACCTCGCTGAGCCGTTCGGTGAGCGCATCCACGCGCTGCGCAGCCGCGTCGCGTTCAAGCTGCACCTGCGCAAGATGCTCGCAGCAGCGGCGGTACTTCAGCTCCGACGAGAGCGCGCACGCGCCGAAGACCAGCATGAGCAGCAGGATCACGAAGCGCCAGAAGCGGGGCAGCACGCGGATGTGGTGCAGGTGAAGGCTTGTATGCAGTTGCGCAGCAGCGCTGTGGCCTGGGATGCGGATTCGGCGCATGGATGTTCCTTTCTATTTGAAGATGATTTGCAGGACGCGGCTCTTGCGCAAGCGGTCGGCGGCGGCTTTGTACAGGCGCGCCATCCTCCGCCCCAGAGACCGCAGCGGCGGCAGCACGGCGCAGACGCAGATCAGCGCGCCGCAGACCGCCCCCAGCAGCTCGAAGGGGCGCATTGCGCCGTAGTTGCCCGCCACCAGAAACGCGCACAGGATCATCGCGCAGCCCACGCCGAAGAGCAGATCGCAGGAAAGCGTCAGCCAGAAGCCCGCCTGAATCAGCCGCCGCAGCCCCAGCGTCAGGGCGTACCACAGGCCGATCAGCACCCCGGCGACCATCATCCACAGGAACAGCAGGCCCTGGTGAATTGTGGAAAACAGCATGCCTAGCGCAGAATGCGGCCAAAGAACCCGCCCTTCGCGGCGCGGGTCTTGCCGGAGTACTCGACGGCGTCGAACTCGCCGTCCACCACCAGCCGCCCCTCCTCCTGGTTCAGATGGGAGATGTTCAGGCCGCTGCCGCTGATGGTCATGGTGCCCAGGGTGGTGGCCAGCACCACCACCTGCTCGTTGAAGCAATCTACATCGGTCACACCGCTGATTTCCGCATGGCTGCGGTTTGTCAGCACGAGGCCGTGGTTCCCCTGTTCGCCCGCTTGCATGGCGCTCCCTCCCCGTTCCATACTGCTGCATTGTATGCGGCGCTGCATGAAAAAATCCCGGCGTTGTTGTACGCCGGGAACCAGACTATCGAAAAACCCGAAGGAGAGCGCGAGAGGGCCGCAGCCCTTTCGTATTGAAATCGTACCCGGCGGCGTGTACGCCGGGGGCGGGCGATTTTTACGGCGGAAAATTTAATTTTCCAGAGGAAAAATCGATTCTTTGCAGTCTCCGCGCCCGGAAATCCTTCAGGATTTTAGCGGAGACTGGTAGGGGTGGCAGTGGCGGGGGAGATAACTCCCCCGTCCACCAGCTTGTCAAAAAGACTTTTTTGACAAGCTGATCCCGGCGCTGTTGTCCGCCGGGAACGATGATTCCATGGGGCTTACTTCCGCATGGCCTGTCCAAACTGGGAGAAGGCGGCGATGCGGTCGTTAAGAGAGGGCCACTTCTCGATGCTCTTTGCGGAGAAGAAGCCGTCGTCGCTATTTTCGGTGGCGCGCCACTCGTGGGCGATCAGCGCCCAGGTGGCGTCGTAGAGGTTGCTGAACTCCGGATCGCGCTGGGCCTCGCAGACGAAGCTCTGGCGGGGCTGGTTGATGTCCTCGCCGCTGATCTGGAAGAGGTTGTACTTCTCGCACAGCGCGCGCAGGCGATGCAGCTGGGCCTTGGTGTTGCGGCTGGGCATGTAGGTGATGGCCTTATAGCCGAGCTTGGCCACGTACTCCACCAGCTCGTCCAGGAAGTCGTCCTCGAACTTCTGGGCGCGCTTGTCGCCGGTCACGCTGTCGCCGACGTCGCCCAGGTAGGCGTAGGCCGAGATCGCGCCCACGCGGTCGGACAGGGCCAGCACGTCGCGCACGTCGGGGCACTCGTCGGTGGCGTCGATGTAGAATTTGGAGATCAGCTGGCTCTTGATCCAGCCCAGCAGGTCGTACATCATGTGGGGGTTGTTTTCGTCGGTGAGGAAGCCCTCGATCTTGCCGGACAGGGGAAGCTGCAGCTCCTCGTGGATGAACTTGACCAGCTTGTCGCCCCTGCCGATGACATCGAGCATCTTGTAGGCCAGGGCGCTGGAGAGGTGGCGCTCGGTGACGGAGCCGCCCTTGGCGAAGTTGGACAGCGGCAGCACGTCCTTCTCAAAGTCGATGGTCACGCCGTACTTGCCCATCATCTCGTTGATGGCGGCGACCATCTTCTTGTTGCGCTCGTTGCGCTTGGCGCGGTAGGGCGCGAAGAAAGCGTTGATCTCGGCGGCCTTGTTGTGGGGCACACCGTGCAGCGCCATGTAGACCACGCCCTTCTGGTCGGGGTTGTTCAGCTTCTTGTCGGCAAAGGGGGTGTTTGCAAAGCTCACGCGGCATTCGATGCCGATGGTGGCGCTCATGTGGGCGGCCTCGGCGGCGGCGAGGAACTCCTCCGCGCCGGCGATGGACTCATGGTCCATCAGGCCGCAGGTGCACAGACCGGCGGCGCGGGCAAACCACACCGC
>JAUNNK010000117.1 GCA_030537335.1 Clostridia bacterium | reverse complement strand
GCTTACTTTGTCTTCCCTTTTGGGCTCACCCCAACTTTTATTATAGAGCCCTTTTTCCCTGTGACTCAAAGACTGGACCACACGTTTTGTGTAGTCCAGTCTTTCTTAACTTAATGACATTGCGCCTAGCGCGGGGTTCTCTGGGTACAAAAATCCCGCCGTCGGAGGTTCGGCAGCGGGAGTGGGGATATGCTTTAATTGGTCGTCCAAACTGCGGATTCAAGCATGTTGTCCGGCAGCTTGGCGGTGAGGGTCAGCAGCGTGATCTCTGGGTCGTTGAATGAACGGAAGAACATCAGCGGCAGATCGGAGTTGGTGGACAGGCCGCCCGTCAGGTAGACCTGGCTTTCGCCCACCTTAGACAGGCCGTTCACGTCCTCCTTTGCGGGGAACCAGCCGTAGCGGGGCAGCATGCGGTTGGGGGCGTAGAACGCGCCCAGACCGGGAATCCTCCACACGCCGCCGCAGTAGTGCCCGGACACGATCAGCTCCGGCTCGCACAGATACAGTCCGTCGTCGGAATCGTGCAGAGCGGCGGATTCAATGAACTGGTCGTTGGGCACGATGTGCGACAGGCAGATCAGCAGATCTGTGGAGGTGATGCTGTTCGCCGCCTCGTAGAACTTTTGCGCGAGGGCATAGCGGTAGCTGGTGAAGGGCAGGCTGTTGTAGTCGGACGTCAGGCCGGAAATCGTGCCGTCCTCCTCCTGCTTCATCTGATCCTTCCATTCCTCGCGGTAGGAGATCGCCTCCACGTTCAGGAAGCTGCTGGGCGTGAGCCAGATGTTGCTGTCGCCCACGCTGACGCGCACCGGCGCATCCACATAGTTCGCGCCGCGCTCGATTGCACCCAGAATCCAGTCCTCCAGCACGATCTGCGCCAGCGTGCCCTGGATGTCCCGGGCAACCTCCACGTAGGGACCGGGATCCGCGTCGCCCGCGACGAAGTATACCCGCTCCGGGTGGTTGATGCCCTCCAGAAATTCGTAGAAGGGCTCGGGATCGCCGTCGCTGCCGACCATGTCGCCCACGCAGAGGATCATATTGTAGCTCTGGCTCTCCACCGCGCGCACCAGCACGCTCTGCTGGTCGCCGAAGCGCTTGCCGTTCAAATCGGAGATGACGAGGATGCCGTAGTTCTCCAGGTCGCTGGGAAGGCCGACCACCGTGACCTGCTCGGTAAGCGTCGTCACGTTTCCGTTGCTCATCACGACCACGCCGACCAGCATGGCCGCAAGCGCCAGCACGAACAGCGGCCAGAAGCGGATTTCATGGCCAAAGATACGCAGCGGCTTGAAGAGACCGTCCTCGCCGGTGGCGCTCATGATCTCAAACAGGCTCTTCTTGCGGCGGAATTTCTTATCCGAGAACAGCGGGGGCACCGCATTGAGAATCTTCCGGGCCTGCTTCTTCGATGTGCCTGCCTTTTTCTTCCCGCCCTTTTTGCCCTTTGGCTTTCCAGAGGCCGAGGCCTTCTTCTCCGCCTTCTTTTTGCGGCGCAGCGGGATCTCGCTCTCGTCGCCCAGAAGATCGTAGTCCTCGCTCAGCGCATCCTCCGTCTCCGCCTCTTCGGAGGTGGAAGGCTTCGGAGCCTCAACCGGATCCGGCGCGGGGGCGGCGGACTCCTCCGGCTTTACAGCCGCATGCCTGCCGCGCGGACGCTCGTTCTCCGTAGGTTTCTTTTCGGATTCCTGCATTGGTATCTCCCTTTGTTGTTGCTATACAAGTTCTATTTTATTATAAAACGAATTGATCGATCTGGCAAGTTTTCCGGGGATATGCTATAATAAGTTTCAGAAAAAGTTCCGGCGAAGGCCCAATTTCCGTGCGAATGGCCTCGCCTCGAATGCAGCATACTGGAGGTTGGAACGGTGGCAAAATCCAAGACCATATATGTGTGCAGCGAGTGCGGCTATGAAACGCCGCGCTGGCTGGGAAAGTGCCCGGACTGCGGCAACTGGAACACGCTGACGGAGCAGGCGCCCCGCGTGGAGTTTTCCGCGCCGGAAAAGAAGCTCAAGCGCGCTCCGGGAAGCGACGCTGAGGCGCTGCGCATCGACCAGATCCCGGACGACGCCCTCGCGCGCCTGCCTAGCGGTATCGGCGAGCTGGATCGGGTGCTGGGAGGCGGCATCGTGGAGGGCTCGCTGGTTCTGGTGGGCGGCGATCCGGGCATCGGCAAGTCCACGCTGCTGACCCAGGTCTGCGCGAATCTCTCTCGTGAGGATATACCGGTGCTCTACGTCTCCGGCGAGGAATCCGCGCGGCAGATCAAGATGCGCGCCAACCGCCTGGAAGCCAGTTCCTCCGGCTTCTACGTGCTCTCGGAGAACGATCTGAACACCGTGGAGCGGCGCATGGACCAACTTTCGCCGCGGATCATGGTGGTCGACTCCATTCAGACGATGTACCTCCCGGAGATGGCCTCCGCGCCGGGCAGCGTTTCCCAGGTGCGGGAATGCGCCTCGCGGTTGATGCGGCTGGCCAAGCTGAACAATTGCAGCGTGTTCCTGGTAGGTCATGTCACGAAGGAGGGCGCCATCGCGGGCCCGCGCATCCTGGAGCACATGGTGGACGCGGTGCTGTACTTTGAAGGAGACCGGCAGCATCAGTACCGCCTGCTGCGCGCAGTGAAGAACCGCTTCGGCTCGGTCAACGAACTGGGCATGTTTGAAATGACCAGCGAGGGCATGCAGGAGGTGCTCAATGCCAGCGAGGCGCTCCTGTCCGAGCGCGCCCACAACGCCAGCGGATCGGTCATCATGTGCGCCATCGAGGGCTCCCGACCGCTCTTGACGGATGTGCAGGCGTTGGTGTCCGCCACCGTGTTCGGAAATCCCCGGCGCATGGCAAGCGGCGTGGATCAGGGCAGATTGGCGCTGCTGCTGGCGGTGCTGGAGAAGCGCGCGGGCATGCGCCTGTACGACAAGGACGTGTACATCAACATCGCCGGCGGCATGTCGCTGACCGAGCCTGCGGCGGATCTGGCGCTCTGCGCCGCCGTCGCGTCCTCCTTCCGCAACCGGCCCACGGAGGGCAACTGGGCGGTGATGGGCGAGGTTGGACTGGCGGGCGAGGTGCGCGCCGTGCCTCAGGCGGAGCGCCGCATCGTGGAGTGCATGCGCATGGGCTTCGATCAGGTGATCCTGCCCAAGGGCAATCTGCGCAATCTGAAGGTTCCTGAGGGCATGCGCGTGGTGGGCGTGGAGACGGTCTCTCAGGCTGTGGGCGAGCTGGGCCTCTTTGCAAACTGATGCATGTTTTTTGCGCTTCCGGTTCAATCTAAGCGCGAGGTGATGGATATGAACCGAAAGCGCAAGTTTTTCCGACGAATGCTGGCAGCGCTGTGCTGTCTGCTTCTGCTGTTGAATCTGAGCGCCTGCATGGGCGCGAATCAGAGCGATGAGCCCGCCTCAGGCGACGTGCCGGAGATTCCCGAGCGCCTGTCCCGCAATGCGGACGGGATCCCGGTGCTGAAGGTCTACAACACGGCCACGGAATCCGTCGAGGAGATGGATCTTGAGACCTACATCATGGGCGTGGTCGCAGGCGAGATGAAGAATACCTGGCCCATCGAGGCCCTGAAGGCGCAGGCGATCCTCGCCCGAACCTTCACGATGAAGTTTCTGACCACCAAATCTTCCGGCTATGAGGGCGCGGATATCTCCACCGACGTGCAGGAGGCCCAGGCCTACAACGCAGATGCGATCAACGACCGCATTCGAGAGGCTGTGAATGAGACCCGCGGCATCGTCATGACGGCCGACGGCGATTTCACCCAGGCCTGGTTCCACGCGCACTCCGGCGGCAAGACGGAGCTACCCACCAAGGCGCTGGATTACAGCGAGGATCCCGCCTATCTGCAAATTGTGGAGTCCCCGGAATCCGATCAGGCGCCGGAGGAGGTGCAGAATTGGAGCGCCACCTTCACCCTGGATCAGGTGCGTCAGGCCTGCAAGGACGCAGGCGCGCAGGTGGAATCCATCGAGCGCTTTGAGATTGGCGAGCGCGGCGAATCCGGTAGAGCCGTAACCTTCTTGGTCAACGAAAATACGGAGATTTCTGCGCCGACCTTCCGCCTGCAAATCGGCGCATCCGAGCTCAAGAGCACGCTGATTCACTCCATTGAAATCCACGGTGATGAAATCACGTTCACCGGCAGCGGCTTCGGCCACGGCGTGGGCATGTCCCAGTGGGGCGCGCGCCAGATGGCGGATGAGGGCAAGACCGCCGAGGAAATCGTGACCTACTACTACTCCGGCATCGAGCTTGCGGAGCTCTGGTGAACCATCCCGCAAACCGCCGCAGATTCTTCGGAATTTGCGGCGTTGTTTTATGCCCGTGAATGTGGTAGAATAGGGATCAGGTATTTTTAAGGGAGGCTCCCATGAAGCTGTTCATCAAATCTATCGCGCTGCTGCTGTGCATGTGTCTGATGGCATGCGCGCTCTCGGGCTGCGGGCTGAATGCTGCAAAGGAGGAAGCGTCGCTGGAGACGGAAGCGCTCAGCGTCTACGCCACGTTCTATCCGATCTACGCTCTAACGGCGCTGATCACAGACGGCATCCCAGATTTTCATATGAACTGCCTTGTGCAGCCCATGGATGGCTGTCTGCGCAGTTACAGCCTCTCGGATTGGGATCTGGCGCTGCTGACGCGGTCGGCGAACGCAGTCATTGCCGGCGGGCGCGGCCTGGAAGGGTTTGAATCCACGTTCTACGCGCTGGGCGAGGACGGTCCGGCCATTGTCAGCACCCTCTACAATCTGGAGCTTGCGACGGTGGAACCCGCCAATGAGACCGGTGAGGAATCCCACTGGACAGACGAGAATCCCCACATCTACATGACAATCGACGGTGCAATCGCGATTGCAGAGCGCATCGCCGCGAATCTGACGGTTCTGGATCCCAAGTACGGCGATTTGTATGCTGAGAACCTGGAAAATGCAAAGAACCGACTGGAGTCGCTTCGCAAAGAGATGCATGATCTAACTGGAGACTTGCAGGGACAAAAGGCGATTGTCATGAACGAGGCGCTGGTCTACGCGGCGCAGGAGTACGGGCTCGATGTCGAGTTGTACTACGCCCGGGAGAGCGGCGAGGCGCTCTATGATCAGGAGCTGGCGGACTGCATCGAGCTGTTGAGCGCCTGCGACGCAAGGGTGATCCTGATGGAGAAGCAGGTGCCGGAGGCCCTCCGCAGGGCGCTGGAGGAGGCCGGATTCCGCATCGCGGCGCTGGACGTGCTCTCCACGCGGCGCGCAAGCGAGGGCGCAGAGGGCTATTTTGAGGCCCAGATGGCAAACGCCCGCGCGCTGGTAGCGGCATTTGCAGAAGAAACGAATCTGGAGGTTGAGGAATGAAGCAGGTCACGATCTACACCGACGGCGCATGCTCTGGGAATCCCGGCCCGGGTGGATGGGGCGCGATCCTGATCTACAAGGAGCAGAAGCTGGAGATTTCCGGCTATGCGGAGCGCACCACCAACAACCGAATGGAGCTGCTCGCGCCTATTGAGGCGCTTTCCCGGCTCAAGGAGCCCTGCGAGGTGGACGTTTATTCCGACAGTTCCTACCTATGTAACGCTTTTTTGCAGAACTGGCTGGCGAACTGGGTGCGCCGCGGTTGGATCAAGAGCGACAAGAAGCCCGTGGAGAACCGCGATTTGTGGGAAATGCTGCTCAAATTCACGCAGGTACACCGCATCTCCTGGCATAAGGTCAAGGGTCACGCGGACAATCCACTGAACAACCGCTGTGACGAGCTTGCGACCGGCGAAATCAAGCGCAGAAGGTTAAAATAGACTGAAGTCTTTTGGGACTTCGGTCTATTTTGCACATTTTACGGTTCGTTTTCAGGTTCAGCGTCCGCAGGCGCGGCGGAGATGGGGGAGTCGGTCTCCGGCTTCGGCCTGGAATCATCCCGCGCGCGAATCTTCTGCGCTGCCATGCGCCGCCGGTCATCGCTCATGGCAGCGTAATGCCTGCGCGTGGTGTTCACATCTGAGTGACCCAGTACATCCGCTACGAGGTAGATGTCTCCGGTCTCATGGTAGAGATTCGTACCGAAGGTAGAGCGCAGCTTGTGCGGACTCAGGTGCTTTTTCAGCGGCGCAGCCTGGGTTGCGTACTTTTTTACCATGTTCTGCACCGCGCGCACGGAGATTCGCCGGTTTTGCAGCGACAGAAACAGCGCATCCTCGTCGCCAGGCACGGCGCTCATCTCGCGTCGCAGCTTCAGATAGTCCTTCAGCACCTCCTCGACCTCGTCAGAGAAGTACAAAACCGTCTGATTGCCACCCTTGCGCGTGACCAGAAATCCGTTGATGGAGAAATCTACGTCGTCGATGTTGATTCCCACCAGCTCGCTCACACGGATGCCCGTGTCCAGAAACAGCGTAAGGATCGCCAGATCCCGCACGCGCGTGTGCTGGTTGTAGCTGCGCTGGCGCTCGCTCATGGCCTCGCCGGACTCCACCAGGTCCAGCATGCGCGCAACCTCGTCGATTTCCATGCGAATGATCGGCTTTTCGTGGCGCTTGGGCATGTCGATCAGCTGGGCGACGTCCGCATCAATTAACGAATTCTTAAACATGAATCTGTAAAAACTGCGTAAACTTGCGAGCTTGCGCATCTTGCCAAGCTCCGCATTGGTGATCTCGGAATCGTTCTTGACGTACAGGCTCAGATATTGCATATACATGCGCAGATCCCGGGCAGTGATGCTGTTGAGCTGCTGCGTCGTGATCAATTCGGGGCGGGTATCGGCAAAGCGCGGGCATTCGGTCACCAGGTAATGGAAAAACAGCTTCAGGTCGTTGACGTAGGCGTAGCGCGTGAGCGGCTGGGTAGTCGGTTCAATGGCGAGGATGAAATCGGCACAGACCTCCGGCAGCTCATGCAATACGCTGCGCGTGAGAACCTGCAAATCCTTGGCGCGCTCCTGGGCATATGTGGACATGAAAAAACCTCCTGATTGATTCGCATGGAATAAGGCATCCAGGTCAAGGCAAGGCGGCGAATAGGGGCTTCGGGTTCCAAAACAGCAATTATCTATTCGCAAAAGCTGTCTTTTACGCATAGATAAGACTAGCAGATAATCGCCGGGCGCGCACTCCCCCTTGCGCTGAACCCGGCGCGAGATATATACTGCCTGAACGCATCCCGAGGTCAAGCTTGTTGCAGACGGGCCATCATTCGCCCTCAGGATCCCCCTTCGGACTCCAGAATCTCGTCAATTTCGATCGCGCTGTAATCCGCACCGGTGTTGATGCACTTCATGCAGTTGTCGCAGATCTTGTCGGGATCGAGATCGCACCGCTGACACTCGCCGCAGTTGTCGCAGATTTTTCCGTCAACCAGCTGGCACATCTTCTCCATCGGCGTTCCCTCCCCCCTTCAAAACAGTACTATTATACGCCATTCTTCGCTAAAATGCAACACAAAAAATGAACCCGGCAGAATTTCTGCCGGGTTCAAGTGAAAGCCTGGGATTAGAGCTTCGGGCCAGCCTCGACCAGGGCCTTGCCATGCTCGTTGCCGGTGTACTTCACAAAGTTCTTGATGAAGCGGGACGCCAGATCCTTCGCCTTGGTCTCCCATTCGGAGGCGTCTGCGTAGGTGTCGCGAGGATCCAGAATGCCGGAATCCACGCCCGGCAGCGCGGTGGGAACGGTCAGGTTGAAGTACGGGATGGTCTTGGTCTCGGCCTTCAGGATGGAGCCGTCCAGGATCGCGTCGATGATGCCGCGGGTATCCTTGATGGAGATGCGCTTGCCGGTGCCGTTCCAGCCAGTATTGACCAGGTAGGCCTTCGCGCCGGACTTCTGCATCTTCTTCACCAGCTCCTCACCGTACTTGGTGGGATGCAGCTCCAGGAACGCCTGGCCGAAGCAAGCGGAGAAGGTCGGAGTGGGCTCGGTGATGCCGCGCTCGGTGCCGGCCAGCTTGGAGGTGAAGCCGGACAGGAAGTAGTACTGGGTCTGCTCGGGATCCAGGATGGACACGGGCGGCAGTACACCAAAGGCATCAGCGGACAGGAAGATGACGTTCTTCGCGTCGGGGCCGGCGGACACGGGGCGCACGATCTTCTCGATGTGGTCGATCGGATAGGACACGCGGGTGTTCTCGGTCACGGACTTGTCGGTGAAGTCGATCTTGCCGTCGGCGTCGACAGTGACGTTCTCCAGCAGAGCGTTGCGCTTGATGGCGTTGTAGATATCAGGCTCGGACTCCTTGTCCAGGTTGATGACCTTGGCATAGCAGCCGCCCTCGAAGTTGAACACGCCGTTGTCATCCCAGCCGTGCTCGTCGTCGCCGATCAGCAGACGCTTGGGATCGGTGGACAGGGTGGTCTTGCCGGTGCCGGACAGGCCGA
>JAUNNK010000116.1:5946-8506 GCA_030537335.1 Clostridia bacterium | reverse complement strand
GGGCGCGGTCACCATCGCCACCAACATGGCCGGCCGCGGCACCGACATCCTGCTGGGCGGCAACGCCGAGTTCCTGGCCCGCAAGCAGATGCGCCTGGCGGGCTACGACGAGATGGTCATCGAGGACGCCATCGGCTTCAACGAGGACGTGTCCGACGAGGTCAAGGAGGCCCGCAAGGTCTTCCACGACTACCTGGACAAGTTCTCCGTGGAGACGAAGCAGGGCCACGACGAGGTGGTCAAGCTGGGCGGTCTGCACATCATCGGCACCGAGCGCCACGAGTCCCGCCGCATCGATAACCAGCTGCGCGGACGCGCGGGCCGTCAGGGCGACCCGGGCTCCAGCCAGTTCTTCATCTCCTTCGAGGACGACCTGATGCGCCTGTTCGGCTCCGACCGCTTCCGCCCGATGCTGGAGAAGCTCTCCGGCGGCGACGGCGCGGAGGAGGCCATCGAGTTCTCGCTGGTGTCCAAGCAGATCGAGAATGCCCAGAAGCGCGTGGAGGGCCGCAACTACGACATCCGCCTGCAGGTGCTCAAGTATGACGAGGTCATGAACAAGCAGCGCGAGGTCATCTACGGCCAGCGCCGCCAGGTGCTCGAGGGCGAGAACATGCACGACAAGATCATGCAGATGCGCGACACGCTGATCACAGAGGCCGTCGACCGCCACGTGGGCGACGAGGGCAACAGGGATACCTGGGACGTGACGGGGCTTGCCGAGTACCTGGAGAAGCTGTGCATCGACAAGGGCGGCACGCAGAAGGTGTACGAAGGCCTGTCGGAGCGCCTGAAGAAGGACTTTGTCAAGGGCCTGTGCGAACGCGCCGACCGCATCTACGCCCTGCGCGAGCAGATGTGGACGGAGGCCAATCTCGACATGCGCGAGTTTGAGCGCGTGGCGCTGCTGGGCAGCGTGGACCGGCGCTGGATGGATCACATCGACGCCATGACCGAGCTGCGCGACGGCATCGGACTTCGCGCCTACGGCCAGAAGAACCCGCTGATCGAGTACGAGCGCGAGGGCTACGACATGTTCGAGGAGATGAGCCACCTCATCCAGGAGGACACCGTGCGCAGGCTCTACTTCACCGTGGTTGCCAAGCCCGTGGAGCGCAAGCAGGTGGCCGAGCCCACCTCCGCCACCCATGGCAACGCTGAGCCGGAGAAGAAGGCCCCCAAGCGCGCCGAGGCCAAGGTGGGCCGCAACGATCCCTGCCCCTGCGGCAGCGGCAAGAAGTACAAGAACTGCTGCGGCAAGGTCACCAACGGCGGCGAATGAAGGCATAAACGCGAGGATGCACCTCCATAGCGGAATCCACGTGTAGCAATATGGACAAGGGAACATAATATTGAGTTTGGATGTGAACAATATGATTGAAATGGAAGTCTTCAAGCAGGATCTGACCGCCGTGCGCAACATGATTGCCGAGGCGGGCGAGTCGCTGCACGTGGATCATCTGCGGGAGCAGCTGGTGGAGTATCAGGAGGACATGGGCTCCAACGGCTTCTGGGACGACACCGAGCGCGCCACGCGCATCTCCGCCAAGGCGAACTCCACCGAGAACCGCATCAAGCACTATGAGAGCCTCATCAACCGCGCGGACGAGATCGAGATCATGATGGAGCTGGCCGAGGAGGAGGACGACGAATCCATGGCCGAGGACATCAAGAAGGAATTCGCCTCGCTGAAGGAGGATCTGGAGAGCCTGCGCCTTCAGACGCTGCTCACCGGCGAGTACGACGACTGCAACTGCATCTTAACGCTCCACGCGGGTGCGGGCGGAACCGAGGCCCAGGACTGGACGCAGATGCTCTACCGCATGTACACCCGCTTCTGCGAGCGCATGGGCTTCACCGTCAAGGAACTGGACTATCTGGACGGCGACGAGGCCGGCATCAAGTCGGTCTCCTTTGAGGTTACCGGCGACTACGCCTACGGGTATCTCAAGGCCGAGCGCGGCGTGCACCGCCTGGTGCGCATCTCGCCCTTCGACGCCAACGCCCGCCGCCACACCTCCTTTGCGTCGCTGGACGTGGCCCCAATCATCGTGGACAACAGCGAGATCGAGATTCGCAACGAGGATCTGCGCATCGATACCTACCGCGCGTCCGGCAAGGGCGGCCAGCACGTCAACCGCACCGACTCCGCCGTGCGCATCACCCACCTGCCCACCGGCATCGTGGTGCAGTGCCAGAACGAGCGCAGTCAGCTCCAGAACAAGGAGATGTGCTTCATCTGGCTGCGCGCCAAGCTGGCCGAGCTGAAGGAGCAGCAGCGCCAGGAGCAGATGGGCGACATCAAGGGCGAACTGAAGAAGATCGAGTGGGGCAGCCAGATTCGCTCCTACGTCTTCCAGCCCTACACCATGGTCAAGGATCACCGCACCGGCTACGAGATGGGCGACATCTCCGCCGTGATGGACGGCAAGCTGGAGGGCTTCGTCACCAGCTACCTGCAGAAGCTGTAAGCCCGTGGCGGCGCCGCAATAGAAACAGTTACAGGGGGACATGAAGATGAAGAGGTTTGCCTTTTTGACGATCGTGCTGGCGCTGGCGC
>JAUNNK010000116.1:0-5936 GCA_030537335.1 Clostridia bacterium | reverse complement strand
GGGCCGGAAAGGTGGAGGGATTCGTCACCTGCTACCTGATGATGGTTTAAGATAGTATTTTACTGGTGGAACTGGGGGGGAGTACTTTCTTTTCGGAAAAATAAAGTCCTCCCCCGCGCCCCCTCCAAAGAAAACCTGAAAATAATGGAATTTGCGTGAATCCCGTAGGGCGGGATGCCCACACCCCGCCGCATCGAATCAACAGGGGAGGCCCTGAGATCGCCTTACAGTTTTGGGAGCAATTATGAAGAAAAGAATACTGTGCATCGCAAACGTTCTGTGGTGGCTGTGCTTTGCGCTCTACTTCATCTCCAGTGCGGTGCTGGAGATCGGAACGAATGAGACGCTCTACTTCGAGCTTCAGATCCGCGCGGGCCTGCCGGAATCGGCGGGAATCTCTGCGGAGGCGCTGGAGAAGCTGGACGTGCACCTCGCCAGCTGCCTGCGGGGCCGGGAGGACTGGAACGTGGAGTGGCTGAACCCCGAGGGCGGGCCGCTGCGCGTGGTGGTGGACGGCGTGGAGCAGGATGCCTTCAATGCGCGGGAGATTCAACACATGGAGGACTGTCAGCAGCTGTTCAAGCTCCTGCGGGCGGTGCGCCTGGGTCTCGCCATCGTGGCGGTGTTGCTGCTTCCGTTCATCATGATCTTGGAGGAATGGAAGGAAAAACCCGCGCGCGCTGGCAGCATGGCTCCGGTGTGGACCGCTTCGCTGATGATAACTGTGCCGCTGGCGCTCTTCGCCCTCTGGGCAGTCATTGACTTTGGTTCCGCCTTCAGCTTCTTCCACCGCCTGCTGTTTACAAATGATCTGTGGCTGCTGGATCCCACCACCGACCTGCTGATTCGCATCTGCCCGTCGAGCATGTTCGCCAGCATGGGCCTGCGCATTGCGCTGCGGGCGGCTGTGATTCTGCTGGGCGTGCCGGTTCTATTGACCGTCCTGAAATGGATATCCGATCGAGTACGAAAGAGGAAAACAAATGAAACCGTTGAGCTATGAGGTGCGCATGCGCGAAAAGGCAGACGCGCTGCGTAAGCATGGACACGCCCGCATCCTTGCGGTGGAGTCCTCCTGCGACGAGACCGCCATCGCCATCGTGGACGACGGCCGCATCGAGCGCGCCAACGCCATCGCCAGCCAGATCGACGTGCACGCGCTCTACGGCGGCGTGGTGCCGGAGATCGCCAGCCGCATGCACGTGGAGGCCATCGACCCGCTGCTGGAGATGGCGCTTGAGCAGGCGAACTGCACCCTGGAGGACATCGACGCCATCGCCGTCACCTACGGCCCCGGCCTGGTGGGCGCGCTGCTCACCGGCGTGAGCTGGGCCAAGTCCCTGGCCTACGCTCGGGAGCTGCCGCTGATTCCCGTCAACCACATCGAGGGGCACGTCAGCGCCAACTACGTCGCTCACCCTGACCTTGAGCCGCCCTTCGTCTGCCTGGTCGCCTCCGGCGGACACAGCCACATCGTGGCCGTGGACCACTACGGACAGTACCGGCTCATCGGCCAGACCACCGATGATGCCGCCGGCGAGGCCTTCGACAAGGTCGCCCGGGTGCTGAGCATCCCCTATCCCGGAGGGCCGCTGCTGGACAAGCTGGCGGACGAGGGCGACGACCATGCCTACAAGTTCCCCCGGCCCCACACCGAGGGCAAGTACGACTTCTCCTTCAGCGGCCTCAAGACCGCCGTCATCAACCAGGCCCACAACCTGCGCCAGCAGGGGCAGGAGATCGACGCGAAGGACTTCGCCGCCTCCTTCCGCAGGAGCGTGGTGGATCTGCTGGTGGACAAGACGCTGCTTGCCGCGCGGGACACGGGCGCGAAGAAGCTCACCGTGGCGGGCGGCGTTGCGGCCAATTCCCTGCTGCGCAGCGAGCTGATGCGCCGCGGAGAAAGGGCGGGCCTTCAGGTGTTCATGCCGCCCAAGAGACTGTGCACCGACAACGCCGTGATGATCGGCGCGGCGGGCTTCTACCGCCTGATGGCCGGGGAGCTGGCCCGGCTGAGCCTGAACGCCCTGCCGTCGCTCAGAATGTTCGACAATTGAACCGACTTTGGTCTGAACGGAGGAAGCGCGCGCCGCGCTTCCTCCGTTTTGCCGCATACAGGAGAAATTCCGGGCGAGAATCCACCTCGAATCTGTGGAAAATCTCCGCTTCCTGTATGAAAAAACCACGCATTTCCACGGAATTTATGCAGGGGAAATCCGCATTCGCCGGGGAATGGGGTAATTTCAGGGTGGAAGCACATAACGTATAATTAAATAACACATACATGAAATACTTTTGTAACAAATATGCATGAATGGAAACAAAGTGATGGCAGAAACTGCGGTGGATTTCACCCGGCAACTGTGGATAAGCTGGTGATTTTGACGAAAATTAGACGGAAAAAGCATGCGATGTGCGATAAAACCGACCAAGTTTGAAAATGCTGTGATCGAAACAGACTGAATTCTGTGGATAAATTTTTATTCAAACTCGAAAATCTGTGGATAACATGGGAAAACTTCCGGAAACCCCGGGAATTGGGGATTCTTTCTGTGGATAACCATGTGGAAAGTGTGGATTTGTCCCCGGCTTGAGGGTTTGAACATACACAGGCGGCGGTGGAAATATTCATTTTGCCACAGTTTCCCCGAGCAATATTTTACAAAAAATTACACGTTCCCCTTGTTTGGAAACATTTCTTCTGTTATACTGATAGCGTGCATAATCGGGTTTTATGCGTGAATGCGGGGCGCGGGAGTTTTTCGCGCCGAAGGAGCAGAAATGGAGACTTTTGAACATAATTCTCTGCCGGGTTCGCTGGAGCTGGCGTACATGGGCGATGCAATTTATGATCTTTACGTGCGCCGTCGCCTGGTGCGCCGGGGTGGACGGGTGCAGAACATGCACCGCGAGGCCGTCAAGCAGGTCTGCTGCCACGCCCAGGCCCAGGCTCTGGGTCGCATCGAGGGGGAATTGAGCGAAATTGAGGCCGGCGTGGTGCGCCGGGCTCGCAACGCCCACCAGAATCCTCCCAAAAATGCCAGCCCCGCCGAGTATCACCGCGCCACGGCGCTGGAGGCGCTGATCGGCTACCTCTATCTCACCGGTCAGCAGGCGCGCATGGATGAATTGCTGGAAAAGGCGCTTTCAGAGGAGGTTTCCCATGAAAAATGACGATCGCCGCGAGGGCGCATATCGCGGAAACAGGAATATGCAGGGCGCGTCCCGCAGAACCTATCCGCTGTGGGAGGGCGGCGAAACTGCTGCAAATCGCGGTGGAAATTCTGCATATCGCGGTGGAAATTCTGATCGGAACGGTGGATATGCCGGAAATCGCGGTGGAAAACCCCGCAGCGCAGGCCCCCGCGTGGGCGCAATCTATGAAAACGTGCCCCGGGCGCAGCGCGTGGACGCGGCGGAGGATGTCCGTGAAAATCCGTCTGCCGCACCCCGTAGACAGCGTGAAAGCGCGGTTTATGACCAGCAGACTCCGGCACCCGAGAGGGAGATGCATGCAAATCCCGCGATGAATCCGGAGGAGAACGAGAACCTGCTGGTGGGCCGCAATCCCATCCGCGAGGCGCTCAAGTCCGGGCGCTCGGTGGAGAAGCTGCTGGTGGCCCAGGGCGACCTCTCCGGCGCGGCGAAGGACATCATTCGCATGGCCAGAGACGCCGGCGCGGTGGTGCAGACGGTGGATCGCAGCCGTTTGGATCAGATCTATCCGGCCCATCAGGGCATGCTGGCCTACGTGGCGGCGGTGGATTATCAGAGTTTGGACGATATTTTTGCTCTCGCGGCGGAGCGCGGCGAGGATCCATTCATCGTCATTCTGGACGGCGTGACCGACCCCCACAACCTGGGCGCGATCATCCGTTCGGCGGAGTGCGCGGGCGCGCACGGCGTGATTCTGCCGGAGCGGCGCGCGGCGGGGCTCGGCCCGGCGGCGGCGAAGGCTGCGGCGGGGGCGCTGAACTACCTGCCCATTGCCCGGGTGAAGAACCTGAACCGCACGATCGACGAGCTAAAGCAGCGCGGCGTGTGGGTCATCGGCACGGCCATGGACGGCGAGGACGCGCTTTCGGCGGATCTGACTGGGCCGGTGGCGCTGGTGATCGGCTCGGAGGGCGAGGGGATCTCCCGCCTGACGCTGGAAAAGTGCGACCGGACGGTGACGCTGCCCATGAAGGGGCAGATTGTGTCGCTAAACGCCTCGGTGGCGGCGGGCATTCTGATGTACGAGATCGTCCGCGCCCGGGCAAAGTGAAGCGCAATGCGGCGGGGCCGCGCAGGCGCATTCTGATCGTGGACGGCTACAACGTCATCAATGTGCGCAAGCCCGTGCGGGAGAGCCTGCAGCTGGAGGACGCGCGGCGCAGGCTGACCGACCGCCTGCACGACTACGCGGGCTACTCCGGCCAGCAGATCATCCTGGTGTACGACGCGTGGCTGTCGGACCGCAGGCAGCGCAGCGTGGAGCGTCACGGGGCCCTGGAGGTGGTGTTTACCATGAAGGGCGAGACGGCGGACTGCTACATTGAGCGCCTGTGCGACGAGTTGGCGGAGGACATCGCCCTGCGGCGCGCAGAGGTGCGGGTGGCGACCTCGGACGGGGTGGAGCAGACCGTGGTGCTGGGGCGCGGCGCGGTGCGTGTGTCATCGCGCGAGCTGCTTCTTGAGATGGACATGGCCCAGCAGGCCCGGGGCGGGCGCGTGCGCAGCTCCGGCGCGCGCAGGCCCACGGTGGCCGACCGGCTGCCGGAGGACGTGCTTGAAAAGCTGGAGCGCATGCGCAGGGAACAATAAATCGGAGGGACCGATGACCATACGGGATTTTGAAAACATGCCGGATGAGGCGATCGTCAAGTTGGCTCAGGAGGCCGACGGCGCGGCGCTGGAATACCTGCTGAACAAGTACAAGAACTTCGTGCGCACCAAGGCCCGCAGCTACTTTCTGATCGGCGCGGACCACGAGGACATTGTGCAGGAGGGCATGATCGGCCTGTACAAGGCGATCCGGGACTACCGCGAGGAAAAGCTCAAATCCTTCCGCGCGTTTGCCGAGCTGTGCATTACGCGGCAGATCATCACGGCCATCAAAACCGCCACGCGGCAGAAGCACATTCCGCTGAACAACTACGTCTCGCTCAACCGCCCCATCTACGACGAGGACTCCGACCGCACGCTGCTGGACGTGATCACCGAGGAGGCACCCTCCAACCCGGAGGAAATGCTCATCAACCGGGAGGACCTGTCCGTCATCGAGGGCCGCATCGGCCAGATGCTCTCCGATCTGGAGAAGGAGGTGCTGGTGCGCTACATGGAGGGCAAGAGCTATGTGGAAATCTCCGAGGAAATGGGCCGCCATGTGAAGTCCATCGACAATGCCCTGCAGCGCATCAAGCGCAAATTGCTGAAATATCTGGAGCAGAAGTGACACAGTCCGCACCCCGCGGACACGAAATGAGATTCTAAACGGGGAAATTACAATTCATGGTTGACAAACTTCCCGTTTTCCTATAAAATAGATGCTGTATGACGGCGTATGACGGCGGGAACGCGCGGGTGTAGCTCAATGGCAGAGCTCCAGCTTCCCAAGCTGATCACGTGGGTTCGATTCCCATCACCCGCTCCATACGAAACTCATTTTGATTTTGTTGGGAGGAGTTCACAATGGCAAAGGCAAAATTTGAGCGCACGAAGCCTCATGTAAACATCGGCACGATCGGACACGTTGACCACGGCAAGACCACCCTGACCGCAGCGATCACCATGGCGCTGGCGCAGGTCGGCGGCGCAGAGGCAATGCGCTATGACCAGATCGACAAGGCCCCCGAAGAGAAGGCCCGCGGCATCACGATCAACACCGCGCACGTCGAGTATCAGACCGAGAAGCGTCACTACGCCCACGTCGACTGCCCCGGCCATGCTGACTA
>JAUNNK010000115.1 GCA_030537335.1 Clostridia bacterium | reverse complement strand
AGCACGCCGCCAGCGTTCGTCCTGAGCCAGGATCAAACTCTGATGTTCAATCCTTTTCTTGCTTCATCGGCTCCCGCTTCCGACTCGCCAAAGTCTTCCACTTCCTCCGATAAACCAAGCGTTTACTCTCTCAGAAATCTGACTGTTCTTTTTATCTTGATTTACTTCGCTGTATCGTTTTCAAGGATCGCGCTGTCGTTGTGAACCGTTGTTCTCGCGACAACGTTGAATATTATAGCAAAGGGTGGTTTGTTTGTCAACCCCTTTTTTCACTTTTTTTGAAATTATTTTTTGAGAGGTCTCATAGGCTGTCTGAGAGGTGGTCCCATGCGAAAATCCTTACAACTATTATGCCTGATATGTGTACTGGCGCTGATCGTCGCTGCGGCGCGCATCTTCCCCCGGCTTCCGGCGGATTCCCAGCCCTACGTGGAAAAAAAGTATGCGGGCTGGAACGGCGTGCTACGTGGCTGGATATCGTCGGAATGGTCGTGCGGCGGCAGCTTTGTTCGCTGGCTGAACGCCTGCGCGGCGGCCTTCGAGAAACGACACGAAGGCGTGTACCTGGAGTTCACGGAGGTGGGCGCGGCTGCGATGGCCAATCTGGCCGACAGTGATATCCGCCCACCGGAGCTGGTGCTATTCTCTCCGAGCGTGCAGGTGGATGCTGCGGATCTGCTGCCCCTCGATGCGCATGCGTCGCTGAACTGTGGATCGGATTACTCGCTGCCGGTGGCGATGGGCGGCTACATCTGGGTGTACAACAGCGCGCTGTGCGACGGCGCGCCGACCATCAATGATCTGAACGTGCTGACGATTCTGCCGGACGGCGACGGGCGCTGCTTCAGCGCGGCGGCGGTGGCGCTGCTGAGCGGGCATGCGGAGGAGGGCGAGGAAATCGAGCTGAGTGACCCCGGGTTGGATCTGGGGCTGCCGGCGATGGCCCGGCCCAATGTGGAGATCATCCAATCGAAGGATGCGCTGACGGCCTTCATCAACGGCGAGCTGCCGTATCTGATCGTGACGCAGGCGGAGCTGGCGCGGCTGATCCGGCTGCGGGACGCAGGGCGGGGGCCGGACTGGGCCTGCGCGGCGACGGGCGAGGTTGCCTGCGCAGATCAGCTGCTTCTGCTGGGCGTGGTGGATCAATCGGACGAAGCCGGGGGACAGCGCGAGGCGCTGGCTGCGGAGTTCGCCGCGTACCTGCTGGGCGAGGACTGTCAGAAGAAGCTTGCGGACATTGGCGGCTTTGCGGTGACGGATGTTCAGCTTTATTCCTCCCATTCCGCCTACGCGCCCATGGAGGCGCTGCTGCGGAGCCGGAGCCTCGCCGTGCCGGATGCATTTTCCGAACATTCGCCCGGAGACACTGCGTCGATTGTGCGTGAATTCCTCCGGGGCAACATTGGCGCGGAGGCTACGCTGATGCGGCTCGGTCTGGAAATCGAAGGTTATGAAAGCCCGACATGATTTACACGCCCATCAAAATTCGGTTTATATAATAGGTAATAACCCGGACAAAAATGTCTGGAAAAAGTTGGAATTTGGGCGCGCAAGCCGTTCAATTTCCCTTGATGGAAGGCCGCGAATCGTGGTATAATCGAGGTGGAGGCTGTGCATCCGCGCAGCAAATCTGCGAATGTTCGGTTTGAGGAGGGTACAATGAAGCTGCCGTTCTCGAAGGATCAGCAAACGCGCATCGGCCCGAAGATCTGGCTGATCACCTATGCCCTGCTGCTGGCCTTCCTGCTCTACAATTTCAGCTCCGTGTGGGGCTTTGTGCGCACGCTCACGTCGCTGGCATCGCCCTTCCTGGTGGGCTTTGCCATCGCGTTTCTGCTGGGCCCGGTGCAGCGCGCGGCGGAGCGCGTGATGCAGCCGCTGTTCTTCAAGCGCAAGCAGCATCCCAAGCTGATGCACGCGCTGTCGGCGCTGTTTTCGCTGATGTTTCTGGTGTTCCTGGTGTACATCTTCATGAAGATCATGGTTCCCCAGCTGGTCAGCTCCATCACCTCCATCGTGGGCTACATCTCCGTGTTCCTGAAGGACAATTCCGAGCGCCTGAACCAGCTGCTGCTGAAGTACGACTTCCTCAGCCTGGACGGCGACGAGCTGGTGGTTGCCTGGGAGAACATCGTCTCCAGCCAGATCAAGAACATCACCATGCTGCTGGACAACCTGTTTCTGATCTCCTCGTCCATCGTGAACTTCGTCTACGAGCTGCTGGTGGGCCTGATCACCGCCTTCTACATCATGATGGACAAGGATCACCTGGCCGCGCAGATCAAGAAGATCGGCTATTCGCTGATGAAGCGCGAGCGCATCGAATCGCTGATCTACTGGACGCGGCGCGCAAACCGCATCTTCTCCGGCTTCATCAGCGGCAAGCTGGTGGATTCGCTGATCATCGGCATCATCTGCTACCTGGGCATGCTGATCTTCCGCATGGAATACGCGCTTCTGATCAGCTGCATCATCGCCGTGACGAACATCATTCCCTTCTTCGGCCCGTTCATCGGCTGGGCGCCCTGCGCGCTGATCCTGCTGCTGGTCAATCCCATGAGCGCGCTGTGGTTCTCGCTGTTCGTGCTGTTCTTGCAGCAGCTGGACGGCAACGTCATCGGCCCGCACATCCTGGGCGACTACGTGGGCGTGTCCGCACTGTCGATCATGATCGCCATCGTCATCGGCGGCGGCCTGTTCGGCTTCGTGGGCATGCTGGTAAGCGTGCCGGTGTACGCCCTGGGCTACGCCTTCTTCCGCGCGCTGATCTACGACCGGCTGCGCAAGCGCGACATGCCCGTGGATACGGACAAGTATGTGGACGCGCCGGAGTGCTTCGACAGCGGGAACGCACAGACGGAGCCGGAGGTGAAGCCATGATTCCCCTGCCGAGCGAATTCGTGCGGGCCGTCGAAGAAATGCTGGGAAGCGAAGCCCCGGCATTTTTCGCGTCCCTGGACGAGCCACCAACGCTGGCGCTGCGCCTGAATCCCTTTCGCAAAAACGCCCTCGCAGCTGCGGCGGAATTCATCTCCGACCCGGTGTCCTGGGCGAAGGACGGCCGCTATCTGCGCAAGGGAGCGCGTCCGGGCGCGGGAATCGCCCATGCGGCGGGGGCATTCTACCTGCAGGAGGCCAGCGCCATGGTGAGCGCGGCCATACTGGACGCACGTCCCGGTGAGCGCATATTGGATCTGTGCGCAGCGCCCGGCGGCAAGAGCACGCAGATTGCAGCGTCGCTGGCTGGCGAGGGCCTGCTGATCTCCAACGAACCGGAGCCCGCCCGCGCGAAGGTGCTGGCAGCGAACCTGGAGCGCATGGGCGTGCGCAACGCCGCCGTGACCAACGCCTATCCGGATGCGCTCTCTGCGCGCTGGCCGGAATACTTCGACGCAGTGCTCTGCGACGCGCCCTGCTCCGGCGAGGGCATGTTCCGCCGGGAGCCGGATGCGCGTGCGGAGTGGAAGAGTGGTTCGCCTGCAGGCTGTGCGAAGCGTCAGGCGGAGATCCTGGACCGGGCGGCGGGGCTTGTGCGCCCCGGCGGACGGCTGGTGTACTCCACCTGCACCTTCAATCGGAATGAGAACGAGGAAACCATCGCGCCCTTCCTCGCGCGGCACCCGGAGTTTGAACCGGAGGATTTCGAGCTGCCAGGCGTGGGCGCGTCGGAAAACGGCTGTATCCGCATCTGGCCCCATCGTCAGCGTGGCGACGGTCACTTCGCCGCAAAGCTGCGGAAGGCCGGCTCCGCGCAGCGCCGGGAGGCTCCCGCCTTCCGCATTGACAGGGAGTGCGCCGCGCTGATCGGTCAGCTGGAGAAGGAGGTCTGCACGCTGCCAAAGGAATTGAAGGCGCGGGTGGTGCGGCTGGGCGACTACCTCTACGCCATCCCGGCGGAGTGCCCGGACACGAAGGGGCTGAAGCTGGCCTCGGCGGGGCTGTGCCTGCTGCGCATCGGGAGGAACTACATTGAACCTGCACACGCGCTGGCCATGGCGATGGATGAAGCACTGGTACGGCAAGAAATGGAGCTGGATGACGATCAGGCGCGGCGTTACCTCGCCGGAGAGGCGCTGGAATGCGAAAACATTAAGGGCTGGACCTGGATCTGCTGGCATGGCATGCCCCTGGGCTGGGGCAAGGCCAGCAACGGCCAGATGAAGAACCACCTGCCCAAGGGGCTACGGCTGAGTTTGCATCCATAAGATCCCTGTGGAAGGATATTATTACACTCTCGATCTGCTCAGATGTGATTGACGCACAGGGTAAGATATGTTATAATTATATTAGATTTACAAAGCTGCGAGGAGGATGAAAAATGAAAAGGCTTGCCTTGTTGTTGATTTTTGTTCTGGTATTTACAACGGTATTCGCCTGTGCGGAGGTATATAATTTCTCTGAAATGGATAATGCACAACTATACGAAATTCTGGAAAGTGTACAGGCCGAACTCGCAAAACGTAAACCACAATCTTCTGAAGATGCAGATAATCCTGTCCTGATTGATCAGGAAGGCATATATATGTATCTCACTGGCAACCATGAGGTTTGGGGATACGAGGACAGCTGGTATCTGGATTTGGAGGTTGTTGTTGAAAACAACAGCGACGTTACCGTTTCCATACTTGCAGACGGCTCCAGCATCAACGGCTGGAACGTAGCTGGCTTCGGAATCACTGACACGCAGTCTGGTAAAAAGCAAAAGGGATCGATTGAGCTGTATCTCACCGATGCAGAAATTTCCACCTTTGAAGAAGTGGAAGAAATTGAACTCCATCTGTTGATCTATAACTCCGATGATTGGGAAACCATTGCTACTGTCGAACCTATCACACTGCATTTTTAATCGCGGTCCTGAGAAAAGCGGAACCCAGGCATATACTGAACCCGGGTTCTGTTTCATTTATGCACAGTACCTTTTGACAAATTCCTCCAGCGTGATGTTCTTCTTGTGGATGATCGTCGCGGCCTCCACACCCACGTAGCGATAGTGCCAGGGCTCGTAGCTGATGCCCGTCTCATCCACCTTGTTCGCCGGGTAGCGCTGGATGAAGCCGTACTCGTGGGCGTGGTTCATCAGCCAGCCGTACTGGGGCGTGCTCTCGAAGCCGCCGTTGGTCTCGGCGGTCACGTCGAAAGCCAGACCGGTCTGGTGCTCACTGGCCCCCGGCTCCTGGGCCTTGCCCGGCTCCGACTGGGCGAAGATCTCCGCCTGCCGCGCGTAGGTGCGGTAGCCGCTGGTGACGATGAAGCCGTTCATGTTCTCCGCCTCGGCGGCAGCGAACATGCGCTCCATGGCCTCGTAGCACTCCCGCGCCAGGTAGATGTCGCTGCTGGCCAGCCGGAAGGAGTGGCGCTGCTCGTAGAGGTTCACCAGGCCCTCGGGCACGTAATTCTCGCTCAGAAGGTGCTCGTCGTTCACCAGCAGGATGTTCCCCTCGAATTTTGACGGCTGCGCGCCGAAGTGCCAGCCCAGGCCGAAGCTTCCGCCCATCAGCACAAGCACCAATGCGCAGCACAGGATCAGCTGCATCTTGCTCAGGCGCACGCCGCGCTTCTTCCTTTTCTTTCTCTGTGTCTCCATTCCATACCTCCTGCGTACTGCAACCATGATACGACCTGCGCGCCCGTCTGTCAAGAATTCCCGGAAAAGGTCACAGAATGCGCGACGGATGGTCATGCGCGGGGCACAATCGGCATTGCGCCGGGATTCACGATCTGTTACAATGGGGATATGAAGGGGGAAATGCAGATGGATTTCATGAATCCCGATGTGCGCATGTTCTTTGACCCGCATCCCGCCGCGCTGCCGCTCTACGAGGCCTTTGCCGGGGAGATGGCCGCAAGGTTCCCGGAGACCCGCGTACGGGTGCAGAAGACGCAGATTACATTATACAACCGCCGCGTCTACGCCTGCGTGTCCTTTCTGAGGGTGAAGCGAAAGGCTGAGCTGCCCGCGAGCTGGTTCACCCTGACCCTCGGACTGCCCGATCCGCTGGAATCCCCGCGCGTAGCAGCGAGGGTGGAGCCCTATCCCGGGCGATGGACGACGCACATCGTGCTCAGCGATCCGTCCGAGCTGGACGCGGAGCTGTTCGGCTGGGTGGAGCAGGCCTATGAATTTGCAGAAAGCAAGGCGTGAGAGAATCTGGCATGCGGAAGTGTGAGGAAGGATATGAAGCGGTACATCGCCCTGCTGCGCGGGGTCAATGTGGGTGGAAAGAACAAAATCTCCATGGCGGAGCTGAAGCAGGGCTTCGAAGCGATCGGCCTGGATGCGGTCCGGACGCATCTGAACAGCGGCAACGTGGCCTTTTCCGGCGAAGAAGGGGAGCTGTCCGCACGGATTCAGGCAATGATCCGGGAGCGCTTCGGTCTGGACGTTCCCGTGCTGGTGATCTCCAAGGAGTGGCTGGATGACACACTAAAGCAGGCCCCCGACTGGTGGGGCAGGGGTGACAAGGAGATCTACGACAACCTGATCCTCGTGCTGCCGCCCGCCACCGCCGGGGCTGTCGCCGAAAAACTGGGAGAACCCACGGAGGGGCTGGAGCAGGTCTGCGTCCGCGAGGGCGCGATCTTCTGGTCTTTTGATCGAAAGAGCTACGCGAAGTGCAGCTGGTGGAAGAAGTCCGCAAGCCCGGGCATCGGTGAGTGCATCACCATCCGCACCGCAAACACCGTGCGGAAGCTCGTTGGGATGTGAGGTTGGAGATGCAATCATCCACTGCTCATGGCCGCATATCATCAGATATACGCAAAATACAAGGCATAATCCCAGAACCAACGTAAGAAATCAGACCCATTCTTGCCGGGTCTGATTTCGTGCTTACACCAAAAGATGCTATAGGAAAGAAAAACAGAGTGCCTATCCCTCTGATCTATGGGGATAGGCACTCGTTCGCTTCAACGCCGACAGGCAACTGGCTGCGGCGGCTCGCCGCCGGCGGGATGTGGGCATCCCGCCCTACGGTGCAGAGCGAATCCGGGCAGTATTTTTCAAAACCAACGTAAGAAATCAGACCCATTCTTGCCGGGTCTGATTTCGTGCTTTCATCCAAAGATGCAATAGGAAAGAAACACAGAGTGCCTATCCCTCTAATCTATGGGGATAGGCACTCGTTCGCTTCAACGCCGACAGGCAACTGGCTGCGGCGCCACGCCGCTTAGTACATGCCGCCCTGGGGAGCTGCGGGAGCAGCCGGTTCGGGAGCGGGGATGTCGGTGACCAGGGACTCGGTGGTGAGCACCATGGCCGCGACGGAGGCTGCATTCTGCAGCGCGGAGCGGGTGACCTTGGTGGGATCGATGATGCCGCGCTCGATCATGTCGGTGTACTCGTCCTTGGCGGCGTCGTAGCCGAAGGAGACGGCCTTCTTGGACTTGATCTTCTCGACGATCAGGCTGCCCTCGACGCCGGCGTTCTTGGCGATCTGGCGGACGGGCTCCTCCAGTGCGCGCAGAACGATGTTCACGCCGGTCTTGACGTCGCCGGTGGTCTCGGGAACCAGCTTGGCAACGGCCTTGGAGGCGTTGATCAGCGCGGTGCCGCCGCCGGGAACGATGCCCTCTTCAACGGCTGCGCGGGTGGCTGCCAGCGCGTCCTCGATGCGCAGCTTGCGCTCCTTCATCTCGACCTCGGTGGCTGCGCCGACGTTGATCACTGCAACGCCGCCGGCCAGCTTGGCCAGGCGCTCCTGCAGCTTCTCGCGGTCGTAATCGGAGGTGGTCACTTCGATCTGAGAGCGGATGGAAGCGATGCGGGCCTTGATCTCGTCGGGATCGCCAGCGCCCTCGACGATGACGGTGTTCTCCTTGTCGATCTTGACCTGACGCGCGGTGCCCAGCATGTCGATGGTCGCGTCCTTCAGATCCACGCCCAGCTCCTCGGTGATGACCTGGCCGCCGGTCAGGATCGCGATGTCCTGCAGCATGGCCTTGCGGCGGTCGCCGAAGCCCGGAGCCTTGACGGCAACGCAGGTGAAGGTGCCGCGCAGCTTGTTCAGAACCAGGGTGGCCAGGGCCTCGCCCTCAACGTCCTCGGCGATGATCAGCAGCTTCTTGCCCATCTGCACAACGCCTTCCAGCAGCTTGATGATCTCCTGGATGTTGGAAATCTTCTTGTCGGTGATCAGGATCAGCGGATTGTCCAGCTCGGCAACCATCTTCTCCATGTCGGTGCACATGTAGGAGGAGGCGTAGCCGCGGTCAAACTGCATGCCCTCGACGATGGTCAGCTCGGTCTTCATGGTCTTGGATTCCTCGACCGTGATCACGCCGTCCTTGCCGACCTTCTCCATCGCGTCCGCGATCAGGTTGCCGATCACCTCGTCGCCGGAGGAGATGGATGCGACCTGCGCGATGTCATGCTTGCCCTCGACGGGCTTGGAGATGGAGCTCAGGGTGGCAACCGCAGTCTCGGTGGCCATTTCCATGCCCTTCTTGATGACCATCGGGTTTGCGCCCGCGGCCACGTTCTTCAGGCCCTCGCGCACCAGCGCCTGCGCCAGCAGCGTCGCGGTGGTGGTGCCGTCGCCGGCCACGTCGTTGGTCTTGACGGAAACCTCGCGCACCAGCTGCGCGCCCATGTTCTCAAAGGGGTCCTCCAGCTCGATCTCCTTGGCGATGGTCACGCCGTCGTTGGTGATCAGCGGAGCGCCGAACTTCTTGT
>JAUNNK010000240.1 GCA_030537335.1 Clostridia bacterium | reverse complement strand
TGTCCTCTTGCTAAGAATTTGCTAATAGGACCACCCAACGGACACATAAAACTGCGTCAGAATAGGTGTTTTGCACCATAAAGTTCGTTTACTACAAGTCATTCTGCGTAAGGGATGATATTGGAAGTTACATCCGAACCGTGTATCACATGGTAAGCCATACTCCTAAGCGGAAGGCCGCGCGTTCGAATCGCGCCGGGGACGCCAGAAGCCGCACTCGATTCCGGGTGCGGCATTTTGTTTTGCCCGCAGGGTTGACGCGCGGCACTTCTGTGATATACAATGTTCCCAGCAAAACAATCTCTTGGAGGTTCAACAACATGGAATTGCTTCACGAAAGACAGATCGCAACGCCCATTCGCGCGGCGCTGTTCGACTTTGACGGCACGGTCTCCACGCTGCGCTACGGCTGGGAGACGGTGATGCGGCCGCTGATGCTGGAGATGATCTCCGGCCACGGCGAACCCTACGATGCGGCGCTTGAGGCCGAGGTGGATACCTACATCGACGAATCCACCGGCATCCAGACCATCCTTCAGATGAAGTGGCTGGCCCAGCGCGTCCAGCAGGAGCGCCCGGACGACGGCATGAGCGACGATCCCTGGTGGTACAAGGCCGAATACAACCGCCGCCTGATGGAGACGGTCAACGACCGCCTGGAGCGCCTGGAATCCGGCGCAGTGGATCGGGAGAACTACCTGATCGCGGGCAGCGAGGCCTTCCTGCAGGCGCTGAAGGCGCGCGGCGTGCGCATCTTTGTGGCCAGCGGCACCGACGACCCCGACGTGCACCGTGAGGCGGCAGCGCTGGGCGTGGACGGCTACTTCGACCGCATCGCGGGCGCACCGCTGGGCGTGGAGAGCTGTTCCAAGGAGAAGGTGCTCCGGGATCTGGTGGAAAAGGAGGGCCTCTCCGGTGCGGACGTGGCGGTGTTCGGCGACGGCAAGGTGGAGATCGCGCTGGGCGCGTCCATCGGCGCGCGCACGGTGGGCACGGCCACGGACGAGGAGCAGCGCCGCGGCGTGAATCCCGTCAAGCGCGGACGGCTCATCAAGGCCGGTGCGGACGTGCTGGTGGGCGACTTCACGGAGCTTGACGCGCTGCTGGCCTTCCTGGGCCTGTGAGCACGTTCAATGAGGTGAACAGCATGTCCGAACGCGAGGAGCGCTTCGAGCGCATGCTTCAGGAAATTCAGGCGGAATACGCGGCCATCGAGCGGAAGATGTCCGTCCTCCGAGCGGAGGGCAAGACCAGGACCGTGACCTTCCGCCAGCTCATGGGCAACAAGCTGATGTACCAGAGCATGCTCTCCATGTACCGCGAGCACGGTTTAATTGAATAATTCCACAGAAAGGCGGCCACCGCAAACGCGCGGTGACCGCCTTTTCATGTAAATCAATCGTCGTAGGTAATGGACACCTTGCCGCACTTGCCGGACGCCATGAGGGCGTAGGCCTCGTCGGCGCGCTCCAGCGGGAAGCGGTGGGTGATGAGCTTGTCGGGATGGATGCCCCAGCGAACCAGATGCTCCACCAACTCCTCCATGCGCCACAGCGAGGTGACCCAGGAGCCGTAGATGCTCTTCTGACCGTGCATGATGTCCGGGGAGGGATTGAAGGTGACGTCGTTGCCCTCGCCGACCATGGCCATCTTGCCCCACTCGCGGGTGCAGCGGATCGCCAT
>JAUNNK010000239.1 GCA_030537335.1 Clostridia bacterium | reverse complement strand
CGGCTTCACCCACGGCATTGGCTGGTGCGCTCCCCAGCAGGGCACCTGCAAGCTGTCCCTGAACATCAAGAAGGGCATCATTGAAGAGGCCCTGGTTGAGACCATCGGCTGCTCCGGCATGACCCACTCCGCCGCCATGGCCAGCGAGATCCTGCCCGGCAAGACCATCCTCGAGGCGCTCAACACCGACCTGGTGTGCGACGCCATCAACACCGCCATGCGCGAGCTGTTCCTGCAGGTCGTCTATGGTCGCACGCAGTCCGCTTTCTCCGACGACGGCCTGGTCATCGGCGCCGGTCTGGAGGATCTGGGCAAGGGCCTGCGCTCTCAGGTCGGCACCATGTACGGCACCAAGGACAAGGGCACCCGCTATCTGGAGATGGCTGAGGGCTACGTCCTGCAGATGGCGCTGGACAAGGACAACCAGGTTTGCGGCTACAAGTTCCTCTCCCTGGGCAAGATGATGGACGCCATCAAGAAGGGCATGTCCCCCAACGAGGCCTACGAGAAGAACATCGGCACCTACGGCCGCTTCAAGGCCGAGGACGGCGCCGTCGCCTGGATCGACCCGCGCAAGCAGTAATAGGAGGTGTGCATAATGGCTCTGTTTGAAGGATATGAAAGACGCATCCCCCAGCTCCAGCCCGTTCTGGAAAAGTACGGCTTCAAGGATTTTGAGGAGCTGAAGGCCTACAACAACTCCAAGGGCGTTGATGCATACAAGATCGTCGAAGGCATCCAGCCCATCGCTTTCGAGAACGCCAAGTGGGCCTATGAGCTCGGCGCTGCCATCGCTCTGAAGAAGGGTGTCAAGACCGCCGCTGAGGCCGCCACCTGCATCGGCGAGGGCCTGCAGGCCTTCTGCATCCCCGGCTCCGTCGCGGACCAGCGCCAGGTCGGCATCGGCCACGGCAATCTGGGCGCGATGCTGCTGAGCGAGGAGACCGAGTGCTTCTGCTTCCTGGCTGGTCACGAGTCCTTCGCCGCCGCCGAGGGCGCAATCGGCATCGCCCGCAACGCCAACAAGGTGCGCAAGAACCCCCTGCGCGTCATCCTGAACGGCCTGGGCAAGGACGCTGCCATGATCATCTCCCGCATCAACGGCTTCACCTATGTGCAGACCAAGTATGACTACCTCGGCCACGACGTCAAGGAAGATCATGCCCTGACCATCGTCAGCGAGACCGCTTACTCCGATGGCGAGCGCGCGAAGGTTCGCTGCTACGGTGCGGACGACGTCCGCGAGGGCGTTGCCATCATGTGGCACGAGAACGTCGGCGTTTCCATCACCGGCAACTCCACCAACCCCACCCGCTTCCAGCATCCCACCGCGGGCACCTATAAGAAGGAAATGACCGAGGCCGGCAAGAAGTACTTCTCCGTGGCCTCCGGCGGCGGCACTGGCCGTACCCTGCATCCCGACAACATGGCCGCCGGCCCCGCCTCCTACGGCATGACCGACACCATGGGCCGCATGCACTCCGACGCCCAGTTCGCAGGTTCCTCCTCTGTTCCGGCGCACGTCGAGATGATGGGCCTGATCGGCGCGGGCAACAACCCCATGGTCGGCATGACCGTTGCGGTTGCCGTTGCAGTTGAAGAGGCGCAGAAGTAATTTCCGCTGAATGTCTGGAGATCCTGAGATGTGGTGGACTGTTCCCCAAGTAACAGACAGAGAAATAAGGGCCCTGTCATAGAATAAGG
>JAUNNK010000114.1 GCA_030537335.1 Clostridia bacterium | reverse complement strand
AGCTGCAGCTGGACTGCCTGGTGATCCTGGGCGGCAACGGCACCCACAAGACCGCGAACCTGCTGCGCGAGCAGGGCCTGAACATCGTCACGCTGCCCAAGACCATCGATAACGACCTCTGGGGCACCGACATGACCTTCGGCTTCCAGAGCGCCGTGGACATCGCCACCGAGGCCATCGATTGCATCCACACCACCGCCGCATCCCACGGCCGCGTGTTCATCGTGGAGATCATGGGCCACAAGGTGGGCTGGCTGCCGCTGAACGCGGGCATGGCCGGCGGCGCGGACATCATCCTGATCCCCGAGATTCCCTACGACATCGACAAGGTGGTTCAGAAGATTCAGGAGCGCCATGATCGCGGCAGCCGCTTCACCATCCTGGCCGTGGCCGAGGGCGCGATCTCCAAGGAGGACGCGGCGCTGTCCAAGAAGGAGTACAACAAGAAGCTGGAGAAGCGCAAGTATCCCTCCGTATCCTATGAAATTGCGGATCAGATCAACAAGAAGAGCGGTCTCGACGTGCGCGTCACCGTGCCGGGCCACACCCAGCGCGGCGGCAGTCCCTGCGCCTATGACCGTGTATTCGCCAGCCGCTTGGGCAGCGAGGCGGGCAAGCTGATCCTCAAGGGTGAATACGGCTTCATGGTGGGCTACAAGAACCGTGAAATCGTGAAGGTGCCGCTGGAGGAGGTTGCCGGCAAGCTGAAGATGGTGGATCCAAAGGCCAGCATCATCAATGAGGCCAAGGCGCTGGGCATCAGCTTCGGCGATTAAATCCGTATTTCCATGGCGCGGCTCATTCTGGGCCGCGCCTTTTGCGTGCCTCTGCAACCGGGGTTTGAATCCCTGCAACCGTTGTTTGCTGCTATTGACTTTTGCAGGGCATGTGATATGATGAATCCGGGATATCAACGCGGAGGGTTTGTATGTATCGGATACTGATTGTGGAGGACGACCGGGACATCGCGCAGGAGATTCAGATGCAGGCGCAGCAGTGGAACTTCGAGGCCAGGTGCGCCCAAAACTTCCGGGACGTGATGGCGGAATTTGCCGAATTCGATCCCCATCTGGTGCTGCTGGACGTGTCGCTGCCCTTTTTCAACGGCTACCACTGGTGCAGCGAGATCCGGAAAACGTCCCAGGTGCCCATCATCTTCATCTCCTCGGCCTCGGACAGCATGAACATCGTGATGGCCATGAACATGGGTGCGGACGACTTCATCGCCAAGCCCTTCGACCTGAACGTGCTGATCGCGAAGGTGCAGGCGCTGATGCGCCGCAGCTACGATTACGCACCCTCGGCCCCGGTGCTGGAGCATCGCGGCGCGATTCTGAACACCGGCGACGGCAGCCTGTTCTATCGTGAACAGCAGATTGATCTGAGCAAGAACGAGTACCGCATCCTGCTCACACTGATGCGCAGCAAGGGCAAGGTGGTCAGCCGGGAGAAGCTGATGGAGCAGCTGTGGAGCACGGATTCCTTCGTGGATGAGAACACGCTGAGCGTGAACGTGGGCCGCCTGCGCAAGAAGCTGGAGGCCGCAGGCCTGAACGGCTTCATCACAACGAAATTCGGCATGGGCTATGTCATTCATGACGTGCCGGAGGGAGGCGCATCATGAGGCTGCTTGCAAACTACCTGCGCTCCCGGCGGCGGGTGCTGCTCTTTTCGGCGCTGTGCGCGCTGCTCTTTTCGATTTCCTTTCTGCTCTACCACCTGCCCGTGGCGGCGGTGCTCTACCCCGCCGGACTGTGCCTGCTGCTGGGCGGCATTGCGCTGGGCTGGGATTTCCTACAATTCCGTCGGCGACACAACTTCCTGAACGTGCTGCGCTCCATCACCGACAGTGCGCTGGACACGCTGCCTGAGCCTGATAACCGCATCGAAGCGGACTACCAGCGCATCATCGGCCTGCTGCGGGAGGAACAGCGACGGATTGAGGGCAGCATGCGGCGGCGCTATACCGACATGATCGACTACTACACCGTCTGGGCGCACCAGATCAAGACGCCCATCGCGTCCATGCAGCTGAGCCTGCAGGGCGAGGACAGCCCGCTGAGCCGCAAGCTGCGGCTGGATCTGTTCCACATCGAGCAGTATGTGGAGATGGTGCTGACCTACCTGCGGCTGGATTCGGACGAGACCGACTATCTAATCCGGGAGTGCGACGTGGATGCCATCCTGAAGCGGTCTCTGAAGAAGTTCGCGCCGGAGTTCATCGCGCGGAAACTGTCTCTGCGCTACGAGCCGGTGGGAATCCGAGCCATCACCGATGAAAAGTGGCTCGGCTTCGTGATCGAGCAGCTGCTGTCCAACGCGCTGAAGTACACCTACGAGGGCGGCGTGACCATCGAGTCCGCCGAGAGCGGCGTGCTGTGCATCCGGGATACGGGCATCGGCATCGCAGCGGAGGACCTCCCCCGCATCTTTGAGCGCGGCTTCACCGGCTGCAATGGTCGCGGTGAGCACAGCTCCAGCGGACTCGGGCTGTACCTCTGCCGCAGAATCTGCCGGAATCTGGGCCACGGCATATCGGCCCGGTCCACACCCGGCCTAGGCACGGCGATTCTGCTCGACCTGAACCAGCGCCGCCTGGACGTGGAATAGCGGCACTTCTTACGGAACTGTTAGAATTCACCGGGGAATTGTAAGGCAAATCGATGGCCTTGCGGTTCCCCCTTCTGCTAAAATGGCTTCAGAATTCAACAGGAGGTCAAACAAACATGCCGATACTGGAAGTCAAGGAACTGAAGAAAATTTACACCACCCGCCTGGGCGGAAACAAGGTGGAGGCCCTGCGCAACGTGAACTTCAGCGTGGAGGAGGGCGAATACGTGGCCATCATGGGCGAATCCGGCTCGGGCAAGACCACGCTGCTCAACATCCTCGCCGCGCTGGACAGGCCCACCTCCGGCAGCGTCTACCTGGACGGCAAGGATCTGCACCAGATCAGGGAGAGCGAGGTCGCCGCCTTCCGCCGGGACAAGCTGGGCTTTGTGTTTCAGGAGTTCAACCTGCTGGACACCTTCACCGTGGAGGACAACATCTACCTGCCGCTGGTGCTGGCGGGCCTCCCCCACAACCAGATGCAGTGGCGTCTGCGGCCCATCGCCGACGAGCTGGCCATCACCCACCTCTTGAAAAAGTACCCCTACGAGATCTCCGGCGGTCAGAAGCAGCGCGCGGCCGTCGCCCGGGCGCTGATCACCGGCCCCCGGCTGCTGCTGGCGGACGAGCCCACCGGCGCGCTGGACTCCAAGGCCACCGACGAGCTGCTGCGCCTGTTCGCGCGCATCAACCGCAGCGGTCAGACGATTCTGATGGTCACCCACTCCGTCAAGGCCGCCAGCCGCGCGGGCCGCGTGCTGTTCATCCGCGATGGCGAGGTGTTCCACCAGATCTATCGCGGGCAGTCCACCGACGAGCAGCTCTATCAGAAGATCTCCGATACGCTGACCATGCTTGCGACGGGCGGTGAGCGGCAGTGAAGAAGTTCCTCTATCCCCGCCTGGCCTGGACGGGCATCCGCAAGAACAAGCGCCTGTACGCGCCCTACCTGCTCACCTGCGCCGGCATGGTGATGATGCACTACATCATCACCGCCCTCAACTACTCCAGCGCGGTGCACAGCCTGCGGGGCGGCAGCACCATCGCCTTCACGCTGGAGCTCGGCAGCTGGATCATCGCGCTGTTCTCGCTGATCTTCCTCTTTTACACCAACTCCTTCCTGATTCGCCGCCGCATGAAGGAATTCGGCCTGTACAACATTCTAGGCATGGGCAAGGGCAACATCGCCCGCATCCTGGTCTGGGAGACCCTCATCAGCGCAGCGCTGACCCTGTCTACCGGCCTGTTCGGCGGCTTCGCGCTGTCGAAGCTGGCCGAGCTGGGGCTGGTGAACATCATGAAGGGTGAGGTGAGCTACCACATCGAGCTATCGATGCAGGCCGTTCTGACCACGGTTCCGCTGTTCTGCGCCATCTTTGCGCTGATCCTGCTGGCGGGACTGATCCGCATCGGCAAAACCGACGCCATCGCCCTGCTGCGCAGCGAGAACGCCGGTGAGAAGCCGCCGAAGGCCAACTGGTTCCTGGGCGTGCTGGGCGCGCTGCTGCTGGGCGGCGCATACTACCTGGCCGTGAGCATTCAGGATCCCATCTCCGCCCTGATCTGGTTCTTCGTGGCGGTGGGCATGGTGATTCTGGCCACCTACCTGCTGTTCGTGGCCGGCTCGGTGGTGATCTGCCGCGCGCTGCAGCGCAACAAGCGCTACTATTACAAGCCGAACCACTTCGTGTCGGTGTCCTCCATGGCCTACCGCATGAAGCGAAACGGCGCGGGCCTGGCCTCCATCTGCATTCTGGCGACCATGGTGCTGGTGATGCTCTGCTCCACCTCCTGCCTGTACTTCGGTGCGGAGGACTCCCTGAACACCCGCTATCCCATGAATCTGACTGCTGACCTGCTCTTTGACCGCGCGATCACCCGCGACGATCCGGCGCTGGAGATCGTGCGTTCCACCACCATGCAGGCCTGTGCGGATCACGGCGTGGCTCCCGATCTGGTGACGGAGTACCGACACGCGGACATCACAGGCTGTCTCACCGGCACGCAGATCGACCCCAATCCCGCCAACTTCGAGTACGATTCCGTCGAGGTCTACGGCGACGTGCGGGTGCTCCACTTCATCCCCCTGGAGGATTACAACTCCTTTGCGGGTGCAAACGAGGTTCTGAACCCGGGCGAGGCGCTCATCTATGCCACGCGCACGCCGTACAAGGGGGATGATCTGGAGATCGTCGGCGGCGCGAAGCTGCGCATCGTGAAGCAGCTTGACTCCTTCCCGGTGGACGGCGTCGCAGCCACGGACATGTTCTCCCATTTCATCCTCGTCGTGCCGAACTTTGAGGAGGTGCTTGCGCCCCTCTCCGGCCTGACCAACGCCCGTGGCGATCTGCTGCTGGACGTGAAGTGGTTCTACGGCGTGGACATGCACGCGGAGGACAACGTGCAGGTTGCGATCTGGAAGGAGCTGTACGGCAAGCTGGGCGAGCGACTGGATGCTGCGGGCGAAGGGGACGTGGGCTTCTACATCGAGAGTCGCGCTGAGAACCGCGAGGACTTCTACGGCACCTACGGCGGCCTGTTCTTCCTGGGCATCGCGCTGAGCATCGTGTTCCTCTTCGCCGCCGTGCTCATCATCTACTACAAGCAGGTGACCGAGGGCTACGAGGACCAGCACCGCTTCGAAATCATGCAGAAGGTGGGCATGACCAAGCGGGACATCCGCAAGAGCATCAATTCCCAGCTGCTGACCGTGTTCTTCCTGCCGCTGATCGCCGCGGGCGTGCACCTGGCCTTCGCCTTCCCGATGATCCGGAAGCTCTTGATGATGTTCAACCTGTTCAACCTGAAGCTGCTTATGTGCACCACGACCATCAGCTACCTGATCTTCGCACTGTTCTACCTCATGGTGTACCGCATCACCTCCAACGCCTACTACGCCATCGTCAGCGACGGCAAGGTGGAATAAGACCGTATCTGAGGGGCTGTCTGATGTATGGACGGCCCTTCGTTGCAACCCCGGCCTGAAAGTGGTATAATCAATGCAGATTGTGTAAGGAGGTCGCCCATGCCCGCCTATGAGTTGACGGTTTGCATCGCGGAGAAGGACGCAGGCCGCAAGATCAAGTACTTCGCGCGCAGCGAAATGAAGATATCCTACAGCCAGTACTGCGCCATGAAGGCCTGCGACGGGCTGCGGGTGAACGGCGTGCCAGTGCATGCAAACTACCTGCTGCGCGCGGGCGACGTTGTGACGGCCACCTTGCCCGAAGGCGGTGGGAGCAAGGCTGTGGAACCGGAGAACCTGCCGGTGCGCATCGCCTACGCGGACGGCGATCTGCTGATCGTGGACAAGGATGCGCCGCTGGCCTGCCAGTGCACGCCGAAGCAGCCGACGGGCACGCTGGAGAACCGCCTGGCCTGGCTGTACCGGGCGCAGGGCGACTTCGTTTTCCGCCCGGTGAATCGGTTGGACAAGGGAACCAGCGGCCTGATGGCCGTCGCGCGCCACGTCCACGCCTATCAACTGCTGCAAAGCCAGCTGCACACGCCACGCTTCGTGCGTAAGTATCTGGCTGTGGTGGAGGGTACACTCGCGGGCGAGGGCTGCGTCGATCTGCCCATCGCCAAGGAGGACGCGGCGACGGTGCGCCGCGTGATCGACATGGAGCATGGGAAGCGCGCCGTGACGCACTATCAGGCGATTTCATCCGGAAACGGCCGCACGCTGGTGCGGCTGCGGCTGGAGACCGGGCGCACCCACCAGATTCGCGTGCACATGGCGGCCATCGGGCACCCTGTTGCCGGGGACTTCCTCTACGGTCATGAGCTTGCATCTCTTCCGGGGCGCTTTGCGCTGCATTCCGCCGCCATCGAGCTGGATCAGCCGCTGAACGGCGAACGCATCCGCATCGAATCGCCGCTGCCCGATGAACTTAGAAAGTTGCTTACGCCATGAATGAAGTCCAAGCCATCCTGAACGCGCTGTCGGGTCTGCGCATCGGCCCGCAGCCCGAGGAATACGAGATTCACGACGCGGTCGCGCGGGCGCTGGACGCCGCCGGGATCGCCTACGTCCACGAGTGCAGGCTGCTACCCGGGCGGCGCATCGACTTCGCCTGCGGAAGCGTGGGCGTGGAGGTCAAGAAGGGCCGCCCCGACGGCAGACGCCTGCGAGAACAGCTCCAGCGCTATCTGGAACAGACGCAGCTCACGGCCATGATCGTGGTATTGCAGCGGCCCTGCCATCTGCCGGAATCCATCTGCGGAAAGCCGGTGCACGTGGTCGCGCTCAATCGCCTGTGGGGGGTCGCCTTGCATTGAACGATTTCTTTGAATTCACCTTCCCCGGGGACGAGGCCCCGGCGGAGCCGATTCCGCTCTATCTGCGGGACGCGGACAGCAGCGGCCACTGCTACGGCACGCTGTCCTACAACCGGCGCTCGAAGTGCTGGACGATCAAGGGCGAGCCCTGCGTGACGGAGCTGGCCAAGCGGCTGTTTCCCGGCTGCGACGGTCGGGGCCGGGGTGTTGCGCGCTTCACGGCGAATCGGCGGGTGATCGGCGACCTGAACTGGCTGATGCTGCGCTATCCGCTGGAAGTGCGCGAGGCCGACAGGGAGCGCTGGCACAGCGCGCTGGAGGAGGCGCGGGAGTATGCGATTCGACGGGAGCAGGCCCGCAAGTTGCCGGAGTACGCCAATCCGCCGTCGGAGAGCTTCGCCGGGCAGCTGCTGGACTTCCAGCAGCAGGGCTTGGCCTTCCTGCTGTCCGCGCGGCGCTGCCTGCTGGCGGACGACATGGGGCTGGGCAAGACGGTGCAGGCGCTCTCCTTTCTCGCCACCACAGCCGCCTACCCCGCCATCATCGTGGCTCCGCCCCACCTGCTGCGCAACTGGCAGAGTGAAATCGCCCGCTTCCTGAATGAAAAGGGCAACCTGCGCGTGCATGTGATCCGGGGGCTTAAGCCCTATCCCCTGCCCGAGGCAGATATTTATCTCATTCACTACCTGCTGCTGCGGGGCTGGAAGGACGTGCTGCCCGAGTGCGGCTTCCGCACGGTCATCTTCGACGAGATTCAGGAGCTGCGCCGCAATGGCACGGGCAAGTACAGCGCCGCAAGCCTGCTTTCCCAGGCCTGCGAAAACTGCATCGGCCTGTCCGGCACGCCCATCTACAACAACGGCGGCGAGATCTGGAACGTGGTCAACATCCTGGACTTCCACTTCCTTGGCGACTGGGAGAGCTTTTCCCGCGAGTGGTGCTACGGCTACAACAGCGCCATCGTGGCAAAGCCCGAGCTGCTGGGCGACCATCTGCGCCGGGAGGGCCTGATGCTGCGCCGCCTGAAGGGCGACGTGCTCAAGGAACTTGCCCCCAAGCGCCGCCTGGTGCAGGAGATCGACTGGGACGACAGCGTGTACCGGGAGCTGATGCTGCCCGTGGCCGAACAGCTTAAGCTGCTGCGCAGAACCAACGATCCGGCACAACGCGCAATCATCGAGGACGCGATCTGCCAGCGCCAGCGCCAAGCCACCGGCATTGCCAAGGCCCCCTTCGTGGCGGCGTTCGTGCGCGCACTGGTGGAGGGCGGCGAAAAGGTGCTGCTGATGGCCCACCACCACGCGGTGATGGACATCTACAAGGCAGAATTGAAGGGGCTGCACCCCCAGTTCATCACCGGGCGCGAGACGGAGACGCAGAAGGAGAAGGCTGCCGACAGCTTCATGCAGGGCAAGACCGACCTGTTGTGCATCAGCCTGCGCAGCGCAAGCGGCCTGAATTTGCAGCGCGCCAGCTGCGTGGTGTTCGGCGAGCTGGACTGGTCGCCCGCCGTGCACTCCCAGGCCGAGGATCGCGCCCACCGCATCGGCCAGCAGGATTCCCTGCTGTGCTACTACCTAGTCTCGCCGAGGGGCTCCGACCGTGACATGCAGGACGCGCTGGGCCTGAAGGTCAGCCAGTTCGTGTCGCTGATGGGCGACGCGCAGCCCAGCAGCGAGGACGCGCTGATACAGCAGTCCTTCGCTCGGGAGCGCATCCGCCGCCTGGTGGAGCGCCTGGACGCGGAGGATGGCGCATCATCCGATCCATGAACAACGATTGAGGCCCGGCTCCATTGCGGAACCGGGCCATTTCATGCTCTACAGCATCAGTATACGATGATCTTGGTCTGCGCCGGGCAGTTCTGGTAGATCCACTTCGCGTCCTCGACGCTCAAGCGCACGCAGCCGTGGGAGGCCTTGCGGCCGAGGTTGTTCACCGAGCTCTGGGTCACGGGGCCGTCCTTCTCGTTGTAGAGCACCGAGTGGAACATGATGTCGCCCTCGATATAGTAGGCGTACTGCGCCCAGCA
>JAUNNK010000113.1 GCA_030537335.1 Clostridia bacterium | reverse complement strand
CCTTCCGCTACACCAACCACACCGTCATGCGCGAGGCGCTGGAGTGCTGGGACATCTCCCTGCTCAACGACGTCGCGCCGGAGATGGTGAAGGTCATCCGCATGATCGACCAGCGCCTGGCCCGGGAGCTGCGCCGCCGCAAGGTGGAGAACGCCGCCTCCATGCGCATCATTCAGGACAAGCGGGTGCACATGGCGCTGCTGGATGTGTACGCCTGCAGCTACGTCAACGGCGTGGCCGCCATCCACAGCCAGATCCTCAAGGACGACGTGTTCAAGGAGTGGTACGCCCTCTATCCGGAGCGCTTCCAGAACAAGACCAACGGCATCACCCAGCGCCGCTGGCTGGGCCTGTGCAACCCCGAGCTGTGTGCGCTGCTGGACGAGACCGTGGGCGAGGGGTATCTCACCGACCTGTTCGTGCTGGACAAGCTCAAGGACAAGATCGACGACGATCTGGCCGCGCGCTTCGTCGAGGTCAAGCGGGAGAAGAAGCGCCAGCTCGCCGCCATCATCAAGGAGCGCGAGGGCGTGGAGATTCCGGAGAACTTCGTCTTTACCGTTCAGGTCAAGCGCCTGCACGAGTACAAGCGCCAGCTGCTCAACGCCCTGTCCATCTGGGACATCTATCAGTCCCTAAAGGACGGCACGCTGACCGACTTCCCGGCCACCGCCTTCATCTTCGGCGCAAAGAGCGCGCCCGGCTACGCCCGCGCCAAGGCCGTGATCTACTTCATCAACCGCATCGCCGATATCATCAACACCGATCCGGCTGTGAACGACAAGCTGCGCGTGGTGTTCGTGCACAACTACAACTGCTCCTACGCCGAGCACATCATCCCGGCAGCGGACATCTCCGAGCAGATCTCCCCCGCGGGCACCGAGGCCAGCGGCACCGGCAACATGAAGCTGATGCTCAACGGCGCGGTCACGCTGGGCACCCGGGACGGCGCGAACATCGAAATCTTCGAGCAGGCCGGCGAGGAGAACAACTTCCCCTTCGGCGCGACCGTCGAGGAGATCAATGCCATGAAGGACAGCTACGATCCCATGAAGCTGTACGAGTCCGACCCGCGCATCAAGCGCGCCGTGGACGCGCTGGCCGATCCCGAGATCACCGGCGAGGATCCCGAGGCCGACTGGGAGGGCGCCGTGGCAGAATTGAAGATCGCGCTGCTCAAGGGCAAGAGCTGGCACAAGCCGGATCACTACTACCTGCTGCACGACTTCGCCGACTACCAGCGCGCGCGCCTGGAGGCCATCCGCGCCACAAAGGACGAGATCGCCTTTGCCAAGATGTGCCTTAACAACATCGCCGGCGCAGGCAAGTTCTCCTCCGACCGCACCATTCGCGAGTACGCCGACGAGATCTGGTTCATCTGACGCAGGTTTCACAAAAAAATTCATTACAGCACCGCTCTTTTCCATAAAAGAGTGGTGCTTCTTTAACTCCAGTTGATTTTTGCGTGCTAGGATATCCTGTAAGAATATGGAACCGGGTGATTGCATGGCATTTGTGGAATTCAAGAACGTGGGCAAGCGCTATCAGATGGGCGAAGTGACCATCGAAGCGCTGCACGATGTGAGCTTTTCTGTCGAAAAGGGCGAGATCTGCGTGATCGTGGGCGCATCCGGCGCAGGCAAGACCACGCTGCTCAACATTCTGGGCGGCATGGACTCCCTCACCAGCGGCAGCGTGCACTTGAACGGCAAGAAGATTTCCAATTACGCGCCGAAAAAGCTGACCCTGTACCGCAGGCGGGACATCGGCTTCGTGTTTCAGTTCTACAACCTGGTGCCCAGCCTGACCGCGCTGGAGAACGTGGAGCTCGCGGCTCAGATCTGCGACCATCCCCGCGACGCGGCCCAGACGCTGAAGGACGTGGGCCTGGAGAAGCGTCTGAACAACTTTCCTGCGCAGCTCTCCGGCGGCGAGCAGCAGCGCGTGGCCATCGCCCGCGCGCTGGCCAAGAACCCCCAGCTCTTGCTCTGCGACGAGCCCACCGGCGCGCTGGACTACAAGACCGGCAAGGCCATCCTGAAGCTATTGCAGGACACCGCCCGCAACAGCGGCATGACCGTCATCATCATCACCCACAACTCCGCCCTGACCGCCATGGCCGACCGGGTCATCGAGCTCAAGAGCGGCACGGTGCTCTCGGAGCGCGTCAACGAGCGCGCAGTTCCCGTAGAGGAGATTGAATGGTAATGAAGCCGCTGAAAAAATCCGCGCTCCGGGCCATCAACAAGAACCGGGGCCGCTATTTCGCCATACTGGCGATCATTGCGCTGGGCGTGGGCTTCTTCTGCGGCCTGCGCATCTGCCGCCCCGCCATGGTGCGCGCCGGCGACGAATACATACAGGAGAGCAACCTCTTCGACTACCGCCTTATTTCCACGCTGGGCTTCACAGCGGAGGATCAGGACTATTTTGCTGCTCTGGAGGGCGTGAACGAAGCCGAGGGCGCGGTCTGGACGGACTTCCTCTGCACCGGTGCGGACGGCAATGACCGCGCGCTGCGCGCCCACTCCCTCACGGAGAACATCAACCGCCTGAGCCTGGTCGCCGGGCACATGCCGGAGGCGGACGACGAGATGGTGGGCGACGCGCGCCTCTTCACCGAGGCGGACATCGGCCGCAAGGTGCTGCTCTCCGAAGCCAACGACGCGGACACGCTGGAGAAGTTCCGCCACCGCAGCTACACCCTCGTGGGCATCGCAAACTCCGCCTACTACCTGAACTACGAGCGCGGCAACACCAGCATCGGCTCGGGAACCCTGGCGGGCTTCGTGTACCTGCCCTACGACGGCTTCGATCTGGACTACTTCACGGAGATCTTCGTGGACATCGACGCGCCGGGCGAGATCTACTCCGAGGAATACAACGCCGCCCTCGCCAACTTTGAAGATCTTCTGGAGGCAGAGACCGAGGCGCGGGCTGACCTGCGCTACCGCAGCCTGGTGGACGACGCGCAGCAGGAGATCGACGACGCGCAGGCCGAGCTGGACGAGAAGTTCGCGGACTACCAGCAGGAAAAGAGCGACGCCAACGCCGAGCTCAACGACGCGCACGACGAGCTGGAGGACGCAGAGCAGAAGATCGCCGACGGTGAGGATGAGCTGAGCGCCAACGAGAGCAAGTTGAGCAGCGCCGAATCCCAGTACCGCTCCGGTTTGCGGAAGTACGAGAGCTCCCTGGCAGAATTCGAAGCCCAGCGCGACGCGGCGCTCCAGCAGATTTCCGACGCGCAGGCGCAGATCGATGCAAACCGCGCCGCCGCCGAGGAGGGCATCCGCCAGATCGAGGACAGCGGCGCGCTGGAGAGCCATCAACAGTTGCAAGATGCCGCCGCGCAGCTTCAGTCCGGCATCGACGCGCTGGAAGCTGAGCGCAGCGCGCAGCTGAGTCAGCCCCAGGCGCAGCTGGACACCCTGAAGGAGCAGCTCGCCGCACTGGATGACGGCATTGCCGCCGCAGAAGCCGAGCGCGACGCGGCGGTATCCGGCCTGAACGCCCAGATCGATTCCCTGCGGAGCCAGATCTCCGGCTGGGAGGGCGAAATTGCGGATCTGGACGCTGAGGATCCCGAGCAGGCCAGCCAGATCGACGCCCTGCGGGGCAAAATCTCCGATGCGGAGGGCCAAATCCCCGCGCTGGAGGGCGAAATCTCCACCGCCGAGAGCGCCTGCGCGTCCCAGGTGGAATCGTTCCAGTCCCAGAAGCAGGCATTGCAGCCGGACATCGATGCGCTCGTCCTCCAGATTGACGGCATCAACGCGGGCTTTGACGCCCAACGAAGCCCGCTGGACAGCCAGCTTGCTCAGGTGCAGACCGGCATGCAGCAGATCGAGGACAGCGGCGTGCTCGCCCAATACGAGCAGGCCAAGTCTGCCCTTGCGCAGCTGGACGCGGCCCAGACGGAGCTGGACGCGCAGTCTGCGGCGGCTCAGGCGGAGCTGGACGGCTATCAGGCGCAGCTGGACGCAGCCAGTGCGGAGCTGAAGAGCTCCAAGCGCCAGATTCAGAGCGGCAAATCCCAGCTGGAGAGCGGGCGTACCGAGCTGGAGAGCGCCCGTGAGGAGCTGCAGCAGGGCTATGCAGACTACGAGACCGCGCTGATCGACGCAGAGAGACAGTTTGCCGACGCGGAGGAGGAGTTCGCCGACGCGCAGGCCGAGATCGACGACGCGCAGGCGGAGGTGAACGACATCGAGCCCGCCACGCTCTACGCCCTCAGCCGCAAGACCAACATCGGCTACGCCTGCTTCGAAAACGATTCCATGATCGTGCACGGCATTTCCTCGGTGTTCCCGCTGTTCTTTCTTCTGGTGGCGGCTCTGGTGTGCACAACCACTATGACCCGCATGGTGGACGAGCAGCGCACGGAAATTGGCACGCTCAAAGCGCTGGGCTACTCCAAGGGCGCGATCATGTCCAAGTACCTGTTCTACTCCGGCAGCGCCGCCTTCATCGGCGCGCTGATCGGCTACTTCGGCGGAAGCCACCTCTTTCCCAGGGTCATCTGGACGGCCTACGACATCATGTACGGCTTTGCGGAGATCCCCTACGTGCTGTCCCCCCTGCTGGGCGCGGTGTCGCTGGGCGCGGCGCTTCTGTGCTCCATGGGGGCGACCTGGTTCTCCTGCAACGTAGAGCTGAGCGAGGTCCCGGCCCAGCTAATCCGACCCAAGTCTCCCAAGGCCGGCAAACGGGTGCTGCTGGAGCGCGTGGGTTTCCTCTGGAAGCGGCTGTCGTTTTTGCGCAAGGTCACAGTGCGCAACGTGTTCCGCTACAAGAAGCGCCTGATGATGATGGTGCTGGGCATCGGCGGCTGCACGGCGCTGCTGGTCACGGGCTTCGGCATCAACGATTCCATCGCCAACCTGGGCAACGACCAGTTCGGCCGCATCATGCTCTACGATCTCTCCGTCAGCTTCGCGGAGAACCAGACGGAGGAAGATCAGGATGCCTTCACCGACGCGCTGGGCGACGACGCAGCCAGCGTGCGCTTCGTACACCAGGGCTCGGTGGACGTGGCCTACGGCGACCAGACCAAGCAGGTGAACCTGATCGTCAGCGACGGCAGCCTGGATGGCTACATCGACCTGCACAGCGGCGACGAAGCCATCGACTTCCCCGACCTGAACCAGTGCGTCATCAGCCGCAGCCTGATGGAGCGCTGTGGCCTGACCGTCGGCGATCAAGTGACCGTGTACGACGACGCGATGCAGCGCATGGAGCTGACCGTGTCCGGCGTGTTCGACAACTACATCTACAACTATCTGATCGTCCATGCGGACAGCGTCGCCGCCCAGTGGGGCGAGGCCCCCGAGTGGAATTCTGCGCTGGTAAACTGCGCGGAGGGCGTGGATCCCCACAGCCTATCCGCCACCATTTCTGGTCTGGACGGCGTGAGCAACGTGACCGTGAACCAGGACGTGCGCGACCGCTTCGACAACATGATGTCCAGCCTGAATTACATCGTGATTCTGGTGGTGGTCTGCGCAGCGGCGCTGGCCTTCATCGTGCTCTACAACCTGACGAACATCAACATCACCGAGCGCATCCGCGAGATCGCCACGGTGAAGGTGCTGGGCTTCACCCTGCGGGAGACCGCCAGCTACGCCCTCTCGGAGAACCTGCTGCTCAGCGTCATCGGCGCGGTGGTGGGCCTGCCGCTGGGCAAGGCGCTGCACGCCTTCGTCATGGCCCAGATCAAGGTGGACATGGTGATCTTCGACGTGCGCGTGACCCCGCTGAGCTACTGTATCTCCGTGGCGCTCACGCTGCTGTTCGCCTGGCTGGTGAACCTGTTCATGCTGCGCAAGATCGATCGCATCAACATGGCGGAATCCCTGAAAACCATCGAATAAACGCACGGCGGCGCTTCCATCCCGGAAGCGCCGCCGCTCTGTTCCTATACTATTCCTCGATCAGCCTGCATTCCACGCGGCCCAGGGTTCTGTCCTCGCCGATGACCTTGGCCTCCAGCCAGATCGTTTCGGGAACCTCCGCGAAGGACTGCATCTCGCGCACCATGTGGAAGGTGCTCCCGTCCGCATCCGGCGTGCAGCCGCCGCTGCCGGTGGTGATGCGCTCGCCGTCTGCATCATAGATGCGGAAGTCGATGCCCATCTCCTCGCCGGTCTCCGCCTGTTTGTAGCTGTAATCCAGCTGCATGTAGGCGCGCACCTTCGTCAACGCGATGCTGCCGGAGAGGATCTTGAACCTTTCACCCGTGCCGTCCCCCACCGGATCGATGCGCACACGGCGCTCCTCCTCTCTCCGGGGCAGCTTCAGCATCAGCGCGTCCAGCTCAATCGTCTTTTCATCCTGATAGACCTTCGCGCCGCAGGAGATCGTCAGCGCATCCAGATCCAGCGGCTCCTCGGCATAGCCGGACGCCCATACGATCACGCTGCCGTCCGCCTGACCCTCCGCATCCATCGTGTCGAAGAAGTTCTCCAGTCCCAGCGACTCCGCATCTTCCGACTCGCCCTCCACGCGGATCAGCGGCCAGTAGTCCAGGATCTCTCGCCCGTCCCTGCTGCCCAGCACGCGGTACTCCTCCATGTCCGCATAATAGACCCTGCCGTCCGCCATATAGATGGGCAGGTTCTGCGCAAGGGCTTCCTCCGCGCTTGCGGGGATCGCCGCTTCAACGCCGTCCACCAGCAGCTGCACATCCTCGCCGTTGACGATACGGATCAATCTGCCATCCATTTCAAACTCCTGCTCACCCCTGGCCAGCTCCACGGGCACGCGCTCGGTCTCGAACAGCTCCTCCGGCGCGTCCTGCAGCATGGAATCGAACAGCACGTACCTCTCCGCATCCTTCGGCGCGATGCGCAGTTGAACCAGCGCGCCCTGACCGTCGAACACGGCCTCCTCCACCGTCAGCTTCACCAGCTCGTTTTCCACGGATCCCAGGTTCGTGCCCACCAGCTCCTGCGCGCCCTCCAAAGGCACGATGGGATCGGCGTTATCCAGCATGCGGAACACGCCCAGCTGGGACGCGGCGATGCCCGCACCCGCCAGCAGCGCGACGATGAGCGCCGCAGCCAGCAATGTGACCGTCAGATTCTTACGCTTCTTCATATCCTTTTCCTCCAGTCCGTTCAGCGTGGAACGCAGCCGGAGGTGAAAGTCCTCGTCAACCTCGCCAAAGGCGCTCTGCCAATCCGTTCGCTTCATTTGCCTTCCTCCTCCAGCAGCGCTCTGAGTTTTCGCTTTGCGCGCGCGATCCGCGATTTCACCGTGCCCTCGGGGATGCGCAGGATTTTTGCGATCTCCCGCACCCGATAGCCCTCCATGTAGCTCAGCAGCAGCGGCAGCCGCAGCGCCTCGTCCAGCGCCATCAGCGCATCCCGCAGCGCCCAGCTTCCATCCTCCGGCGGCGCAGCGGGCTCCGGAAGCTCGTCCATGGGCGCGCTACGCCGTCGCGCGTTTTGTATGTTGTGACATTCGTTGATGAGGATCCGCGTCAGCCAGGTCTCGAAGAACTCCTCCCGGCGCAGGCGATTTCGATTCTGCCACGCCTTCAGCACGGCCTCCTGCACCGCGTCCAAACGATCCTGCGGCTCACGCAGCATGCCGCAGCCGATGCGGTACAGCCGTCCCTCCACCGCCAGCACCCGCCGGGTAAATTCCTGCTTGTCCATGCGTCTGCGAATTCCTTTCGTGAAAGTGCAAACCCGATCGATCCAGTTTACACCCATTAGACGGCTGCGCGGCCCGTTTGGATTTTGGCGCGCGCATTTTTGTCAACATTTTACTTGCAAAAGAAGCGTCGGGGCGCTATAATGGAGTCAATCAAAGAGTGCAACGAGGAAAAATGTGATCGCTTCAAGCGCATAGAGAGCCGGTGATGGTGGAAATCCGGCGGCGGCGGCGGTCGTTCCGCTTTCCCAGCGTCCGGCGAGGAGCCGGAGGGTCTGCGCCCCTTAGCGCGCATCGAGTGGCCGCTTTGGCGGCAATTTGGGTGGCAACGCGGAGTCTTCCGTCCCATAGATCTGGGATGGTGGGCTTTTTCTTTTGCACCGAAGGACAATTGGAGGGAAACCAAAATGATCGACATCAATCTGATCCGCACGAATCCCGATCTCGTTCGCGAGAACATCAAGAAGAAGTTCCAGGATGCAAAGCTCCCCCTGGTGGACGAGGTCATCGCCCTGGACAAGCAGAACCGCGAGGCGATTCAGCGCGCCGACTACCTGCGCTCCCAGCGCAACAAGATCTCCAAGATGATCGGCGGCCTGATGGCCAAGGGGCAGAAGGAGGAGGCTGAGGCCGCCAAGCAGCAGGTCAAGGACATGCAGGACGAGCTGGCCGCCCTCGAGGTGAAGGAAGAGGAACTGGCCGCCGAGATCAAGAAGCGCATGATGGTCATTCCGAACATCATCGACGAATCCGTTCCGATCGGCAAGGACGATTCCGAGAACGTGGAGAACGAGCGCTTCGGCGAGCCGGTTGTGCCGGACTTCGAGGTTCCCTACCACGTGGACATCATGGAAAAGCTGGACGGCATCGATCTGGATGCGGCCCGTCGCACCAGCGGCAACGGCTTCTACTACCTGAAGGGCGACATCGCGCGCCTGCACAGCGCCATCCTGTCCTACGCCCGCGACTTCATGATTGACCGCGGCTTCACCTACTACATTCCGCCCTTCATGATCCGCTCCAGCGTGGTCAACGGCGTGATGTCCTTCGCCGAGATGGAGAACATGATGTACAAGATCGAAGGCGAGGATCTCTACCTGATCGGCACCAGCGAGCACTCCATGATCGGCAAGTTCATCGACACCATCCTGGATGAGAAGGATCTGCCCCAGACCCTGACCAGCTACTCCCCCTGCTTCCGCAAGGAGGTCGGCGCCCACGGCATCGAGGAGCGCGGCGTGTACCGCATCCACCAGTTCGAGAAGC
>JAUNNK010000112.1 GCA_030537335.1 Clostridia bacterium | reverse complement strand
TAAGAGAATTTTGTTATCTTTCTCTTTACACCCCAACATTTGACACAGAGCCGAAAAAACAGCTCCTTTCGGGCATGAAAAAACCGGAGCCGAAGCCCCGGTCAATCCATATTACTTCTTCACAAACCTGTGGTAGCTCTTCTTGCCCTTGCGCACCAGCAGGCCCTCGCCCTCCAGCATCTCGGGGGTGATGGCGAAGTCCACGTCGGTCACCTTGTCCTCGCCCACGTACAGGCCGCCGCCCTGAATGGTCTTGCGGGCCTCGCCGTTGGACTTGCACAGGCCGACCTTGGCAACCCAGGCCAGCAGACGGGCATCCGCCGCAAGCTCCTCGGCGGAAACTTCAGTGGTGGGCACGGAGCCGGCCAGCGCGCCGCCGCCGAACAGGGCCTCCGCGGCCTGCTGGGCCTTGCGGGCCTCCTCCTCGCCGTGCACGTTCTTGGTGACCTCGTAGGCCAGCACGCGCTTGGCCTCGTTGATGGCGCTGTCCTTCAGCGCGCCCAGGCGGCGCACCTCGTCCATGGGCAGGAAGGTCAGCAGGCCCAGGCACTTCTCCACGTCCTGGTCGTCCACGTTGCGCCAGTACTGGTAGAAGTCGTAGGGGGAGCACTTGTTGGGATCCAGCCACAGCGCGCCCTTCTCGGTCTTGCCCATCTTGCGGCCGTCGTGGGTCAAAAGCAGCTGGAAGGTGAGCGCAAAGGCGTCCACGTGGTCCTTGCGGCGGATGAGATCCGCGCCGGAGAGCATGTTCGACCACTGATCGTCGCCGCCGCACTGCAGCTTCACGCCGTAGCGGTGGTTCAGCTCCAGGAAGTCGTAGCTCTGCATCAGCATGTAGTTGAACTCCAGGAAGGTCAGTCCCCGCTCCAGGCGCTGCTTGTAGCACTCGGCGGTGAGCATGCGGTTGACGGAGAACAGCGCGCCCACGTCGCGCAGGAAGTCGATGTAGTTCAGGCTGCGCAGCCAGTCGGCGTTGTTCACGATCACCGCGCAGTTCTCCTTGGACTCGTCGAAGTCCAGGAAGTGGGACATCTGCTGCTTGATCTTGGCGACGTTGGAATCGATGTCCTCCACGGTCAGCACCTTGCGCAAATCGCTCTTGCCCGAGGGATCGCCGATCATGCCGGTGCCGCCGCCCATCAGGGCGTAGGGCTTGTGACCGGCCTTCTGCAGATGGGCCATGGCCATGATCGGGATGTAGTGGCCGATGTGCAGCGAGTCCGCCGTGGGATCGAAGCCGATGTAGAAGGGTACCATGCCCTCGTCGAAGGCCTTGTAGAGGTCGTCCTCAAAGGTGATCTGCTTAACAAAGCCGCGCTCCTTCAGAAGATCCAATGCGTTCATTTTGATTCACTCCATATATCAATATTTGTCGTTTCAGCCCTTGATGGCCCTGCCGAGGCGCTCCATGCCCGCGCGGATGACGTCCACCTCCTGCATGGAGAAGTTCAGCCGCAGGGTGTTTGCGTGACCGCCGTCGGGATAGAAGTGGGTGCCCGGTACGAAGGCCACGTTCTGCTCGATGGCCCGGTTCAGCGCCGCCATGGCGTCCATGCCCTCGGGAAGCTCCGCCCAGACGAACAGACCGCCCTGGGGCAGGGTGTGCCGCGTGCCCTCCGGGAAGAAGGAGAAACCCTCCAGCATGGCGGAAAGCTGCTTCCGGTACTCCGCGCAGATGCGCTCGAGGTGCCCCGGCAGCAGGCCCTTCTCCAGATACAGTTCCACAATGGCCTGGGTGAGGATCGGACTGTGCACGTCCGAGGACTGCTTGCCGATGACCATCTTGCGCAGCAGCCCCGCATGGGGAACCGCCGCCGCGCCCACGCGCAGGCCCGGCGCGATGTACTTGGAGAAGCTGGACAGGTACACCACCCAGCCCTCCTCGTCGAAGGAGGAGATGGACGGCAGCGGCTCGCCATCGTAGCGCAGGTCGCGGTAGGGATCGTCCTCGGCGATGATGAAGCCGTACTTCGCCGCCATCTCGGCAAGCGCCTTTCTGCGCTCCAAACACAGCGTGCGCCCGGTGGGGTTCTGGAAAGTGGGAATGATGTACATCATCTTGGGATGATGCTCCTTAACCAGCTTCTCCACCTCGTCCACGATCACGCCGCCCTCGTCCATGGGCATGGCGATGAGCTGCGCCCTGTAGATACGCATGGCCTGAATCGCGCCCAGGAAGGTGGGGCTCTCCACCAGGATCACGTCGCCGGGATCGATCAGCGCCTTCAGAAGCAGGTCGAAGGCCTGGGAGGAGCCCTGCACCGGCAGGATGTTGTCCGCCGTGCAGCGCACGCCCGCAGTGCTGCTCAGATAGTCCGCGATGCCAGCCCGCAGTCCCGGCAGGCCTTCGGTTCCACCGTACTGCAATGCGTTCGTGCCGTAGCGGTCGATGGCCTCGCAGGCCAGGCCCCGCACCACGTCCGGCTCCAGCGCGCTGTTGGACGGATTGCCGCCCGCAAAGGAGATCATGCCCGGTTTGCCCAGGAGCTTAAAGATGTCGCGGATCGCGCTGCCGGTGATATCCTTCATCTGACCGGCAAAATATTCCTCAGAAAAGCGCATTGTTCTCCCCCTCTCCGTATCTCAGACAACAAAAAACACCGCCCTCCCGCATCGGGAAGGCGGTTGTTGCCGCTGTACCACTTCCATTCGCCGTCAAAACAGATTTGGCGGCCTTGAAGGCGCGTATCGTGCGCCGCACGGAACGGACTACTGCTGCTTCGCCCGTTCGGCTCCGGAGTGTATTCCCCTGCGCGCCTCGACCTCCTCGCACCAAGCGGAGGCTCTCTGCATGCCCGCAGCCCAGGGTACTTCTCTCCCTCATCGCCACGTTTCAAATTCTACCCGCTTATCATACCACAAGGGTTTTGCTTCTGTCAAGCGAAGCTCTGCGGTTTTTCTCAGTTCTTCACCAGTGCCGACGCGCTCACGTAGCCCAGGGCACTGTCCGTGTCGTTGGTCACCAACAGCCTGCCCTCGGCCATGCCCACCACGTACACCTTCGTGCCCGCAGCGAGGGTCGCCCGGTAGTGCACGCCGCGCTTCTGGGATTCCTTCGTCCAGAAGATGAGCTTGGTGTCCTTCACGGCCACGGCGGAGATGTGCTTGTCGAAGAGGATGTGGCGCATGCGTGCGTAGCCCGTGCGGTTCTTGTAGGAGATGCGCGCCCAGTCGCCGGAGATGGCGGTCACAGTAAAGCTGGTTCCCTGACTGAGGCTCCCCAGCTTCGCGGCGGATGTGCTCATGGATGCATAGACGGGCATCGACGACGGCAGCGCCTGCGCGCCATAGCTGGCCCCAAGGGCGCTTCCGCCCAGCAGAGCGATCATCAGCAGCGCTAAGCAGAGCCTGCGCAGACTCCCTCTCACGGCGCGTCCACCTCCTGAAAGTCATGGATCTCCACCCAGCGCGGCGCATGATCCACCGCAGGCAGATAGCGGCCAAAGAAATCCTCCGAGCGCATCGCAAGGCTACGGCTGTTGTCGCAGGGGTGAAAGCCCAGCCGCGGCACATCCCGCAGCGCGCCGTCCACCAGCAGCTCCACCTGCTTCTCTTCATCAAACAGCAGCCCCATGGGGCTGACCGCGCCCGGGTGCACCCTGAGCAGCCGCTCCATCTGCGCCTCATTTGCGAAGCTCAGCCGCGAGGAGCCCGCCTGCTTGGAAATATCCGCCGTGCGGAAGCGCGCGTCGGGCCGCACCAGACACAGATAGAAGTGCTTCTGGTTCTTCGTGGTCAGAAAGTAGTTCTTCACCACCATGCAATGGAGCTGCCGTTCCACCGGCGCACAGTCGGCGATGGTGTGCACCGGCAGATGCTCCGCCGTATCGTAGGGTATGCCCAGCGCATCCAGGCGGGCGTACACCTCCTCAGCAACGCTCCTCACAGCCGCCTCAGATCCTTTCCTTCAAGCCGCATGACCGCGCAGCGGCTGCGATCCAGCAGGCGGGAGCCCACGCGCTCGCCGTACACCCGCATAATGTCCTCCTCGGAGAGGTTCGTGGCGATCACGATGTGCCGGCGGGCAGCCATGCGCTCGTTCAGCAGCGTGAACAGGTACTCCTTTGTAATGTTGCGCATCATCGGCTCCGAGCCCAGGTCGTCGATCAGCAGCAGCGGCACGCGCAGCAGCTGCTCGAAGTCCACTTCGCCCGAACCGTCGGAGAAGTGCTGCCGCCGCATGGCCTCGAACATGCGGAAGGCCGTCACGCGAATTGCGCTCTGACCGCGACTGACCACGCGCTCATAGATGCAGTTGAGCAGAAAGGTCTTTCCAACGCCGGTGCCGCCGCTGATGACCAGATTGGGCAGCACGGTCTTGGGAAACGTGTCCGCATACTCCTCGCAGAAGCGGCGAAGGTTCTTCATCATCGCGCGCTGACCGCTCTCCTCGGGGAAGCGGCTGAGATCGAAGTTCGCAAAGCATTGCTCGTCGGTGCCCGCCATGCTGCCGTCCTCGTACTGCTTTACCCGCAGCGCCTTCTCAAAGCACTCGCAGAAGCACGAGGGCGCTTCGCCCACGTAGCCGGTGTCCCTGCACGCCTCGCAGCGGTAGTGCAGCTCCAGATAGTCCTGCGGAAGTCCCAGGTCTGTAAGCCGCCTGCGGATCTGGGCGTTGTTGAAGACGCCGCGCTGCTTCATCTGCTCCGCCGCCGTGCGGCAGGCCTCCGGGTCGCTGGTAGCCATAATGCGCTTCATGGTGTCGAAGGCCAGGTGCATGTTCTCCTCCCGCAGGCGCAGGATCTCCGGATCCCGCGCACCAGCCTCGGCAATGCGCGCGTCCAACTCCAGCTCGTTGCGCGTGCGCTGGTTTGCATACTCTGCAAGCAGCTCCCGAATGCAATCTGCCCTCGTCATTTGCCCTCATCCTCCTCCGCATAGTATTTCTCAAGATCAAAATACACGCTTTGGGACTCCTCCGCTGTGTAGCTGCGCTGCTGGAAGTTCACCGGCGCAGCCTGTTTTTCCGCACCCGAAGTACGCTCCGCACCCGTGACCTGGGCGTGCTGGGCGCGCGCGGCCTCGGGGGTGGTCACGCCGCTTATCTCCCAGGCGGAGAGCAGCTTGTCCATGTAGACCACAGGCACCCTTCTGCCCCGGGCGCACTCCGCCGCGCACTGGATCAGCTCCGTGCTGAACCTTGCGCGCCAGGAATCGTAGCGCGCCAGATCGTCCATGTTCGGGCGGCGGGACAGCCCCGCCGTCTCCAGCAGCGCACGCACCTCGCGGGTGGCCTGTTGCATGTCGGAGATGTATCTCTCCGCATCGGAGCGCGTGCGCACCCCGGCCTTGCCCCACTCCTCGACCATCCACTCCAGATCCTCGAAGCTGTGCTTGCGCTTGCGCGCGCACTGCACCGCCGCCAGCATCAGGGCCTCCTTATCGAAGCCCTGCTCCAGCAGGGCGGCGTACTTCCGGGTCTGATCGGGCGTGGGCATGGCGTTGGACGCGCCCAGCTCCCGCAGTAACTCCTTGACCGCCTCGAAGTGGTCGTTCGAGCCGCTCTCCACACGCGCCTTCAGGATGGCGTCCAGATAGCCAAAGGACGGCGCGCGGGACTTGGTGGTCTGGGCGCAGGCGGCGATCACGTCCTGCTCCGTCAGCTTCCAGTCCTCGATCCAGCGCCGCACGCAGTCCAACTCGTTGACGGTGGGGCGGCGGTTCATGGCGAACTGTTTCATCACCGCCGAGGCCAGAGAGTAGACCTGATCGTCGTAAGAGATGGCCTGATTCACGTCCTCCAGGCTGCGGATGCCCCGATCCGCCCACTCCGCCGCGCGCTTGTTCGCCCGCTTGAACACCGAAGCGGCGCGCTTGCCGCCAGGCTGCCGAATCTCGTATTCCAGCATGCGCAGCGCCGCGTCCTGGGAAAAGCCCAGCACGTTCAGCCAGTCGTTGGCCATCTGGTACTGGTTGGGCTGGAGCATCTCTCCCGGCGGGAACAGGCCCTGCAGCGAGGAATTGAACTCGCGGTACTTGTAGTAGTCCCGGTCCATCTCCGTCTGCACCTCGCCGCCGCCCTTCAGCGGACGGATAGCGTAGGTCGGAGGACGGTCGCTCAGCCGTTCCACCAGACCCATGCGCTCCCAGTAGGAGAAAGCGTTGAACACGGCCTCCTCCTCCATGTGCAGCGCCTTGGCCACGTCCGCCAGTTCGCCGCCCAGCTCCGGATGCAGGCACAGCATGCGCGCATACAGGTACACGCGCAGGTAGCCGTCCGGCGCGGTGGGCAGGTATTCCAGCAGAAACATATTCTCAATGGGCGTGACATCGAACATCGCCGCGCCCTCGGAAAAGCTGCAAAACGGCATAAATCTCCCTCTTTCGCATAGGTGGTTTTATGATAGCACAAATTCCGGCAAAATACAACGCTCCCACTTTCCGAGCGCAAGGAAATGCGGCGAAGATGGGATTTTTTTCCAATTTGCCCGGAAGCTGTCCCGTGCGCTTGCAATTTGGGCGCGGCGCGCGATATAATATGAAAAAACAAATGATGATGGGGGCGTTTCATATGGAGTGGAATGCGTCGCTGTACGACCGACAGCACGGCTTCGTGGCCGCGTACGGTTCGAGCCTGCTGCAATTCATCCCGCAGAATGCGGAGCAGTCCATTCTGGATCTGGGCTGCGGCACCGGCGCGCTGACGGAGCAGCTTTCGGGCATGGGTCGCCGCGTGCTGGGCGTGGACAGCTCCCCCGAGATGATCGAACGGGCCCGCGCGCAGCACCCTGAGCTCGAATTCGCGCTGTGCAACGCGCTCAACCTGCCCTACGAGGGGGAGTGGGACGTGGTCTTTTCCAACGCGGTGTTCCACTGGATCGGCGACCACGGCGCGCTGCTCAAAAGCATCCATCGCGCCCTGAAGCCCGGTGGGCTGCTGATTTGCGAGTTCGGCGCGGAGGGCAACATCGCCGCCATCGAGCGCGCCTTCCGAAAGGCCTGCGCGGAGCTGGATCTGGCCTACCGCTCCAGGTTCAACTTCTCCAGCCCGGAGCGCTTCCGGTCGCTGCTTCAGGCGAACGGCTTTACCATCGACCACATCGCCGCCTTTGACCGTCCCACGGAGCTGAAGGACGGCATATACGGGCTGAGCAACTGGATGCGCCAGTTCTTCGCAAGTGAGCTTGCCGTCCTGCCCGAGGCCATGCGGCTGGGCGTGCTGCATGCGGTGGAGGATGAAACGCGCGCTTCACTCTGGAACGGCAGCGCCTGGGTGGCGGACTACCGGCGGCTACGGGTCGTGGCGCATATATAAATGACGAAAATGGAGCGGAATGCGTCTGCATTCCGCTCCGATATTTTTTGGGTGTTATCCCTTCAGCCGCGCCAGGGTCTCCAGCACGTAAGCTGCGAATTCCCGGCAGGTCGCGCCGTCGCGGTCGCCAGTAACCACCACCCTGCGCTCGGTCTCGCCGCAGAGGGTCAGCGCCCGATCCAGCAGATCCGCCTTTTCGGCCCGGGCGATGTGCCGCAGCAGCAGCTCCACCGCGCGCAGGATGCTCATGGGATTGGCGTAGTCGCCCAGGCCCTCCTCGATCATCCGGGGCGCGGAGCCGTGGATGGCCTCGAACATGGCGTAGCGGTCGCCGATGTTGGCGCTGCCCGCCGTGCCCACGCCGCCCTGAAGCTGTGCAGCCTCGTCGGTGATGATGTCGCCGTAGAGGTTGGGCAGCAGGAACACCTCGAACTGCTTGCGGATGGCGGGGTTGACCAGGTTGGCGGTCATGATGTCGATGTACCACTCGTCCACCTGGATCTCCGGGTACTCCTTCGCGATCTCGTGGCAGATGGCGCTGAAGCTGCCGTCGGTCTTTTTCATGATGTTGGCCTTGGTGACGATGGACACGCGCTTCTTGCCGTTGTTGCGGGCGAATTCAAAGGCCGCGCGGGCGATGCGCCGAGTTCCGGGTCGGGTCGTGACCTTGAAGTCCATGGCCAGCACGTCCGGGATCTCCACGCCACGGCTGCCCAGCACGTATTCGCCCTCGGTGTTCTCCCGGAAGAAGGTCCAGTCGCAGCCCTCCTCGGGGATGGACACCGGGCGCACGTTGGCGTAGAGGTCCAGCTCCCGCCGCAGGGTCACGTTTGCAGATTCCATCGTGCCGCCCTTGGGGGTGGTGGTGGGACCCTTCAGCAGCACGTCGCACTGGCGGATGGCCGCGAGGGTATCCTTCGGCACGGACTGGCCCAGCTGCATGCGGTTTTCGATGGTCAGGCCCTCGATGGGCACAAGCTCCACCCGTCCTTCCTTGATTTCATCCGCCAGCAGCGCCTCCAGCACGCTGCGCGCCGCGTCCACGATCACCGGGCCGATGCCGTCGCCGCCGCACACGCCGATGGTGACCTTCGGAAGCGTCGCAAAGTCCTTCGCGCCCGCGCCCTTCTCCAGCACCTCCACCCGGGCCAGCTGCTCGGTCAGCAGGTTGCGGAACTGCTCCACCGCCGCGTCGATGTATCGCTTCATCTCAGATTCCTCCTTCACGGGTGTAGGCCAGCAGTCCGCCCGCGCGGAGCATGGCGCGCTGGCGCTCAGTGAGCTGGCAGACGAGGGCGATGTCCTCGCCGGTAGTTTCGTCCCTCAGGGTGACGCTGCCGTTTTCCATTCCGGCAAATACGCCCTTCAGGGAGAGCATGTCGCCCTGGTTCAGGCGGTCGTAGTCGTCGGGATTTGCAAAGGTCAACGGCAGGATGCCCGCATTGATGAGGTTCGCCACGTGGATGCGGGCAAAGCTCTTGGCAACCACGGCCCGCACGCCCAGGTACAGCGGCACCAGCGCGGCGTGTTCGCGGGAGGAGCCCTGGCCGTAGTTCGCGCCGCCCACGATGATGCTCTGCCCGGCCTCGATGGCGCGCTGCGGGAAGTTCGCGTCGCACACGCCGAAGCAGAACTTCGAGAGGTACGGGATGTTCGAGCGATAGGGCAGAATCTTCGCGCCGGCGGGCATGATGTGGTCGGTGGTGATGTTGTCGCCCACCTTCAGCGT
>JAUNNK010000111.1 GCA_030537335.1 Clostridia bacterium | reverse complement strand
GGTCCACCACGTCGAAGCCGGCCTCCTTGCGCATGGTCTGCAGCTTGGAGATGACCTCGCGCACGAAGCCCTTCTCGATCAGTGCGGGGGTGAGGTTGGTGTCGATGACCACGGTCATGCCGCCCTCGCTCTCGGCCACGAAGCCCGGCTTCTGGGCGGGGGAGATCAGGCAGTCGTCCTTGGCAAGCTCGACTTCCGTGCCCTCAATGTCGAACTTAACGGTCTCGCCGCGCTCAAAGGCGTCCACGAAGTCATTGCCGTCCACGTCCTTCAGGTACGCGCCGATCTTGCCCAGCAGCTTTCCGTACTTCGGGCCAAGGGTGCGCATCTGCGGCTTGATCTGGTAGGTGGTGAAGGCGCGCGCGTCGGAGATGAACTTGACTTCCTCCACGTTCAGCTCGCTCTTGATGAGCGCGGCGCAGTCCTCGGACAACTCCGCACCCTTCACGTACAGCGTGCCCAGCGCCTGTCTCACCTTGATGTTGGCGGTGTTGCGGCACGCGCGGCCCAGCTGCACGGCCTGCATGACCTCGTCCATCTGCGCCTCCAGCTCGGGGTTGATCCACTCGGCATGGCAGGCGGGGAAGTCGGACAGGTGCACGGACTCCGGCGCGCCCGGAACGTTGCCCACCACCAGGTTCTGGTACATGGACTCGGTCATGAAGGGGATGAACGGCGCGCACACGCCGGTCAGCGTGGTCAGCACGGTGTAGAGCGTGTTGTAGGCGGCCAGCTTGTCGCCCGTCCACTCCTTGCCCCAGAAGCGGCTCTTGCTCAGGCGCACGTACCAGTTGGACAGCTCCTCCACGAAGCTCTGGATGGCGCGGGCGGGCTCGGTGATCTTGTACTCGGCAAGGCCCTCGTCCACCAGCTTGACCAGCGTGTTCAGCTTGGACAGCGCCCAGCGATCCATCAGCGTGTAATCCTCGTCCTTGCAGGTATGCACGGCGGGGTCGAAGTTATCGATGCTTGCGTACATGGTGAAGAACGCATAGGTGTTCCACAGCGTGCCCATGAACTTGGACTGCATCTCGCTGACCAGCTCGCCGGAGAAGCGGGTGGGCAGCCACGGGGAGCCTGCGGCGTAGAAGTACCAGCGCACCGCGTCCGCGCCCTGCTTGTCCAGCACGTCCCACGGATCGACGACGTTGCCGATGTGCTTGCTCATCTTGCGGCCCTCCGCGTCCTGCACGTGGCCCATGACCAGGCAGTTCTTGTAGGAGCTCTGGCCGAACACCAGCGTTGCGATGGCGATCAGGGAGTAGAACCAGCCGCGGGTCTGGTCGATGGCCTCGGAGATGAAGTCCGCTGGGAAGCGCTGCTCGAAGACATCCTTGTTCTCAAAGGGATAGTGCCACTGGGCAAAGGGCATGGAGCCGGAATCGTACCAGCAGTCGATGACCTCGGGCGTGCGGTGCATCTTCTTTCCGCACTTCGGGCAGGTGATGGTCACAGCGTCGATGTAGGGGCGATGCAGCTCGATGTTGGGGTCGACGTTGTCGCCCAGCTCGATCAGCTCCTGACGGGAGCCGATCACGTGCTGGTGGCCGCATTCGCAGACCCACACCGGCAGGGGCGTGCCCCAGTAGCGCTCGCGGGAGAGCGCCCAGTCGATCACGTTGTCCAGGAAGTTGCCGAAGCGGCCGTCCTTGATGTTCTCGGGCATCCAGTTGATGGTCTGGTTGTTGGCCATCAGCTCGTCGTGCACGGCGGTCATCTTGATGAACCAGCCGCCGCGTGCGTAGTAGATCAGCGGGGTGTCGCAGCGCCAGCAGAAGGGATAGTCGTGCTCGAACACCGGCGCGGAGACCAGCTTGCCTTCCTTTTCCAGCTGCTCCAGGATGATGGGATCGGCCTTCTTGACGAAGGTGCCCTCCCAGGGGGTCTCCTTGCTCATCTCGCCACGGGGGGTGACGAGCTGGAGCATAGGGATGTCGTTGTCGCGGCCCACGCGCGCGTCGTCCTCACCGAAGGCGGGAGCGATGTGCACGATGCCGGTACCATCGGACATGGTGACGTAGCCGTCGGCGATGACCTGCCAGGCGTTGCCCGCGTTGGGCACGTTGCCCAGCGCAGCCACCTGGAAGTCGAACAGCGGCTCATATTTGATGCCAACCAGCTCGCGGCCGGGGAAGATGGTCTTGTTGGAAACTTCGACGCCCTCGCCCAGAACCTTCTCGATCAGCGCGTCGCCCATGATGATGGTGCGGCCCTCGAAATCGAACTTCGCGTAGGTCTCGTCGGGGTTTACGCACAGCGCCACGTTGCTGGGCAGGGTCCAGGGCGTGGTGGTCCATGCGTAGATATAGGTGTTCTCCTGATCCTTCACCTTGAAGCGCACCACGGCGGAGCGTTCCTTCACCAGCTTGTAGCCCTGAGAGACCTCGTGGCTGGAGAGGGCGGTGCCGCAGCGGGGGCAGTAGGGGACGATCTTGTGGCCCTTGTACAGCAGGCCCTTCTTGCTGATCTCCTTGAGCGACCACCACTCGGATTCGATGTAGTTGTCCTCGTAGGTGACGTAGGGGTTCTCCATGTCGCACCAGAAGCCAACGCGGTCGGACATCTCCTCCCACATGCCCTTGTACTTCCACACGGATTCCTTGCACTTCTTGATGAAGGGCTCCAGGCCGTACTGCTCGATCTGCTCCTTGCCGTCCAGACCCAGCTGCTTTTCAACCTCCAGCTCGACGGGCAGGCCGTGGGTGTCCCAGCCGGCCTTGCGCAGCACATTTTTGCCCTTCATGGTCTGATAGCGCGGGATCAGGTCCTTGATGGCGCGGGTCTCGATGTGGCCGATGTGGGGCTTGCCGTTGGCCGTCGGCGGGCCGTCAAAGAAGGTGAAGGTGTCCTGACCCTTGCGCAGGTCGACGCTCTTTTTGAAGATCTCGTTTTCTTTCCAGAACTTCAGAACTTCCTTCTCGCGGGCGAGGAAGTCCATCGAGGTGGAAACTTTCTCAAACATGCTGCACTCCTCCAAAATAAAATTCGCCTCCATCCCTTTGGGACGAAGGCGCTTCGCGGTACCACCCAAATTGGCGCGGGGAAGCCGCACCCACTTGATTTCTGCTGTAACGGGCGCTCCCGGCGAGGCCTACTGACCGATCGGCGTTCGGTTCGCTGCTCCGAGGCGATTCCCTGTGGATGCTTCCGTCCGGACTTGCACCAGTCTCCGGCTCGCTGCGCGAAAGCGCGTCCCAGGCGTTCCTCATCAAGGCATAGATAATTACCGTATTATTATATCCGTTTTTTTTGCGCTTGTAAAGGGCTCAATGGGATTTTAACGTCCGAGACCGGAAAAAAGGAGGAGAACCGCGGTTCTCCTCCCGAAAAGACATGCGATCAGCCTTGCAGGCCTTCGATGTCGATGGCGGTCACCAGCTCCTCCGCGTCCACGGTCAGCGTGTAGGTCACGCCGTTGAGCACCTCGAACTCCACGGTGCGCATGCCGTCCTCGTCGGTGCTGTCCTCAGAGGGTTCGCCCAGGGTGGCGGCAGCCTCGCTCAGGGTGGTCACGCCGGGCTGCATGCCGTCGGCGCAGATCAGAGCGCCGTTCAGGAGGACGGAAGTTTTGATCCGGTTGATGGTGCACTCGGCCAGCGTGCATTCCTCGCCGCTGTAGTTGAACGCACCCACGTAAACCAGGCCGGCACCGTTGTACAGGTACATGCGGTCGCCGTAAACCATGCTGAGGCCGCCTGCCTCCACGGCGGTGTCCGCCGGATGATCGACGGGCAGCACCCAGCCGTTGTCCAGCAGATCCTGCACGGTCGCGCCTTTCTGATAGAGCTTGCCGTCCAGAATGTAGGAATCAAAGGGCAGGCTGGCCGGATCGGGCAGGTTTTCCTCCTGAACGCCGGTCTTGGAGCTGTCCACAACGCCGTAGTTGGTGACCAGGTCGTTGCTCATGGTCAGCCGGGTCAGCTTCGCATTTTCATCTGCGCTTTCAAAGTACAGGGTCCAGTTGTAGTTGCTGCCGAAGGTATAGTAGGTGAGGTAGTCGCTGTCGTAGGTGTAGCCGTGTTCGTCCGGGCCGCATGCTTCGATGACGTCCTTCATCGTGGTCTCGCCCAGCACCAGGCCGCCCACCGACTGGCCGGCATGCTTGTTGCTGTTCAGATTGACGCCGGTGGCCCAGAAGGGATCCTCGGTGGTGGTGACGTAGTCCACGCGCACGGAGAAGGCGTTGCGGCCGTCGTCCACGGGCACGTCATAGTAATACTGGCCCTTGCTCAGTCCGCTGACGTCGGGCACGTTCACGCCCATTGCGGTCAGCTCGGCCACGGAGACGGGGAAGCTGTAGGTCTTGCCGCCCACGTTCAGGCTGGTGTCGTACAGATTGATGGCGCCGGCTTCCTCGGCGGAGGCTGCGCATACGAGTGCCCCGACCGCGAGCAGGGCGATCAGCAGGATCGAAAGGATGCGGTTCTTCATTGTGAAGTTTCCTCCCCAAAAATATTTCCCACATATTTTAACATAGTTTACCAATGATTGCAATGAAATTCGGGAGAATTCGTGTCAAAACAGGGTTCGGCTGCGGACGACGCTCCGCAGATTTCCACAATCTGTCCGGGAAAACCTGCCTTTGGGCACAAAAATACCGCCCGAAAACCTTCGGACGGATCAGCGCTCAGCGGCGGCGCAGCAAGCTGCTCAGACCGCGCCGCTTTTCCTGCTGGGCGCGCTCGGCCTCCTTCAATGCGCGGGCGTACTTGGCGTTCTCCGGCTGCTGGTGCGCGGCGACGGACAGATAGATCAGCGCCTTCTTCACGTCGCTGGTCTTCATCAGCACCGCGCCGAAGAGGTAGTTCCACTCCGCGCAGCGGGTGGCGATGTCCATCAGCATGCGCCGGGCCAGGGGATACTGACCGCCGTCGATCAGCTCCTCGATGCGCTTGAGCGCGCGGCTCTCGGATTCGGCGTCGGCAAGCTGCGGGGGCTCCTTCAGGCAGGCCCGGTAGGCGGCGTTGATCTCCGCCATCTTTTCGTTGGCCCAGTCGCGCTCCGGTCCCTCCATGAAGCGATCCGGGTGCCAGCGTCGCGCCAGCGCGCGGTACGCCGCGCGGATTTCCGCCTTTGTCGCCGTTGGCGGTACATTGAGGACGGAATATGCGTTCACAGAATTCACCTCAGGTATAAGCTATTCGTGCACTCGGGATTCAATACTGATTATAGAGAAAAATCTGCGCACTGTCAAGTTCTGAACCTTTTGAGGCGCCGTTCCCAGAAAATGTTTCAAATTCATTGCGCAAATGTGCGAAAAATACGAAACGGTGAACATTCCGGCCATTCCTTTACTTGCCACGGATTCTGGCGTAAAATGGTTTTACTATTGTGGTAATTTGTCATTACCCGTCGAATTGTAGAAGGATGTGCTGAACTTGCAGAAGCGGGAACCGGTACGCAGGCGCGCAAAGCGCCGCCGGATGAGCTACAATGCCCGTACGCGGCTGTGGCTTGTTTTGTGCTACCCGCTTGGCCTGACCCGCATGTGGCGCAGCCGCTGCAGCTGGAAGCTCGGCACGAAGTACCTGATCTCCAGCATCGCGCTGGTGGTGCTAGCGGCGGTGCTCCTCGCGCCCGCACCGCAAAACGTGCGCAGGGGCAGCATCGAGCTCTACGGCGAGGACCCGGAGGTCGAGGTCTACGGCCCGGTGCTCCCGCAGAATTACGTGATGACCGCCTCAGGTTCCGCAAGCCAGTCCGTCATCGTGCGCAGCGAGGACATCGTGGACGACACCGTCTACGTCTATGCCAGCAAGAAGGGCAAGGCCTACCACCTCAAGACCTGCGAATACTACTACGACGGTTCGCAGAAGCTGACGGTGTACGAGGCCTATTACATGGGCTATAAGCCCTGCAGCAGCTGCAATCCTCCGATCTACACCGGCGGCGTGAGCCAGTGAGGCGATTTGATCCAATACAGGCTGTTCCAGCCTGTTTTTTCATTCCGGAGGTGTAAATTATGCCCGTTCATGAAACGCCCCGCACCATCGAGGAGCTGCGCGCCTGGTATGTCGCGCACCATCTTCCGCCGGAGGATGTGACCCGCTTCTTCATCGGCAAGGATGTCAGGGAGCCGAGGGCCTTTGGCGTCTATCGGGACGGCGACTGCTTCGTCGTCTACAAGAACAAGGACGACGGAAGCCGTGCCGTGCGCTATCACGGCCCCGACGAGGGCTACGCCGTCAACGAGCTGTACCTGCGCCTCAAGCAGGAGATTGAAAACCAGAAGGGCCGCAATGGGGAGAAGCGCGAGGTAAACAAGAAGAAGGAACGGCGGAATATGATCATCTGCATCAGCATCTTCGTGGCGGTGGTGGTGATCCTTCTGTTCCTGGACAGCTTCAACCCGGACGACGGCTACTACAACTATCACAACCGCTGGTACTATTACGGCTCCTCAAACTGGTACGTCTATGAGGACGACTGGGTTCCGTACAATGCGGACGCGGAGCTGAAGGACAACTATGAGGACTACTACGTCGGGGAAACGTACAGCGACGACTATGTCGTTCCCGATTTCGCGCTGACGGAATACTACTCCACCACGGATTCAGACAGCGACTGGGACAGCTCGAGCAGCTGGGACTTCGGCTCGACGGACTGGAGCAGCGACTGGTAAGCGGCGCGCCGAGAATGGCGGGGCTGAGGCTATCGGAGGGAAACTCCGGCAACCTCAGCCCCTTTTCACGCCCTCTCTCCTCCCCTTCCCTACAGAATCCCCTGCGAAATCGCAAATCCCGGCGTATCATTCGGCGCGCAAAGCGCGGTTTTCGGACGGAATCCCTTTCCCGCAGATCCCTCTTCTGCTACAATACAGACACACCGGGCGATGCGAGCGCATCCCCGGCGGATGCAAAGGACAAAACGACCGATCCTGAGGGAAGGGAGTGGGAAACATGAAGAATATTACGAAGATTGTGATCCTGGCCATTGCGGCGCTGCTGGTGGTGATTCTGGCGGCGGACAGCTTTGCGACGGTACCGGTGGGCTCCACGGGCATCCTGCTCACCTTCGGCAAGGTGGAAGAGGGCAAGGCGCTCTCCGAGGGTCTGCACATGAAGATTCCGCTGGTGCAGCGCATCGTATCCATGGACAACCGGGTCAAGAAGCTGGAGCTGAACACCGAGGCCTTCTCCAAGGACATTCAGACGGTGTCGGCCACGCTGGCGGTGAACTACCGCCTGCAGGCAGAGAAGTCCTTCGCCATCTACAAGACCCACGGCACCCAGTACGAGCAGAACATCATCGTACCGGCGACCCACGAGGTGCTCAAGTCGGTGTGCGCCCAGTACACCGCCGAGGAGCTGATCTCCAAGCGCGCCGAGTCCTCCGACATGATGCGCGACGAGCTGGACGCGAAGCTCAGCGGCATGGGCATCACCGTGACCGACTTCAACATCATCGATTTTGACTTCTCCGACGAGTTCATCAACGCCGTGGAGGCCAAGCAGGTGGCCGAGCAGGTCAAGAAGAAGGCCGCTACGGAGAATGAAACCGCCATCGCCCAGGCTGAGCGCGAGAAGCAGGTCTCCATCAAGCAGTCCGAGGCCGAGGCGGAGCGCGTGCGCATCGAGGCGGAAGCCCAGGCGCAGAGCACGCTGATCGCGGCCCAGGCGCAGGCGGACGCGGTGAAGCTGGCCGCCGATGCGGAGGCCTACCGCATGGAGAACGAGGGCAAGTACGTCACCGCTTCGCTGATCGACAAGATCCTCGCCGAGAACTGGGACGGCAAACTGCCCAATGTGGTGGGCGGCGACGTGAAGGGCATCCTGAACGTGGATTCCCTGCTGGATGAAAGCGAAACTGAATAAGGGACACATAACGGCGGCAGAGCGTTCAAGCTCTGCCGCAATTATTTTTCAGAAAGGATTCAGAACGGGCGGAAACTGGCTTGTACTCCCCCGCCACATTATTCCAGTTCCGCAACCGCCTCGCTCAGCTCCTCCCAGATTTCGTAGAGCTCGTCCAGGCGCTGCTGCGCCGCGCGGTGATCCTTCGCCACCTGCTGCGCGAGATTCGCGTCCTTGTAGGTCTCCGGGTCGCCCATCTGCGCTTCGAGTCGGGCGATCTCCTCCTCAGTGCGGGCAACGTCCTCCTCGGCATTCTTCAGCTTCAGGCGCAGCGCCTTTTCGCTCTCCTTTGCAAGGCGGGCCTTGCGCTTCTCCTTGTCGATCTGGGTCTTGGTCTTGCCGCCGTAGGCTTCCTCCTCGATCCCGGCCTCCTCCAGGCGCTTCTTCTCGAGGTAGTCGTCGTAATTGCCGATGTACTCCTTTGCGCCCTCGGGGGTCATCTCCACCACGCGGTTGGCCACGCGGTTGATGAAGTAGCGGTCGTGGCTGACGGTGAGGATCGTGCCGTCGAAGTCCTCCAGCGCGCCCTCCAGCACCTCGCGGCTGTCCATGTCCAGGTGGTTGGTGGGCTCGTCCATCAGCAGGAAGTTGTCGTGGCGCAGCATCAGCTTTGCCAGTGAAACCCGGCCCTTTTCGCCGCCGGACAGCGTGCGGATGGGCTGGAACACGTCGTCGCCGGTGAGCAGGAACAGCGCAAGCACCCCGCGCACCCGGTCGATCTCCAGCCGGGGGAAGTCGTCCCAGATCTCGTTTAAGATGTCCTTGTCCGGGTGCAGCTTGGTCTGGTGCTGCTCGTAGTAGCCCAGATCGACGTTCGAGCCGTAGACCACCGTGCCGTTGTCGGGGGTCAGCTGGCGGGCGATGATGTTCAGCAGCGTGGACTTGCCCACGCCGTTGGGGCCGATGATGGCCACGCGATCGCCCGCGCGCAGGTGCAGGTTGAAGTTCTCGAACAGCGTGCGGCCCTCGAAGCCCTTGCGCAGGTCCTTCACCATCAGCACGTCGTCGCCGGTGCGCCGACGCGCCTCGAAGCTGAAGCGCACCTTCTGTTCGCTCTGAGGCCGCTCCAGACGCTCCATCTTCTCCAAACGCTTTTCACGGCTCTCCGCGGCCTTGATGGACTTCTCCCGGTTGTACATGCGGTAGCGCTGGATGATGGCCTCCTGCCGGGCGATCTCCGCCTGCTGGAGCTTGTACTCCTTCATC
>JAUNNK010000238.1 GCA_030537335.1 Clostridia bacterium | reverse complement strand
TAACCATAGCAAGTGCGATAATCTTCTTCATGAGATGGTACCTCCCAAACATTGTTGTTCCTTGAAAGACTTTCCTTCAAGTGAGAGATATTATAAGCCGGAATTGGAAGAATTATGCCGTCAAAGCCGTAAACAAAGAGAAAATATCCCTTGGCAGAACCTGTCCGAAATGGTAAAGAATGTGATACGCTTGTGGAGTGCGCACAGAAACAGCGCGCGAAGGTTACATCTGTGCGCACAAATGCCGGAATATGTTAAGACTCCGAAAAGCGCGCGTTTCGCGGCCCGGAGCCTTGTATGATACAGAATTTCGGGAGCTGGCTCACAGCGGCTTCTTTTCAGGTTTGCCCGCCTTGCGGGGGTACTTGTCCGGCGTAGGCGCGACCTTCTCGATCCAGGCCGCGCGGTGATCCCAGTCCCTGCCGGGAATGGGGAGCGCGTCGCTGCGCAGGAACCGTCCGCCCAGGATGGAGAGCGCGTTCTCTGCCGCGGCAACCTCCTCATCCAAACCCGGCCCCTTCAGTGCCAGCATCCGACCGCCGACCTTCACGAAGGGCAGAAGATATTCGCACAGCAGGTTCAGCGGCGCGACAGCCCGGGCGGTGGCCAGATCGAAGGCCTCGCGGTACTCGCTCTTTCGCGCGCCGTCCTCGGCCCGCAGGTGCACCGCCTGGGCATTCAGACCCAGTGCATCAATTACGGTTTGCAGGAATTCCACGCGCTTGCCCAGCGAGTCCATCAGCACGATCCTCGTCTCCGGCAGGCAGATCGCCAGCGGAATTCCCGGAAAGCCTGCGCCGCTGCCCACGTCGATCAGCGAGGCATGCGCCTCGGGAAGCCCCACCGCCAGCGGTGCGATGCAGTCCAGATAGTTGCGGTCGATGGCCTCGGCCTCGTCGTCCGGCACGCGGGTCAGGTTGAAGCGGGCGTTGGCCTCGATGAGCATGCGGTGGTAGGTCTCAAACATTTCCGCCTGCACCGCATTCAGCGGAATGCCCGCCGCAGCCGCGCGCTCCAGCATCATTCGGGTGAAATTGCTCATTCGTCCTCCTCGGGCCTGCAGCCCAGGCTCTTCAGCCAGATCATCAGCACGGTGATATCCCCCGGCGACACGCCCGGAATGCGGCTGGCCTGTCCCAGCGACGCTGGGCGCTGCTTATCCAGCTTCTGCCGCGCCTCGATGCGCAGCCCGGACATGTTCAGGTAGTCCGCGTCCGCCGGCAGAGGCACGTTTTCCATCCTGCGGAACTTCTTCTCCTCGGCCAGCTGGCGGGAGATGTAGCCCTCGTACTTCACTTCAATCTCCGCCTGCTGCTTGATCTCCGGCGGGAAGTCATTCAGCTCCGGCTTCTGCGCGCGCAGGGAATCAAAGCTCTCCTCCGTGCGGCGCAGCTTCTCCACCAGGTGCAGCTTTTTGAGCGCGTCGATGGCCGCGGCGGTCTGATTGCGCTTTTCCTCCATGCGACGCAGGCGCTCCTGCGAGGCCAGCCCCGCCTCGTAGCCCAGGCGGGTCAGGCGCAAATCGGCGTTGTCCTGCCGCAGCAGCAGGCGGTACTCCGCGCGGCTGGTCATCATGCGGTATGGCTCGTCGGTGCCCTTGGTCACCAGATCGTCCACCAGCACGCCGATGTACGCGTCCGCGCGGGTCAGGATCATCGGCTCCCTGCCGGACAGCCACAGCGCGGCGTTCATGCCGGCGTACAGGCCCTGCGCGGCAGCCTCCTCGTAGCCCGAGGTGCCGTTGA
>JAUNNK010000005.1 GCA_030537335.1 Clostridia bacterium | reverse complement strand
GAAAAACCAGCGGCGGTGATCAAATACATTTTAAAAAAGCACTGTGGGCTTGACCTCGGCCACATGCGTCGTCCCCGTCTCGATCTCACATCGGAGGAGCAGGGCGCCATCGATCGGATCATGGAATTACAATCCATTTCATAAGCTTTTGCGAAATACTGATATGCAAATACCCTCCTGAAGCAACGCCTCAGGGCATCTTCGGCAGAGGGTATTTGCGTTTTCTACGGCAAAACGAGGGCAGCCACAATAGCCAATGGAATCTGTAAATGGTTAGGTCGACACTACTTCGTTCGGGGAAATAAGAAATGAACTGAGGCGTATTATCCCATCCTCCCATACCAGAGCAGACAAGCAACACCCTTTCACGCATCGGCACTGTGCCGGGCTTTGTGCAACTTGTATACTCGTCAACGTAATCAAATCTTCAAACGTCCCGAGTACAAATAACTACACTCAATTTATCAGAGGTTTAGCTATACTCGGGACGATTCAATCGTTGACAAGTATAGTAATCGTCCCGAGTAGGGTGCATTTTTCGGGGAGAAAAGTGGTTTTTGAGGTCGGGAGAGGCAAAAAGCCGAGCTTTAGTACAATGAAGTGAGAGGCTATGGAAGAGTGATTTGGCGGAATGAAAGCAGAGTATTGCAGAAATAAATGTGAAAGCAGCTGAAATGTTGCTCTATTTGCAGGATTTCAATATCAAAATAAGCAAAAAAGGAACGTCAACTTTGTATCAAAGTTGACGTTCAGGGGTGGTACACCTTCAGGGGCTCGAACCCTGGACACCCTGATTAAGAGTCAGGTGCTCTACCAACTGAGCTAAAGGTGCATGTCCTGTCGACTCGTATATAATACATCAGAACAGGGTTTTTGTCAACACATTTCTATGTTAACTTTCCACTTCACATCACCTGTCAGAGCACGAAATGATCCAGCAGATAGATCAGCACCAGATGCGCCGGATAGAAGCCATAGAACAGCCACTTGGGCAGCTTGATGCCGGAATTGGTGCGGATGTAGATCAGCGGCAGCGCCAGGATCGCGAAGGTCTGTATGCCGAAGCTGACTCCAAACAGACTGTAGCCGCTGCTCTTCATGCCCCACCAGAGCATGAACGCCAGCACGCAGGGCAGCGACAGCCAGCGCCTGCTGCACAGTAGATAGAACAGAAGCATCAGCACGATGCCTCGCATGCCGTAATCCAGCTTGCCCTGAATCAGCCAGCACAGGATGAACACCGCCGCAGTAAAGACCAGCTGGCGCTCGCGGATCGTCCAGATCAGGATCAGCCCCATGGACAGCGCCACCAGGATGCTGGGCTTGTACCAGCTGTAGATATAGAAGTTCCAGGCCGCCTGCAGCGGCTTCTCCGCAAAGGAGACGGCATACATCTGCTGCACGCTGTGCCCCATGGACACAGCGTACAGCGGCTGCGAGATCAGCGCCAGCAGCACAATACGCTTGAGATAGTTCAGCGGATTGCGCGTGTAGACGCAGCCTGCGGCCAGGCAATAGGCGTAGATCGGGAAGGCGATCCGGCCAATGATGCGCATCACGGGATACTGCGGAAACAGCATCTTGCCCGCGTGGTCGCACAGCATGGTCAGCATGGCAACCAGCTTCAGCAGGTTCGTGTCCCGGTTCAGCGCCACCTCGGCGGGTGCAAAGGGCCATGGAATGCTCAGATCGCGTCTCTTGCCTGACATGGGAATCTCACTTTCGGTTCAAATAATTATGCGCTCTTCAATGCCTCCAGCGCCAGCAGCAGCGAACCTGCCGCGCCTGCATTGTCGCCCAGTGCCGGGGGAACGATGTAATTGTCGATGTCCTCCAGAATCGCGCTGTGGGCCACGTAGCCGTTGAGCAGCTCCAGCGTGCGCTTGCGGATCTTGGGGAACAGGTGCAGCTGATGCATCACGCCGCCGCCCAGCACGATCTTCTTCGGGGAGAGCACGACGATGGTGTTGACGCACATCTGCGCCAGATACTCCGTCTCCACGTCCCAGGCGATGTGCTCCGGGGGCAGCTCCTTGGCGGACACGCCCCAGCGCTTCTCGATGGCCGGGCCGTTGGCCATACCCTCCAGACAGCCGTCGTGGTAGGGACAGAAGCCCTTCGGCGTGGGATCGTCCTTCACGGGGCGCAGCAGCATGTGGCCCATCTCCGGGTGCACCAGGCCGTGCAGCAGCTTGCCGCCCACCACCGCACCACCGCCGATGCCGGTACCGATGGTGTAGTACACGAGGGAATCCAGACCCTTGCCCGCGCCGATGCGCGCCTCGGCCAGCGCGGCGCCGTTGACGTCGGTATCGATGCCCACCGGCACCTTCAGCGCCTCCAGCAGCGTGCGGCGCAGCGGATAATTGGCCCAGCCGGGCTTGGGCGTAGTGGTGATGTTGCCGAAATCCGGGCTGGTCTCGTCCAGATTCAGTGGGCCGAAGCTGCTGATGCCCAGCGCCTCGATCTTCTTATCCTTGAAGTAGCCGATGATGTCCGGCATGGTCTCCTCAGGCATGCGCGTGGGAAAGCTTGCGCGCTCAAACACGTTGCCATTCTCGTCGCCGATGGCGCAAACCATCTTGGTTCCGCCCGCTTCAAGTGCTCCAAGAAGCATACTCTCATCCTCCATCTGTGTATACTCGTGCGGCGTCATTCGCCGTCATCGTTGAAAATGGTATCCTTGTTGGGGTCATCCTTGGGCGCGAGGGGCAGCGTAATCAGGAACTCGGTGCCCTCGCCAAGCTTGGAATGCACTTCGATTTCGCCGTTCATGGACCGCACGATGTGCTTGACGATCGCGAGACCCAGACCAGTGCCGCCCATCTGGCGGGAGCGGCCCTTGTCCACGCGGTAGAAGCGCTCGAACAGCCTCGGCAGGTTCTCCTCCGCGATGCCGATGCCGGTGTCGGAGATGGCCACGTTGGCCTCCACGCCGTTGGAGAACACCTGCACGGTGACGGAGCCGCCGGGCTTGTTGTACTTGATCGCGTTTTCCACCAGGTTGATGAGCATCTGCTCCACCCGGTCGGAGTTGCCCATGATGTTGACCGGCTCCTTGTTCAGGTGGCAGTTGATGGTGACCTCCTTCTCCCCCGCATGAATGGAGAGCATGTCGGCCACGTCGTAGGCCATCTTGTCCAGGCGGAGGCGCTCGATGGACACCTCGTCGTTGCCGGATTCCAGCTTTGTGATGGATAGAATGTCATTGATCAGACGGGTCAGGCGCTCGGTCTCCAGCATGATGATCCGCAGGAACTTGTGGGCCATCTCGGGATTGTCGATGGCGCCGTTTTCCAGGGTCTCCACGAAGCCGCGGATGGACGTCAGCGGCGTCTTGAGCTCGTGGGACACGTTTGCGGCGAAGTCGGTGCGCACCTGCTCCAGGCGACGAATCTCGGTGATGTCCTCCACCATGGCCAGCGCGCCCACCACCTGACCGTCATTGCGCATGGGCGACACGTACAGTCTGAGCGGACGGTGTCCGCGGCCCACGGCCGTGCGCGCCGCAACCTCGTTGGTGTACACGCCGCCCTGGCGCATCGCTTCATTAAATACGTCGTCCAGGCGCACGTCCTTGGAGGCCTCGCTCACCAGCCGGCCCTCGGGATTTCCGATGATGCCCAGCAGCTTCTTGGCGACGGGCGTGACCAGAATGACCTTCAGGTTGCCGTCCACAGCGATGATGCCGTTCTGCATCTGGTTCATCACCACGCTCAGCGCGTGGTTGCGGCTGGCCTGCCGGAGCACCCGATCCTGGATGCGGCCGACGATGGCGTTGAACACCTGCACGTCCTGATCATCGCCCTGGCCCTCAATGCGGCTGTCGTACTTGCCCTCGGAGAAGGCGTCCAGCGTGGTCGTCATCTGGGCGAGCAGCAGCTCCTTGCGGCGCAGCTTGCGCAGCACGGTCAGCACATAGAGCAGCAGCGCCAGCAGCAGAATTGAAAAGATCAGCAGGTACTTGTTGCCAAGGAAGATGGCAAACCCCGTCGTCCTGACTCTGGAAAGAAGCAAAAAAGCGCCATCCTCAAACTGATAGATGGCGTAGATAGCTTCTTTGCCCTCGGCATTTTTGCGGGAATACACGTGCACGGTTCCGGTGCCTGCGACCTCAAGATCCTCCTCCGCCAAGGGCAACTTGCTGCCGTTTGAGGCATGCGCAACGCTTCCATCGGCATTGTACAAGCCGAAGGAAATGTCCCTGTCCTCGTGCGAGAGCGACTTGAGGACGCTTATGCGCTCCTCTGCGGATTCATTTTCCAGCGTCGCTCCGCTTGTCTGACAGGTTAGGCGGATTCCATCCTGATAATCCTTGTTTTCTTTTATCGCCAGAACCGTACAGCTTTGGGTCAGCAAAATGCCGAGCAAAACCAGTGACAACAGGGTTACAATGGATGCAACCCTTGTTTTCATAGGCGATTCTCCTGACGGTCGTTGAACTTATAGCCTACGCCACGGATGGTTTCGATATAGTGCGCATCATCGCCGAGCTTCTGACGAATGTGACGAATGTGAACGTCCACCGTGCGGGTCTCGCCGTAGAACTCGTAGCCCCAGATACGGTCGAGCAGGAAGTCGCGGGTAAGAACCTTGCCGCGGCTGAGCACGAGCAGCTTGAGCAGTTCAAACTCCTTCAACGTCAGCGAGAGCTTTTCGCCATTGCGGAAGGCCTCATAATTTCCGACGTCGATGGTCAGGCTGCCCACGTGCAGAATGCCCTCTTCCTCGTTCTGCGGCGCGGCACGGCGCAGAAGCGCCTTCACGCGCGCGATCAGTTCGCGAACGGAGAACGGCTTGGTGATATAGTCGTCCGCGCCCAGCTCCAGGCCCAGAATCTTGTCCACCTCGTCGCCCTTTGCGGTCAGCATAATGATCGGAATGTCTGCGGTCGTCGGAGCGCTCTTCAGACGGCGGCACACCTCCATGCCGTCGATGCCGGGGAGCATAATGTCCAGCAGGACCATCGCAGGACGCTCATGCGCACAGACCACGAGCGCATCCTCACCAGTAGCGGCAGTTACAACCCGGTAGCCGCCTGCTTCGAGATTGAACGAAAGCAGTTCGAGAATATGAGCCTCGTCGTCAACGGCCAGAATCAGTTCGTTTGCCATGTGCGTATCCTCTTTCCTTCTTGTATATTGGTCATCTGGCGGCGCCTGCGCCGTCAGCGGTACCCGGTTCAAAATCGGAGAGCAGCTTGTTGAGTTCATCCCGGAAGGTCTGAATGTCGCGGAACTGGCGGTAAACCGAGGCAAAGCGCACATAGGCGACCTCATCCAGCGCCTTCAGGCCATCCATCACGAGCTCCCCAATCATGATGCTGGTGATTTCCGAATCGGACTGCGCGTAGAGCTTCTGCTCGATGTCCCGCGCCAGGCGGTCGATGCTGCTCAGGGGCACGGGCCGCTTTTCGCAGGCCTTGATGATGCCGGAGCGCAGCTTATTGATGTCGAACTGCTCGCGGGTCTGATCCCTCTTCACCACAATCAGCGGAACCAGATCGATGCGCTCATAGGTTGTAAACCTGCGCCCGCACTTTTCGCATTCCCTGCGGCGGCGGATGCTGGTTCCATCTTCACTCTGCCGGGAGTCGATCACGCGACTTTGCAGGCAGTTGCAAAAGACACACCTCATCTGGCTCTCACCTCATATATTCCTATTATACACAAAAAATAACGTTTCGTCTAGTCTTTTTTTGAAGAATGTAATTTTTCCATCTCAATCGTGCGACAGACTTTACCTCAGTCGCACTGTGCGGTCACATCCTCGTGCAGCTCCACCAAAATCACGTCGTCGCCGATGCGCAGGATGCGGTTCCAGGGAACCATGCAGCCCTCCTTATCCTGCTTGAGAAAGGTGAAGATGCCGCCAGGCACCGGAACCACCAGCGCGTCCACGCAGGCGGATTCATTGAGCACCAGATCAATCGGCTTGCCAAGACGGCGGCCGTCGCAGATGTTCACGACGTCCTTCTGCTTCAATTCCGTGAATGTCATCGCCATCGCCTCCGTCTCATTGTATGCGTTTTTCCGAGAAATTTGCGCCGTTGCAGATTCAAAACAGAACGGACAAGTTTCGACAAAACTTTCGTATTAATAATTCGACTTTCAAAATCGCTTCGTCAATTATTTCCGACCCCCGTCGAGCCGGGCAGAATCCTGTCGAAGCTTGTAAAATCACCTCGAATCGGGGCGTTTCGGAGGGGCATGTCGGGCCGGACGCGCCCCGCATCCGCCGTGCGCGCCGCCTTTCAGAAATCCGTATTGGCGAAAAACGCGCGTAAAAAGCTTGAAGTTAACGACATTCTCTCCTTGGAAGCAGGAAGCTTTTTCCATATGATAGGACATGGAAAGCGAGGTGCGCGGGATGTCCATCGAAGCCAATCTGCCCATCGATCTGCTCATGGACGCGTGCATTCTCACTGCAGTACAGCTTGCGCTTGGACGGCTGCATGCGCGCAGGCTGCTCCGGGCGCTGTTCGCGCTCTGCCTCTATTCGATCCTCTCCGGCTTTCTTGGAAACCGCTTCCGCTGGCTGCGCAGCTGGCCCGGGCTGACAGCGGCCTGCCTGATCGCCGCCGCGCTGCTCACCGGCAGCCTGCGGCCCCGGCGCGTACTGGAGGCCGCCGCCTGCATGGGCGTGGCCGCGCTGGTGTGCGGGGGCTGCGCCGCCGCCAGCGGCGGGGGGCCGGGGCGCTTTTTGCCCGTGGCGGCGCTGGGACTGATTGTTCTGCTGGCGATGCTCAGGCGAAGGCGGCATATCCGCTTCCGCTGGGACATAGAGCTGACCCTGGAGCGGGACGGGCTCCGCGCGGACTTCCCCGCCCTGATCGACACCGGCAACCGCCTACAGGAGCATCGCAGCGGCCTGCCGGTGCTGATCGTGGAGGCGGCGGCGATGCCCCAGCTTGCGCAGCACCTGCAGGCGCTGGACGCGGACGAGCTGCGCTTCCTGCCCTACGGCGCGCTGGGCGGTGCGGGCGAGCTTACCTGCTTTCGGCCAGACCGCGTACTGTTTCGTAGCGGACCGGGCGCACCGGTCGAGGCCCCACCCTGCTGGGTAGCGGTCTACCCGGGCCGCATCCCCGGGCGCGTCCGGGCGCTGGCGCCGCCGGAGTTTGCCGAGGTTGCCGATCGCAGCGCGGACAATAATTTCATACATCATTCTGTAAGGAGGTTCTGTTATGCCTTTCTCAAACGTGAGACAATCCATCTACGGCTTGGTCGTTCAGATCCGGAAGGGCTCAGTGTGCTACATCGGCGGCAGCGATCTGCTCCCGCCGCCGCTGACGCGCGAGGAGGAGAACAGCCTCGTGCGCAAGGTACACGCGGGCGACAGCGCGGCGCGCGCTACCATGATCGAGCGAAATCTCCGGCTGGTGGTGTACATCGCCCGCAAATTTGAGAATACCGGCATCAGCATCGAGGATCTGATCTCCATCGGCACCATCGGCCTGATCAAGGCGGTCAATTCCTTCAACCCGGACAAGAACATCAAGCTGGCGACCTACGCCTCGCGATGCATTGAAAACGAGATTCTGATGGTGCTGCGCAAGACCAGCCGATTGAAGCTGGAGGTATCCTTCGACGAGCCGCTGAACACCGACTGGGACGGCAACGAACTGCTGCTCTCCGACATCCTCGGCACCGACGCGGATCTGGTCTCCCGGGATCTGGACTCCTCCATCGAGAAGGAGATGCTCTACAACGCCATCAAGACCCTCAATCCCCGGGAGAAGGACATCGTGAGTCTGCGCTACGGGCTGGGGAAGGAAAAGGAGCACACCCAGAAGGAGGTTGCGGACATGATGGGCATCTCCCAGAGCTACATATCCCGTCTGGAGAAGCGTATCATCGAGAAGCTGAAGAACGAGCTTCGCAAGATGGCCTAGGACGCGCCTTACTGCCGCCGCACAAATGTGCCGGCGGCTCTTTTGTGCAAGCTGCAAATCCAAGCCCCGCCTCCGAGGGTATTTTTCCCAAATCCGTGCAAATTTTCCGCCAAATTTCCGGAGTTAATTGAATTTCAATTTTGTTTTTTCAGTCCGGGCGCGGCTGTTGATGTGCAATTAACATTGAAATTATACAATATGGAAGGTTATATAGCTTCACAAATTGCGAAATCAGAAAAGAATTGCACAGGTTGTACGAATGGCAAACGAAACAATGCTCTCGCTGGGAATCGATATCGGTTCCACCACGGCGAAGGTCGTTCTGATGGAAGGCGACCGGATTCTATATGAAAAGTACGAGCGCCACTTCTCCCAGGTGCGCCAGAAGACGCTGGAGCTGCTGGAGGAGCTGCGCCCACAGCTGACGGGCAAGCGCTTCACCGCCGCGATCAGCGGTTCGGCGGGTCTGGGCATGGCCGAGGCCGCCGGCATCTCCTTCGTGCAGGAGGTCTACGCAACCGGCGAGGCCGTGCGCCGCTACGAGCCGGACACCAGCGTGGTAATCGAGCTGGGCGGTGAGGACGCGAAGGTGATCTTCTTCGATCATGGCCTGGACGAGCGCATGAACGGCAGCTGCGCGGGCGGCACCGGCGCGTTCATCGACCAGATGGCGGTGCTGCTGAACATGAGCGTGGAGGAGATGGATCAAGCCAGCCTGACCCACCAGCGCCTCTACCCCATCGCCTCCCGCTGCGGCGTGTTCGCCAAGAGCGACATCCAGCCGCTGCTGAACCAGGGTGCAAGCAAGGCGGACGTGGCGGCCAGCATCTACCAGGCGGTGGTGAACCAGACCATCGCGGGACTGGCGCAGGGACGAAAGATCGAGGGCAAGGTCATGTTTCTGGGCGGGCCGCTGTACTATTGCAAGGGGCTGCGCCAGCGCTTCCAGCAGACGCTGAAGCTGGATGATGCGCACGCGATCTTCCCCGAGTACGCGCGCTTTGCGGTGGCCGCGGGCGCGTGCCTGTACGCGGCGCACTCCGGCGAGAGCTACACCATCGACAGCATCACCGATGCCATACGATCAAGCATCGGCAAGGGCGCGGCCCAGACGAACCGGCTGCGCCCGTTGTTCGAGACGGAGGCTGACTACGAGGCCTTCCGCCTGCGCCACAGCCAGGCGACCGTGGCGGTGGAGGACATCGCGCGCTACTCCAACTGTTACAGCGGCCGTGCGTGGCTGGGCGTGGACTGCGGCAGCACCACCACCAAGCTGGTGTTGATCTCCGAGGACAAGCGCATTCTCTACTCCTACTACGCCTCCAACCAGGGCAACCCCGTGGAGCGGGTGCGTGCGGAGCTTGAAAAGATCTACGCCCTCTGCGGCGACCGGATCACGATCTGCGGAAGCGCCGCCACCGGCTACGGCGAGGACCTGATCCGCAGCGCCTTCCGCGTGGACGAGGGCCTCGTCGAGACCATCGCCCACTACACCGCCGCGCGCCACTTCCGCCCGGACGTGGACTTCATCCTGGACATCGGCGGTCAGGACATCAAGTGCTTCAAGATTCGCGGCGGCGCCATCGACTCCATCATGCTCAACGAGGCCTGCTCGTCGGGCTGCGGTTCCTTCATCGAGACCTTCGCCCGGTCGATGGGCAAGAGCGTGGCGGAGTTCGCCGAGTGCGGCCTGCGCGCAAAGGCCCCGGTGGATCTGGGCACCCGCTGCACGGTGTTCATGAACTCCTCGGTCAAGCAGAGCCAGAAGGACGGCGCGACCATCGAGGACATCTCCGCTGGCCTGTCGGTGAGCGTGGTCAAGAACGCGCTGTACAAGGTCATCCGCGCCAACTCCCCGGAGGAGCTGGGCCGCAACATCGTGGTGCAGGGCGGAACCTTCCTGAACGACGCGGTGCTGCGCGCCTTCGAGATGGAGATGGGCGCGAACGTGATCCGTCCCTCCATCGCGGGACTGATGGGGGCCTACGGCGCGGCGCTGCACGCCATGCGCTTTGAACAGAGCAGCCTGATCTCCCCGGAGGAGCTGAAAAACTTCCGCCACGACGCGAAGTCCGCCGTGTGCAACGGCTGCACCAACCACTGCCACCTGACGGTGAACCTCTTCCCCGGCGGGCGGAAGTTCATCTCCGGCAACCAGTGCCAGAGGGGCGCGGGTGCGGCGAAGGCGGACCTGGAGCTGCCCAACCTGCACGCCATCAAGCGCGAGGCGCTGTCCTCCTTGAAGGGCGTTCCGGGCCAGCACGGCAAGATCGGGCTTCCGCTGGCGCTGGGCATGTACGAGCTGGCCCCGCTGTGGCACGCGATCTTCACCAAGCTGGGCTTCGAGGTGGTGCTGAGCAAGCTCTCCACCCGCCAGACCTACGAGCGGGGTCAGTTCTCCATCCCCTCGGACACCGCCTGCTACCCGGCGAAGATCATGCACGGCCACATCGAGGAGCTGATCGACGCGGGTGTGGAGCGCATCTTCTACCCCTGCCTGAGCTACAACGTGGACGAACACGCCGGTGACAATCACTACAACTGCCCGGTGGTGGCCTACTACGCGGAGCTGCTCCACGGCAACATGGAGCGCCTTCAGGAAGTGGACTTCATGTACCCCTACCTCTCGGTGGAGGACCCGAAGAAGCTGACTGCCACGCTGCACCGCTATCTCAACGAGCACGGCTTCTCCTTCAAAAAGGGCGAGGTGCGCGAGGCGGTGCGCGCGGGCTTTGCCGCCTACCACGCCCACATGCGGCGGGTGCACGAGGCCGGCGAGGCCGCCATCGACTACGCGCGCAAGAACGGCAAGCGCATCATGATTCTGGCGGGCCGTCCCTACCACGCCGACCCGGAGATCGGCCACGGCATCGACAAGCTGGCGACCTCGCTGGGCTTCGTGGTGGTCAGCGAGGACAGCGTATGTCATCTGGAGCCCAAGCAGGACGTGCACGTGCTGAACCAGTGGACCTACCACTCCCGGCTGTACCGCGCGGCGCGCTACGCCACGGAGCACGACGACACCGAGCTGGTGCAGCTGGTGTCCTTTGGCTGCGGCCTGGACGCCATCACCACCGACGAGGTGCGCGCGATCCTGGAGGGCGCGGGCAAGCTCTACACCCAGATCAAGATCGACGAAATCACCAACCTCGGCGCGGTGCGCATCCGCTTGCGCAGCCTGCTGGGCGCATTGGAAGAAAGGGGCAAGTGATATGAATTCAGACTACATTCCCTTCACACAGGAAATGAAGAAGGACTACACCATACTCGTGCCCACGATGCTGCCCATGCACTTCAGGATGATCATGAGCGTGCTGAGCACCTACGGCTACAAGATGGAGCTGCTGGACAAGTCCGGCCCGGAGATCGCGGCGACGGGGCTGAAGTACGTGCACAACGACACCTGTTACCCGGCGATTCTGGTGATCGGCCAGTTCATCCACGCGCTCCAGACCGGCGGCCACGATCCGAACAAGGTGGCGCTGATCTACTTCCAGACCGGCGGCGGCTGTCGCGCGTCGAATTACGTGTCTCTCCTGCGCAAGGCCCTCGCCAAGGCGGGCTATCCCCAGGTTCCGGTGATCTCCTTCAGCTTCCAGGGCATCGAGAAGCACCCGGGCTTCGACATCGGCGTGAAGGAGCTGATGGCGGTGGCCTGCGCAGTGCTCTACGGCGATTTGCTGATGACACTGGTGAACCAGACGAAGCCCTACGAGGTGGAGGCGGGCGCTGCCCAGGCCTGTGCGGACAAATGGACGCAGCGTCTCGGCCATGAGCTGGGCACGAATTCCAAAACAGCCCTGTCTCGTCTCAAGCGAAACTACCGCGCGATCCTGAAGGACTTCGCTGCCATCGAGCGCGTGGCGCGCGACACCGTGCGCGTGGGCGTGGTGGGCGAGATCTTCGTCAAGTATTCCCCGCTGGGCAACAACAACCTGGAGGACTTCCTCGTGCGCGAGGGCGCGGAGGTGGAGGTACCCGGACTTCTGGACTTCCTGCTCTATTGCGTGTACAACAACGTGCTGGACTACAAGCTCTACAAGCGCATCAGCTTCGCCGCCTACCTGGGCGCGAGCATCGCATGGAAGTACCTGCTGCACTGCAAGCACGTGATGATCAACTGCATCAACGAACAGGGCGTCTTCCGCGCGCCCACCCCCTTCGAGCACACCATCACCCTGGCCCGGGACTGCCTGGGCATCGGCGCGAAGATGGGCGAGGGCTGGCTCTTGACCTCGGAGATGCTGGAGCTGGCGGAGTCCGGTGCAGAGAACATCGTGTGCACCCAGCCCTTCGGCTGCCTGCCGAACCACATCTGCGGCAAGGGCATGATGAAGCCCATCAAGGACCGCAACCCCAACGTGAACATCGTCGCCATCGACTACGACGCGGGCGCGACCCGTGTCAATCAGGAGAACCGCCTGAAGCTGATGCTGGCCAACGCCCGGCGCATCCAACAGGAGAAGCGCGAGGCCCAACAGAGCGCCTCGGCCTGATCCAATCCCATCCATATATAGAAGGCGGATGCACGCTTGCGCGTGCATCCGCCCTTTGTGCGTCGTTCTGAATGATTTGCTCACTTCGACTGTGCGAACAGCCAGTCGCGGATGCTCTCGATGGTGTAGGCCACCGTCCAGGTGTAGGTGTGGCTGCCGCCGGAGAGCACGGTGTAGTTGATGTCGCAGCCCTGCGCCTCCATCTCAGCTACCCGCGCGGCCATCTCCGCCGCGTCGGCCTCACCGTCCCACATCTCGGAGGTCGCCACCTGCGCGCCCAGCTGCGCCCAGTTCTCGGTAGCCGCGTTCATGCCCGGATAGGCCTTGGTATCGCCCTCGCAGACCACGATCCACAGCTTGTCGTCCACCATCGCCGACATCTCCTCCACGTCCCACTGGCAGGCCACCAGCAGCTGCGCGGCGTAGAGGTCGGGATATTTGTCGCTCATGGCGATGGTGGTCATGCCGCCCTGGGACTGGCCGGTGCCGTAGATGCGGCTTTCATCCACCGCGTATTCGTCGATGAAGGAGAAGATCAAGTTGCTGACCAGCGTCAGGCCCTCGCTCCACTCATAGTCATCCTCCGTCAGCATGCCGATGCTGTTCACCAGATCCAGCGTGTACTGGGGCGCGAGCACGATGCAGGGGTGCTTTTTCTGCTCCGCATCCGTGGCCCACACTGCCGCGCCGTCCTGCCGGATCACGTCAGTCACCTCGTTGCTGTTCACGCCCGCGTCGGCGATGTAGATCACCAGCGGGTATTCCGTCTCGCCGTCGTAGCCCTCAGGCAGATACAGATTGTAGGGAATCGTCAGGCCGGTCTCCGGGTCGGTGTATTCGTGCTGCGTGAACTTTTCCTCTGCCTCGGCATAGTGGCTCTCCACCCCAACGCCGCCCTGACCTGCGCCGCCGCCCATGCCGCCGCGACCCACGCCATCCGGGCGCTCGCCCATGCCGTCCATCTTCTCACCCATGCCGTCCGGGCGCTCGCCGCGGCCAGCAAATTCGCCGTTCTCCATTGCAGGCCGCTCCTGCATCCCCGGGGTTGCGGGTTCCTCCGCCAGCGCGCCGCCCATGCAGGCCAGCGCCAGCATAAGACAGATCGATCCTCTCAGTTTCATTTCAAGCCCTCCTGCGTTCAATCTGTTCGGGCGGTACTATTCCAACAAAAATGCGCAAGCCCATCTGGACTTACGCATGTTTCTGCCGCTCGACATCTTCAAGTATACATCAGAGCTGTGAACAGGGTTTGAACGCAGGGTGAAGTTCTCGTGGAAGCGGCTGCGTCAGAGCACCTTGCCCAGGAACTCCCGCAGGCGAGGCGTCTGGGGATTGTCCAGCACCTGCTCGGGAGCGCCCTGCTCGGCGATCACGCCGCCGTCCATGAACACGACCTTGTGGGCCACGTTGCGTGCAAAGCCCATCTCGTGGGTGACCACCAGCATGGTCAGGCCGCTCTTCGCCAGATCCTGCATGACGGTGAGCACCTCGCCCACCATCTCGGGGTCGAGGGCGGAGGTGGGTTCGTCGAAGAGCAGCACCTCGGGATCCATGGCCAGGGCCCGGGCGATGGCGACGCGCTGCTTCTGTCCGCCAGAGAGCTGGCGGGGCTTGGCGTGGATGAACTGAATCATGCCCACCTTCTCCAGAAAGCGGACGGCGTTCTTTTCACTCTCGGCGGCGCTGCGTCCCAGCACCTTCATCTGGCCCACCATGCAGTTCTTCAGCACGGTCATGTTGTTGAACAGGTTGAACTGCTGGAACACCATGCCCACCCGGGCGTGGTACTGGGCCATGGACAGCTTGCCGTCCTGGATGTCCTCGCCGTGGAAGCGGATCACGCCGCTGTCCGGCGTCTCCAGCAGGTTGATGCACCTCAGCAGCGTGGACTTGCCCGATCCGGAGGAACCGATGATGCAGGTGACCTCGCCCTTGCTGGCGACGAAGTCCACATCCTTGAGCACCTCATGGCTGCCGAAGGATTTGCGCAGGTGGCTGACCTCAATCACATGTTCCATTGTTACCCTCCTCGTGAACCGCGATGGCGGCGTGGCTGTCGGACTGGGAGCCGTGGATCACGTAGTTCTCCGGGCCGTCCATCTTCTTTTCGATCAGGCGCAGGATGCGGGTGATCGAGAAGGTGAGGGTCAGGTAGATCAGCGCGATGATGAAGTAGGTTTCAAAGTAGCGGAAGTACGCGCCCGTGGCGGACTTGGCCTGGAAGAACAGCTCCGTGACGGAGATGACGTTCAGCACGGAGGAGTCCTTGATGTTGACCACGAACTCGTTGCCGATGGAGGGCATGATGTTGCGGATCGCCTGGGGAAGCACCACGCTCACCATGGTCTGCCAGTGGGTGAGGCCAATGGAGTGGGCGGCCTCGGTCTGGCCCTTGTCGATGGAGATGATGCCGCCGCGGATGATCTCCGCCATGTACGCGCCGGTGTTGATGGACACGATGAAGATCGCCGCCACCAGTCGGGGCATGTCCAGGCCCAGGTACTGCAGCGCGCCGTAGTAGATGACCATGGCCTGCACGATCATCGGCGTGCCGCGGAACACCTCAATGTACACGCCCAACACGGCGTGCAGGATCTTCACCGGCACGCGCTTCCAGGCGGACGCCTTCGGACCCAGCTGAATCGTGCGCGCAATGGCCACCAGCAGGCCAATCAGAAAGCCGAGTATGGTGCCCGTGATGGCAATCAGCAGCGTGTTGGCCGTGCCGCGCAGGAACAGTCCGCCGTATTGCTTCGCCAGAAAGCCGACCCAGCCGAAAAATGTACTTGGCATGGAAATCCTCCTCAACGATTGAAGTGTCCCTCGCGATCCGCGCCGGAAGGGGATTCCGGCCGCTCTTCACGCCTGAAACGCAAAGCGCCGGAGTACGCAAACGCGGGCCGTCGCATCAGACGGCCCCCGCATGCGTGTGGTTCTGCTTTATTCCGCGCTCGGCTGCGCAGCCAGAGCGTCGTTCATGATCTGCAGGCGCTCCTCCTTGGAGATGGTCGCCAGCGCCTCGTTGATCTTCGCGGTCAGCTCGCTGCCCTTGGCAACGCCAACGGCGATGCTGGTATCGGCGGGATCGGTCACGAAGCCCTTGCCCTCGTCAAAGACCACGTAGGTCAGGTCGGGGTTGGTTGCGATGGCGCTCTCCGCACCGGGACGCTCGGAGATGTAGCCGTCCACGGAGCCTGCGGTCACGGCGACGATCATGGTCGGGAAGGTATCCATGGGGGTGGCATGCTTGACGTCCGGGATCTGGTCGATGACGGTGTCGTGGAAGGTGTTCAGCTGGCCCACGATGGTCGCGCCCGCGAAGTCCTCCAGGGAGGTGGCGTCGGCAAAGCCGCCGTCCTTGCGCACCACGATCACCAGATCGCTCTCATAGTAGGGATCGGTGAAGTCGATGGTCAGCATGCGCTCCTCGGTGGGGCTCATGCCGGCGATGATGCAGTCGATCGCGCCGCTCATCACGGACATGATCAGGCCGTCCCACTCGGTCTTGACGATCTCCAGATCCATGCCCAGATAGTCGGCCACGCGCTTTGCGATGCGCACGTCGTAGCCGTCGGCATAGCCGCCGCCCGCCAGCGGAATGGCGTTCTCATCGGCCTCGGTCTGGGTCCAGTTGTAGGGCGCATAGTTGCACTCCATGCCCACGCGCAGGGTCTGCGCAAAGGCGGCGCTGGTGAGCATCAGGACAAGTGCCATCACGACGGCGATCAGTTTCCTCATGGTTTCTTCCTCCTAAAATATCATTCCCTTGGTCGACCGGGTCTGGAAATTGCCGGAAGTAAAAAGGCGGCCACAGCTGCGCGCCATGACCGCTCGAATATACAACAAAACATGCTGTCTGTCCGGCAATAGCGCTCCACGATTCCGCAATGGAACCGTGACAGTCGCATGAATCTTCTCCATGCGCCCAACGCAAGCCCCTTCAAGCGGGCCCTTGTTTCGGCGGCGTCCCCTTTGACGCGGCTTCTGTGCTGCTTGAACAGCTCCACCGCGCGACTCATGAACAACCGCGCCTCAATTGCAACGGGTTCGTTATCCGAACCTTGTATGTATCATAATCACTGAATCTGCATTTGTCAAGCGTCAATCCTGCATTTTTCGTTATTTTACAGGATCTAAACAGATCATAGCCGCACCGGCGACAGCCACGCGCGCCGACCCTGCGCATCCTCGATCTCGCAGCGGATGAAGGTCTCGCCCGGCTGGAGCTGGTACACATTCTCCACCATACCCTCGCCCATGCGGCAGCGGCCCGCCACCCACACCAGATTCGAGATGAAGGTGCAGCGATTGACCGGCGAGGTGCGCACGATCAGCTCCCGCCCGGTCAGCTCCGCCTCGATGAACCGTGGGCCCTGACTTGCGTAGAAGGAGCCGCGCTTCAGCGCCGCGATCACGTCCCCGCTCGTCAGTTCGTCCGCCTGGAGCATGATGTAGGACATGCGTTGCTCGCCGGTGTAGAAGTGGCAGTCGTCCGCCGCGACCTGGGGGATGCAGCAGCCCGCCGTCGCCACCAGATCCAGCACCGCGCTGGAATCGGCCCGGGGCGCGTTCCACGGCGCGCCGGAGAAGCTGTTGTAGACCTCCGCAGCGCACACGCCCTGCACGCTTTTGATCATCTCCGGCGTGTTCAGCGACCATGCCGGATGACAGAGGATGGCCGCGCCGCCCTGTGCGTTGATACGCCCGATCACCTCCGGGTAGTCCATGCGGTGGTGGAAGCCCTGTGCTGCCGCCTCATCCGGAAACACGCCCACGATGTGCAGCACCTGCTTGGGATAGTTGAAGTCGTACTCCGCGCCGGTGAGCACCAGCATGCCCTCGAAATCCTGCGTCGGCCCCGGCGTCCAGTGGTCGCTGAGCACCAGAAAATCGTAGTCTGCATCCTTGAACATGCGCATCACGCTTTCTGGCGACTGCGTGCCGTCGCTGCGGGTGGTGTGCGCGTGGGTGTTGCCCTTGTAGTAGCGCTTGCTTGCATCGATCAGCTTCATGCTCTCTTCCTCTTTCTGTTCTTCTTGATGGCGATCATCAGCGGCGGATCGCCGCTCTGGTTCAGGTAGGCGCGCAGCATCACGTCATAGCTGCGCCCGTCCAGGCTCCGCGCCCAGTCAAGCAGCGCATCGCGCTCCCGTGCGCCCTCGTCGTGTCCGGGATAGACGCACACGGTCATCACCCCGTCCTCCTTCAGGACATCCAGCGCCGCAGTCACCGCTTCAAGCGTGGTCGCAGTCTGCGTGGTCACGCCGTGGGCTGCGCCCGGAAGCCAGCCCAGGTTGAACATCACCGCGTCGGCGCTCCCGCTTGCGACGTAGGTTCCCATGTTCTGGTGTCCGTCCAGGATGAGCGTCGCGCGCTCCGCCACGCCGGCCTCCACAAGCCGCGCGCGGCTGCGCTCCACCGCCTCCTGCTGCACGTCGAAGCCGAACACCCTGCCCGTCTCCCCCACCAGGCCGCACAGCCACAGCGCGTCGTGGCCGTTGCCCAGGGTGGCATCCACCGCCACTGCGCCGGGGTACAGCGCCCGCTCGATCAGCTCCGCCGCCCAGAAGCGCGCGGATCGAAAATCATTCGCCACTTCCATCCCTCCGGAATCCATTGTATCCGATAAAATTCCTTTACGCAAGGCGTATTGCCCCGCCATTCGTCCGTCATTCGTGGACAGCCCTGCGGAAGAAGGCCGCCAGCAGCGCCATGGCGCACAGGCTCAGCAGCGCGCCCAGGCCCATCGCCATCCCCAGCGCCTGCTCCGCCAGCCGCCCGAAGACCAGGTTAGTCAGCACCGCCACGCCGTCGCGCAGCAGGGCGTTGACGCTCAGCTCCGTGGCGCGGTTTTCCCCCGCGACGCGCTCGTTTTCCAGCCGCGCGTACAGTGGCGCGCCCAGCGTCCAGCACAGCCGCAGCACAACCACCGCCGCGATCGAGAGGATCAGGCTCCGGGTCAGCGCCAGCGTGACGCAGCAGACCGCCGCCGTCAGGCAGCACAGCGCGCCGAAGCGCACTTCGCCCAGCCGCCGCGTGCATCTCTGGGACAGTCCGCCCGCCAGACCCGCGAGGGTCAGCAGCAGATAGGCCCCGCCGAAGGCCGCGCCCGCCATGCCGCACACCTCGTACTGCTTCTGCGCGAGGAACACCGTGATCGTCTGGTGCGTCTCCGCCAGCAGCGCCATGGACAGCACCAGCAGCAGAAGCCCCGGTGTGCGCAAAAGGCCCCGCAGCGCGCTTCCGAAGTCCTGCACCGGATGGGTCGCCGCGCGCCTTTCCTCCGGGCGCACCTCCACGATGCCCAGCGACAGCATCGCCGCCGCGCCGTAGCTTACGACGGTCAGCAGGCCCGCAAGGCGGTAATCCTCCCCCACGAAGACCGCGTAGACCACCGCCGCCGCCATCAGTCCCGCCTGACCCAGGCTGTTCCAGACGCCAAAGCAGCGCTGGGACTGTCCTTCATCCGCGGACAGATACAGCACGGCCTCCTCCACGCCGGAAAGCCCCGCGCACACCACCGCCAGCAGCACGCGCTCGATGAGGAACATGCCGAAGCCCTCCGCGCGCCAGAACACGACCTTGGACGCGAGGTACAGCATGCAGCAGAAGATCATCGTCCTGCGGTAGCCGATGCGGTCCGCCACCGCGCCCCAGGGCAGCTCCAGCATAAGTCCCAGCGCCATGGAGATGCTCTCGATCAGGGTGATCTGAAAGATCGTGACCCCCGCCGCCTCCCGATAGAGGGTGGCGATGGGGCCGTAAAACACCATGCCCTGCAAGAGGGCGATGGCATACATGAGGTAAATATTGCGCCGCACCCGCACGCTTCGCCCCCCTCCGTTCTTCATTTACGCAGAAAACCGCCGGAGGGCTTGCATTCCGACGGCGATCGTCCCGGCCTCAGCGCAGGCCGTAAAACTGAAGCATGTACTCCTCCAGACAGAGGTTGTTCTCCATGATGTAGGTGGCCGCCTCCACGCCCACGTAGCGGAAGTGCCAGGGCTCGTTGGCGATGCCGGTGATGGCGCTCTTTTCCTCGGAGTAGCGCCAGATGAAGCCGTACTCCGCGCAGTGCTCCTTCAGCCACGACCACACCCGGTCCTTGCTGCACTTCTCACTGTTGGAGGTACCCACATCGATGGCCAGGCCCAGCTGATGTTCGCTGTATCCCGGATAGGCGGCCCACTTGAGCGCCTCGACCTGCGCGTCCTCGTGGGAGTAGCCCTGCTCCTTGAACTTCCGGTACTTCTTCACCAGCATGTTCTTCTGGTCGTCGTAGGTGCGGTAGGAGGAGATCACCAGCGGCGTTCGCCCCGCCGCACGGGCGGCGTCGAACATCGCCTGCAGCTCCGGATAGATGCGGCTGTCCACCCGCTGTCCGTTGCGCAGCTCGGTGAACTCCGGCACCACCCAGTCCTCCGGCACGGCGTGGGTGCTGTTGACCAGCGTCAGGTTCCAGGGAATCTGCTCCGCCAACGCACCCAGCGACGCGGTCAGTATGCAAATCAGCGCCAGCAACGCCGCAAGCTTCTTTAAACTGTGTGTCATGGTTACTTTCTCCTTGTGTACACATCAAACCATGATCTATTATAGCGCCTTTGGTGCGGAATGGCAACGACTTCTTCGCCGACGTACATTAAAAATGCAGGGAGAGGCATGCTCTCCCCGCATCCATTTCCTGCGTCAGATGACGTAATCGAGATTGAACTTCTCCACGCCGGAGGCAGAATAGAGGTAGATGTTGGAGTACGGCTTCAGCTCGCCCGTGCGGATGATGAACTTCGCGCCGCTGGCCATCGGCATGAACTCCGTCTGCGGAATCACGTTGCGCTTGTGGTTCCGGAAGAGGTTCTCGAGATAGGAGAACGTCTCCGGGTTGTGCACCGACATCTCCTGCGCAATGGTGACTTCATCGAAGATCGCCTCGGAGAGCAGCAGGTTCAGGCAATCCACAAAGGACGGGACCCCTGCGCACATGGCGAGATCAACATACTCCGCGCCCTTCGGGATCGGGAAGCCCGCGTCGCAGATCATGACGCAATCCGTGTGTCCAAGTCCGGCCACCAGTCCGGCCAGCTGCCTGTTCAGAATCCCCTTCTTTTTCATAATGCACCTCAATTGATCTTGATTACGGCTTTGACCACTTCCGAACTGTTGTTGACCACGAAGTCCATGCCCTCTTTAATCTGATCAAATCCGAATTCGTGTGTGACGATGCGCTTGACGTCTATGCTGCCGCTGGCAATGGCATTCACCGCCGTCGGATACAGGTTGCAATAGCGGAACACGGAGCGGATGCTCAGCTCCTTGCTCATGACATTTGCGAAATTGAAGGAGATCTCATCCTCCGCCGCGAGCCCCACCAGGCAGATCTTTCCGCCGCGGCGCGCAAGGAACGAGGTCTGCTTGATGGTGTGCTTGTTGCCGGCAGTTTCAAACACGATATCGGCGCCGCGGCCACCGGTCAGATCATTCACCGCCGCGATGACGTCCTGCTCGCGCGCATTGACGACATGATCCGCGCCCATCGACTTCGCATAATCCAGGCGCTTCTGCAGCACATCCACGACGATGATCTTGGAAGCGCCGCATGCGCGGGCGGAAAGCATCGTCACAAGGCCGATGCAGCCGGAGCCGAGGATGACCACTGTGTCGCCCAGCTTCGTCTCAGCCTGACGGTTTGCATGCAGGCCGACCGCAAGGGGCTCCACCAACGCGCCCTCCAGCGTGGATACGTTCTCCGGCAGGCGGAAGCACATGTCCGCCGGATGGGCAACGTAATCGCAAAATGTGCCGTTGTAGGGCGGCGTGGCAAAGAAGCGCACATCAGGGCACAAATTGTAATGACCAGTCTTACAAAACTCGCATTTGCCACAGGTGACGCCCGGCTCCAAAGCGACGCGGTCGCCCACTTGGAGGTTCGTCACATTCTTGCCGACGGAAACGACCGTGCCGCCGCTCTCGTGCCCGAGAATGAACTTGCCGTTTACGACAAAATCCCCGATGCGTCCGTGCTCATAGAAGTGTACGTCGGAACCACAGATTCCAACATATTCAATCTTTACCAGAACCTCGTTCTCCCGAATCTGGGGAACCGCAACCTCATCATACTCAATGTTGAAGGTCCCGTTCATATAAGCAACCCGATTCACTGAAATACCTTCCTTCCTTTGAGACAGCCGGAATTATGATGACTCATAATTCCGGCTGACCGTGTTCAATTCAAATTGTACAATGCGATGCAGCAGGCTTATGCCGCGGGGAAATACTCGTCCACATTCTCTGCGGTGATGAGAATGAACGGGATATCGATGTCAACGCCCTCGTTGCCGTTGAGCATGGACAGCACCTGATCCAGGGAGCCGCGGCCCTGACCAACCGCATCCTGGAAAACGGTGCAGCTGAGTTCGCCGCTGCGCACGGCCGCAACCGCGTCCGCAATCGCATCGATGCCGCCGACAATCACATCTGCCTGAGAATCCTTAACGGCCTGCAGCGCGCCCATTGCCATCTCGTCGTTCTGCGCAACGATGCACTTGAGCTCCGGATAGGCCTGCAACAGGTTCTCCGTGGTGGTCATGCCTTCCTCACGGCTCCAGTTGCAGCAGGGCTCTGCAACGATCTCGATGCCCGGATAGTTCGCCAGGACCTCCGCGTAGCCGTCGCGGCGCAGAACCTCTGCAGAGATGCCGTTGGGGCCGTGCAGGATCGCGATCTGGCCTTCGCCGCCGATCTGCTCCGCAAGATAGGCCATCTCCAGGTTGCCTGCGACTGTGTCGTTGGACTTGACGCAGGAATCGACCTCCGTGTTCACGCTGCCGTTGCAGACAACCAGCGGAACGCCGGCTTCCTTCGCCGCGAGGACACAGGGGATGGAGCCATCGGCGTCCATCGGCAGGAGGATGATTCCGTCCACACCCTGCGCAATCAGGTTGTCCACCTGACTGACCTGGGTGGCCGTGTCGGCCTGGCCGTCAACCGAAACCAGCTTGACCTTATCAGAGAGTCCCAGTTCCACCACGTATTCCGCAATCGCCTCATTGATCGTCGCCGGGAATTCCGCCTGCAAACTGAAGCAGGCAACGCCAATCGTAACCTCGCGGTCAATCGTCGTCTCTGCAACGCAGAAACTGCCCACCAGTACCATCAGTGCAACCAGCAGAAGGGAAACCAGCTTTTTCATAAAACATACCTCACTTTCTTCTATCTTCAGCCTTGCGGCTAAAAACGCACGTCAAGCATTCCGCTTTGTTCTGGTATCCAGCAGCACGGCAAGGATGATGATCACACCCTGCATAATCTGCTGGTAATAGGAGGATACGTTCAGAAGATCCATGCCGTTGTTGAGTACGCCCACGATCAGCACGCCGACCAAGGTGCCCCATATGCTGCCAACGCCGCCGTTGAGGCTGGTACCGCCGATGACCACGGCTGCGATGGCGTCCAGTTCATATCCGTCGCCGGAAGCAGGGCTGCCCGTGGTGATGCGCCCGGCAAGTACGATGCCGGCCAGCGCCGCGAACAGGCTGGAGAATACGTAGGCCAGCGCCTTGCAGCGCCCGACCCGGATGCCGGATACGTGTGCCGCGTTCTCATTGCCGCCGATCGAATAGATGTAGCGACCGAGTCTAGTCTTGCGCTGAATGACGCCGCCAACGATGAAGCAGCAGATCATAATCAGACTCAGCAGCGGGAAAAAGCCAAAGACGTTGCCCCTGCCGATAAAGCAAAATGCGTCGCTCAGGTTGGAAATGGGGCGGCCACTACTCAACACAAGCGCCATGCCCTTGGCGATGCTCAGCATGCCCATGGTCGCGATGAAGGGAACGATCTTCGTCCGGACGACGAAAAAGGCGTTGATCAGACCGACGACGAGGCCCACCAGCATGCCCATCGCGATGGGCACGATCAGCGGAAATTCGCCAGGATGGGCAAAGTGCGCGGCAACAACGCCGGACAGCGCCACGACCGAGCCGACAGAGAGGTCGATGCCTCCGGTGAGCAGTACAAACATCATGCCGACGGCAATGATTCCGTTCACGGACACCTGACGAACCACGTTCAAAAGGTTCCGCGAGGTGAGGAACGTCGTTGTAGTGACGCTCAGGATCAGGATCATCGCCAACAGCACCAGAAAAACGCCAAACCTTTCGAGATACTGAGATACCTGAGGTCTTCCGATTCCGCGAGCTTCACCGGAATTGTTCTTCTTAGAGGACACCTTAAACAACCTCCTTCCTGGGCATGGCACAGCGCATAATGCGTTCCTGGGTGGCCTGCAGATGATCCATCGTTCCCGTCTGCCTGCCTTCACTGAATACCACGATCCGATCGCTCATACCAATCACTTCCGGCATTTCAGAGGAAACCATGATGATTGCCATGCCTTTTGCGGCAAGCTCATTGATGAGTTTGTAGATCTCCGTCTTTGCGCCAATGTCAATTCCGCGCGTGGGTTCGTCCAGGATCAGTACCCTGCAGTTGCACAGCAGCCATTTTGCAAGAACCACCTTCTGCTGATTGCCGCCAGAAAGGTTGGAAACTTTCGTTGAAATGGACGGCGTCTTGATTCTGAACCGCTCCACCTGCTCCTTTGCAACGCGATTGAGCCTGCCATCGTTGACCACCGCATTGCTGTTGATGCGCTTCAGCGCGCTCAGAACGATGTTGTCGCGAACCGAGCCCACCAGATTCAAACCATACAGCTTGCGATCTTCGGATACCAGCGCAATGCCGACTTCAACCGCCTGATATGGACGACGCGCCTTCAGTTCCTTGCCGCAAATGGTCACCTTGCCGCCCGTCGCTCTGCGAATTCCGAAGATGGTCTCGCATATCTCCGTGCGGCCTGCGCCCATCATGCCTGCAAAGCCGAGAACCTCACCCGCATGCACCTCAAAGGAAACGTCCCTGAATTTGTTCTCGAGGCACAGGTTCTCCACCTTGAGAACCACCTCTCCGGGCGTCAAATACTGCTTTGGATAGTACTGATCCAGAGTTCTTCCCACCATCGCCTGAATCAGCATCTGCTCCGTCAGGTTGGCGCTCAGGTCGCTGGTAATCATCTGTCCGTCGCGCAAAACCGTGATCCTGTCGCAGATCTGATAGATCTCCTCCATGCGGTGGGAGATGTAGACGACGGCTACGCCCTTTGCAGTGAGCGAACGGATGATATTGAACAGCTGCTCAACTTCCTGCTCCGAGATTGCGGAGGTTGGTTCGTCCATAATGAGTATGGACGAGTCGTAGGACACTGCCTTTGCAATCTCCACCATCTGCTGGCCGGCAACCGTGAGCTTGCGGAGCTTCGTCGCCGGATCTATGTTCAGATGCAGCGTCTCCAACAGCTCCTTTGCGTCGCGGCACATCTTTTTGTAATCCACGAAGCCGTTTTTCAGGGGTTCGCGGCCGAGAAAGATATTTTCTGCGACCGTCATTTCCGGTATCAGATTCAGCTCCTGATGAATCATGCATATGCCGTCTGCAATGGCCTCGCGGGGATTGTTGTAGGAAACCTCCTTGCCGCGCAGGCGAATCGTTCCGCCGCTGCGCTGATACAGGCCCAGCAGAATTTTCATCAGCGTGGACTTGCCGGCTCCATTTTCACCCATCAGGCCGTGAACCTCGCCCGCATGCAGGGTCAGATTTACACCGTCCAACGCACGCACGCCTGGAAAGGTCTTGGAAATATCAATCATTTCCAATACAATCGGACCGCTCATACTCGACCTCCGTTCTCATGCCTCAGGGATTGATGATGATCTTGATGTTGTCCTTTCCGTGATACATCTTGTCAATCATATCGCCGTATCCATCCAGATCAAAATGATCCGTTACCAGGTCGTCGACCTTCACAATTCCATTTTCAAGGAACTTGATCGCACGATCGAAGCAGTGCGTCTGGGCATAGGAACCGATCAGCTTGTACTCCCTCTCAAACATCAGATACGGACTGATCTGGATCTTGTCCGCCATATTCGCAACGCCGTAGACCACAATCTTCGCACCGTATTTGCAGAAATTGAAGCACTGCTCCAGCACCTTCGGAGAGCCCGTCGCGTCAATCACCACGTCGAATCCCAAGGGAAACTTCTCCTGAATCTCGTGGGTATGCTTGGAATAATCGCTTCGATCCATCTTCACGGTCTTTGCATAGCCATTCTTTTCGATGATGTCCAGCTTCTTCTGATTGGACGCGCATACCACGACGTTGCCCGCACCGCCATGCTTGATCAGCTGCGTCAGGATGATGCCGGTGGGACCAGCGCCGAAGATGAGCACATCGTCGCCGCATTTGATATCGATGACGTCCATGCCGTGCACCGCACAGGCCGTCGGCTCGGTAAACGCTGCGACGTCGAAGGGCAGGGAATCGCTGATATGGAACACCTTGTCATAATTGACCTTCACATACTCCGCAAAGCCGCCGTCAGTGTTGCAGCCCAAGGAGACAAAGTTCTCGCAGAACAGGGGCTGGTTGCGCCTGCAATAATAGCACTCGCCGCAGAGCACGGTATTGTCGGCAACAACCCTGTCACCCACCTTGAAGCCGTGCGTCTCGCTGCCAACTTCCACAATCTCGCCCGCAAATTCATGTCCGTTCGTGAAGGGATACTTTGCCAGGAATTCGCCCTCGTGCAGGTGGATATCCGTTCTGCACACGCCGCAGGAGCGCACGCGGATCAGAACCTGGTTGGGTGCGATCTTGGGAACCGGCACTTCCTTCACTTCAAACTCCCTCGGGGCGGTATAGACAACAGCTTTCATCTTTCATTGACCTCCTTATTTGTAAACGTTTACAAATTGCTCTTTGAAAAAACTACCTGCAGCTTGCGGTGGAATCCCGAATTACGAGTTGCGTATCAAGCCAAGTCGTCATCTGACTGCGCGCCTCATGCGCGCCCTGTTTTTTAATCTGGGTAATCAGCATTTCCGCCGCAACCTTTCCGGTATAGATTGGAAACTGATCGACGGTCGTCAGTCTGGGATAGATTTCTCCCGAGATGGGCACATTGGAATAGCCCATGACAGAGATATCCCGCGGCACTTTGTATCCCTTTTCAAAGATAGCACGCGTCGCGCCGATGGCCATCTGATCGTTTGCGGCGATCACAGCCGTCGGATGGATTTCTCTCTTCAAAAGACTGCACGAAGCGCGATATCCGCCCGTTTCATAGGGATCTTCCTCGATGTAGAACTGCTGCCAGTCCAATCCCAGACGGTCCATCATCAATTGGAAGCCATTCTTCTTATAGCTATACGTCGTCATCGGAAGATTTCCGTTGATAAAGCCAATCTTCCTGTGTCCGATGTCGTACAGATATTGCAATGCCTGCTCAATGCCGCGTGCCTCATTGTTTGCCACAAAGCTGACGTGACTCTCCAGGATGTAGTCGTTGATCAGTACAACCGGCAGCGATTCCGCCAGTTCCGCCACGTGAACGCTCTTTTCCCTGTCCAGCGGTCGGGTTCCGATAAAAATCATTCCTGCTACGCGATAGCTTTGCAATACGTTGATGTAATTCTTTTCCTTATCGATGTCTCCGTGGGTATTACAGATAAATGTGCTATAGCCTTTTTCTTCCAGTTCCCGTTCAATCCCCATCATGATCGGCGAAAAATAGATGTTGTTGATGTCCGGCAGAATCACGCCGACCATCCTGCTCTTGTTCATCACCAGATCGCGCGCAAGCTCGTTGCGCTTGTAGTTCTGTTCGGATATGATGGCTGCGAGAACCTTACGCTTCTTTTCGGATACAGACTCGGGATTGTTGAGAAATCTTGAAACCGTCGCAGTAGAAACATTTGCCAGATTTGCAATTGTTTTTATTGTAACAGCCATCTTTTCTCCTCATATTTTGTAATCGTTTACATTTTATCGTATAAAAAAAGATTCGTCTCTTTGGCAACTGCAATGAACTGACCCAGCCGCCAACCTTCTGACTTCGATGGATATATTATAGCATCTGCAAATCCAGATGTCAACCATATATTCCACAAATTAGAAAATATTTCGCAGAATATCCATATAATCGAATCCAATTTATGCCACTGTTCATCAAATATCGACATTGCAATAACAATTCCAGTATACAATTGTCCTCTCGTGCTTTACGCAATCCATACAATAATAAGCTGACACGAACGAGCATCGCAGCGATGCCTGTTCGTGTCAGAAGATTGAAAAATGCTCAACACTTTCCCTGCAAATCTGCATCCGAATTCTCGTAGGCTGCCCGCAGCTGGGCGCTGGGATGGCCGTCCGCGTCGTAGAGCAGCAGGGGTTGAAGCCACTTGAGCCCGCTGGCCGCGCCCTTCACCGCCTCGATCAGCACCACGCGCGGCGGCTTCTCCGCCCGGGCATGCACCGTCTGAATGCGCTTGGGTTCCAGCCCCGCATCGTGCAGCGCGTGCATCAGCTCGAAGGCACGCCGCGCCGGAAACACCGCGCAGAAGCGACCGCCGTACTTCAAGAGGCGATTCGCGGACTCCGAAAGCTCTTGAAGCGTCAGATTCTCCGCCTGCCGTGCAATGCGCTCCTGCGCCGTCGCGCTGGGAAAGCCGCTACCCGCAGCCTCGTAGGGCGGGTTGCACACGATCAGCGAATGCCCGCCGGTCCCCAGCAGCGCGGGTGCCTCCCGCAGGTCGGCGCAGTGGATGCGCACGCGATCCTGCACGCCGTTGAGCACCACGCTGCGCCGGGCCATGTCGGCCATCTCCGCCTGGAGCTCCACGCTGTCCACGCAGCAGTCCGCATGGTGCGCTGCCAGCAGCAGTGAAATCGCGCCGTTGCCGCAGCCCAGATCGGCGATGCGCTCCCGCCGCTTCGGCGCACAGAAGTGGGCAAGCAGCACCGAATCCGTACCCAGGCAAAAGGTTCCCGGCCGCTGGATCAGGCGAAAGCCGCCGGTTTGCAGATCGTCCAGGCGTTCGCCGATCTTCAGCTCCACTTCCGTCATTGCGCTGTCCCCGGAGTCAGCGTCCAAATCTGCTCCAGCTGCATCACATCCAGATAGCTCATCACTACATATCCATTTCCCCCGCAGTACACCAGCGCGCGATCGGAGGTAGTCACGCCGAAGATCTCCCGGTCCTCGGCCTGCACGCACAGGATCTGTCCGCCGGGAAGCTCGCCCTCCAGTGCCGCAGCCTCCGCCGTGAGCTGCGACTGCTTCACCAGCGGTATGCCGCACTTCAGGCAGAGGTACTCCACGAACTCCAAACTGTCCGCGAAGCCCGCCTGCTGGCCCAGACAGTTGCCGGACATGCGCAGCAGCAGCTGCTGAAGGCCCTCACTGGCATACTCTCCCAGCTCCGGCGCTGCGTAATCCTCCGCACGCCGCGCGCCTTCGGCGTTGAGCGCCGCCAGGGTGGCCGCGTCGGCAATTCCGGTAACGGACATTCCGCTGGCCAGCTGAAACTGCATCACGCCCAGCTCCGTGCGCATGGTGAAGCTTCCCCCGGCGGGATAGCCCAGCTCCGTCAGGCGCGCGCACAGCGCAGCGACCGCCTCGCCCTCCATTCCGCGCCGCAGCGCGCTCTCCTCGCTGCGCATCGCGGCAACGTCGGTGAAGAGCGCCTCGCAGGTGGCGTAGTCCGCGTCGCCGCTGCTCTCCAGCTTGCTCGCGGTCTGGAAGCGCTTCACGGCCTGCTGCGTCGCCTCGCCGTAGCGCCCGGTGCACTCGCCCCGGAAGTATCCCTTGTTCTTCAGCCACTGCTGGATCCGGCGCACGTGCACGCCCGATTCCCCGGCTGCGGCGCAGCTGCCTTGCAGAAAGCCGCTCCAGTCCACGGCCTCGCCCTCGTACAGACGCACGAACACCGCGCTGTCGGCCACGCCCGTCTCCATCAGGCCGTTTGCCAGCTGGAAGCGGTACACCGCCGCCGCCGTGGCCTCGCCGTAGGCCCCGTCGCAGTTGCCCTTGAAGTAGCCCAGATCCTTCAGGGCGCGCTGGAGCTTCTCCACATCCGCGCCGTAGCTACCCTCCGCCAGCGAAGCCTGTTCCGACCTTGCCTGCGCAAGGCCCGTCAGATACGCCTGTTCGCTGATCGCCTGGCCGCTGAGCAGCAGCTCCACGGTCTGCGGATCCGGCTCGCCCGTCACCTGCAGGCCGTTGACCGCCTGGAAGTTGCGCAGAGCATTGATGGTCACCTCGTCCAGCTCACCGTTGCAGGCGCTGTCGCGGTAGCCCAGCTCATAGAGCTTGTGGTCCACCTCCAGCATGTCCACCTCGGGATCCACAGCCGCCGCGCCCCAGGCGGACACGGGCATCGCAAGCGCCGCCAGCAGCGCCAACAGCCAAATCAACCTTCGCTTCATATCTTTCTCCTTCCCGGGAACCGTTCTTACTTCTTCAGGTACCTGAGCTGAACGAAGCCGCGCCTGCTGCCGTACTTCACATAGGCCCAGCTCTTGTCGTAGGCGGTCACCGTCAGCTTCGCTCCTGCGGGGATCGTGCACACGCGGCTGCCGGAGGTGGAATTCTTCCGATACATCGCAGCCGCCGCTGTGGTGCGGGCGCTGATGTCGCAGAACACCACGTCCAGATCGACAATCTGCACCGAATCCTCTTCCTCCGGAGCCTCGGTGGGCGCAGGCGTGTGCAGCACATCCTCCGCAGTTGGCTGATCCTCGGGCACCGCCACCGCGCTCAGATAGCGCAGCGCAGCAAAGCCCCGCACGCCGCCCGTCGCCTCGACCAGCGCCCACGCCTCGTCGAAGGCCAGCACCCGCACGCGCGCGCCCCGCGCCAGCGTCCCCACCGCTGCCGCCGACGTGGACGGCTTTGACCGCAGGGTCAGCGCGCTCCCGGAGCTCACGCGCACGTAGTTGTAGAGCGTTCCAATGGGCACGAACATGCCCTCCGCGCCCTCCGGCGCGCGGGCAGGCTCCAGCGTCGGCAGCGGGGAGCCTGTCGGCAGTGGCCGGTCCACCGCAGTGGGATCGGGCCGGAGCGTGGGCGCAGGCGTTCGCGTGGGATTGAGCGTCACCGTGGGCGTTGCGCTTGCCGTGGGCATTGCAGATGCAGTCGCTGTCGCAGCTGCAGCGGGCGTTGCGGATGCCGTCGCTGAAGTCGTTGCAGTCGGCTCGATTGTCGCCGTTGCGGTTGCCGTGGGTGTTGTAGATACGGTCGGCAAAACCGTCGCCGTGACAGTCGCTTCCGGCGTTCCGGTGGGTTCCAATGTTTCCGTCGGCTCCGGGCTTGTCTCTGCGCTCGGCTCCGGCGTTTCAGACGGCTCCGCTTCACACAGCAGCATCACGGGCAGGTAGCCCCGCATGCCGCCCTCCGTCTCCGCCAGCGCCCAGCTTTCGGAGCGCTCCAGCAGGCGAACCCGCGTCCCCGCCAGCAGCACCTCGATTGTGCGCGCGCCCTCCAGGGGAAGCTCCAGCAGGTTTGCATCGGCGCTGAGCGCCATATCTCCCGAAGCGGACTCGAAGGTCTCGCCGATCAGCGCATAATCCCGCAGGCCCTCCACTTCCGCCCAGGCCTGAAGGCCGCGAACCTCCACCAGCGCACGACCACCCTGCGCGCCCAGCACCCGCAGCATTAAGCCGTCATCGAGCTTCGCGCAGACGGATTCTCCCGACGCATTCGCGTACAGAGTCAGTTTTCCCGATGCATATGCCGTGGCGACGGCCTCCCCGCCGCCCGCCGGGGACGCGTAGCTGGCCCCCGCCAGCGAAACCGACCGCAGCTCGGTGCCGGGGTAGTAGAACGTAAGAATCTCCTGCGCGCTCATGCCGTAATCCCGCGCCATGGCCTGCGCGCCGCGCTGGCTCATGCCGATGCCGTGGCCCCAGCGCCGGAAGGTGACGCAGAAGCACTCGCCCTCGTCCGTCACCTCCACGGTCTCGTTGGATGAGGAGTTGATGGACAGGCCGTACCAGTTCTCCAGACCGCCATAGGTGGGCACATCCACCGTGGTCGCAAGCGTCACCAGCGCGCCGTCGGACGGCCGCCGGGATTGCACGCGCAGCTCGAAGCCCAGCGTGCGGTACAGGCGGCTCGGCTCGGCGTACTTCGGATTCTTCGCGCTTATCCTTTCAATGGAAAGAATTCTCACGTCCGCCGCGTCCTGACTGAGCTTCTGCCCGGCCAGCACGTCCCGCACGCCCTCCAGCAGCGCAATTTCCAGCGAGGGATGCAGATCATTCGCGTCCTTCGCAATGCGCGCCGTTGTCTTCTTCGCACCTGTATTTCCCAGATCGTAGGGATCGTCCTTCACCACGCTGTAGCTCAGGCTGTTGCCCCAGGCATTCTTGGTGGATTCCGTCTGACCGCCGTTGGAGGCAGAGTAATAGCAGCTCGCGAGTGTGCTGCCGCTGTAGAGCGCCATGCCGGCGGTCTCCTGCACCGCCTGGATCACCCGGGTCTGGCTGGCGTTGTAGCCGCGAAAGACCTGATCGGTGGATGTGTCGACCACGTCGTAGCTTCTGGACGCCTGGGTGGACATCTTCTTGAGCGCGTAGTTGCGCGCCGCGACCGCCTGCGCCTTCAGGGCCTCCAGTGGATAGGAGTTGGACATCTCGTAGCCCACCACGCCGCAGAGGTAGTCCTCCATGGGCAGGTGCAGCACCGCCGTGATCGCAGAACCGCTGGCGCTGAGGTAGAGATCGCCGCAAAAGACGTTTGCCAGCTCGGGCGACTGAAACCGCACGCCGCCGCTTCCGCAGCGCAGCAGTTGCGCCCCGGAACCGCAGTTGAGCTCCACGCCGTCGCAGGAGAGATGGAGCGCGTCGCCGTCGGCGCGCAGCGTGACCGTGCTGCCCGCAGGGATGTTCAATGAGAATTCCCCGGAACATACATAGTCGCAGTCCGCCGTGAGCACCAGCTCCAAGGGCGTGCCCAGCCGCGTGAGCTTCACCCGCACCAGACCGCCCGACTCCGCGCGAACCGGCGCAAGCTCCGCGCCCGCCAGCAGCAGAACCATCGCCAGCAGCGCGCACAGCGCCCGACGAATCGCGCTCCGGCACGCGCATCTCTTCCTCATCTGTGTATTCACGGCCCTCTATCCCTGCTTCCTCTGTACTGCGTAGAACTACCTAGTTTCTATTATACATGATCCAGCAGCTTTGCGCCAGTTTCTGAACAGGAATGTCACATTCTCCTCCCCTTTGCGACAAATTCCGTTATGCATCAATCCTTTTCTTAATATATGTTATATTTTAACAAATGCCCTTTTTCTCTGTTCAAGTCGCGTATTTTTCACCATATGAGTATGAGAACATAACAATAATTCAATTTTTCAGATGGAAAAGGGCGCGTAAATCCAGTATAATTTTCTTAACAATGGAGTATGGGGAATTTTCGCCTGGCTCCAGAATCGGGGGTTGAGAGACATGTTGGACGTATTGATCGCCGGCGCGGGCGTGGTGGGCTGCGCCGTTGCGCGGGAACTGAGCCGCTATGCGCTCGACGTCGCCGTGCTGGAGCGCGAAGAGGACGTGGGTGCGGGCACCTCCAAGGCCAACAGCGCCATCATTCACGCAGGCTTTGATGCGGAGCCGGGCACGCTGAAGGCGCGCTTCAACGTGGAGGGCTGCGCGCGCATGGGTGCGCTTTCGCAGGAGCTGGACATCCCCTTCCGGCGCAACGGCTCGCTGGTGGTGGCATTGACGGAGGAGGATCTGCCGAAGCTTGCGGAGCTGAAGGCGCGGGGCGAAGCAAACGGCGTGCCCGAGCTGCGCATCCTCAGCGGCGACGAGGCGCGCAGGATGGAACCCGCGCTGTCGGAACACATCGCCGCGGCGCTCTACGCACCCACGGCGGGCATCGTCTGTCCCTTTGAGCTGACCCAGGCGCTGGCGGAGAACGCCTGCGTAAACGGCGTGCTGTTCCACATGAACACCCGCGTGGAGCAGATCGAAGCCATCGACGGCGGTTATCGCGTCCGCAGCGATCGGGGCACCTTCGACGCGAAGGTCGTGGTCAACTGCGCTGGCCTGTACAGCGACGAGATCCACAACCAGCTCTGCGACGAAAAGCTGCACATCGTGCCCAGAAGGGGCGAATACATGCTGCTGGACCGCAAGGCGGGCGCTCTGGCGGACAAGACCATCTTCCAGTGCCCGGGTAAGCTGGGCAAGGGCGTGCTGGTGACGCCCACGGTGCACGGCAACCTGATGATCGGCCCCACCGCCGAGGATATCGACGACCGCGAGGCCACCTGCACCACCGCCGAGGGACTCGCGAAGGCCGCCTCCACCGCTTCGCTGAGCGTGCCGGAGCTGCCGCTCAAGCAGGTGATCACCTCCTTTGCGGGGCTGCGCGCCCATCTGGACGGCAGCGCCCACGACTTCCGCATCGGTGAGAGTCGCCCGGGCTACTTTGAGGCCGCCGGCGTCGAATCCCCCGGACTCACCGCTGCGCCCGCCATCGGGGCATATCTTGCCGGAGAGATCGCCGTCCATCTGAATGCACGGATCAAGCCGGACTTCGTCGCCACCCGTCGCGTGGTGCGTCCCCGGGAGCTGGACTTCGCATCCCGCCAGGCGCTGATCCGGGAGAATCCGGCCTACGGCAACATCATCTGCCGCTGCGAACAGGTGAGCGAGGGCGAGATTCTGGACGCCATCCGCCGTCCGCTGGGCGCGCGCTCGCTGGACGGCGTGAAGCGCCGCACCCGCGCGGGCATGGGCCGCTGTCAGGCGGGCTTCTGCTCCGCCCGCGTGATGGAGCTTCTGCGCCGGGAACTGGGCGCGGACTTCGAAGTCACCAAGTGCGGCCCCGGTTCGCCCATGACCGTCAAGGATGGAAAGGAGCGCTGAAGTATGGAGAGGCATGAACTGATCGTCATTGGCGGCGGCCCGGCGGGTCTGACCGCTGCAACTGCGGCCCGGAAGGCAGGCGTGGAGGACGTGCTGATCCTGGAGCGCGAGGACTGCCTGGGTGGCATTCTGAACCAGTGCATCCACAACGGCTTCGGTCTGCACCGCTTCAAAGAGGAGCTGACCGGCCCTGAGTACGCCCAGCGCTGGATCGACGAGGCCGCGTCCCTCAACATCCCCTTCCGCACCGGAACGATGGTGCTGGAGCTGAGTTCCGACCGAATACTGACCTGCACCGGGCGCATTAGTGGGCTTGAACAGCTTCAGGCGGACGCGGTGATCCTGGCCATGGGCTGCCGGGAGCGTCCCCGGGGCGCGCTGAACATCCCCGGCTACCGCCCGGCGGGCATCTACTCCGCAGGCACGGCCCAGCGCCTGATCAACATCGAGGGCCGCATGCCCGGCCGCGAGGTGGTGATCCTGGGCTCCGGCGACATCGGCCTCATCATGGCGCGCAGGCTCACGCTGGAGGGCGCGCAGGTCAAGGCCGTGGCTGAGCTGATGCCCTACTCCAGCGGACTGCGCCGCAACATCGTGCAGTGCCTGGACGACTTCGGCATTCCGCTGAAGCTGAGCCACACGGTGGTAAACATCCATGGCAAGCGCCGCGTGGAGGGCGTTGTTCTGGCGCAGGTGGACGAGAACCGCCGCCCGATCCCCGGCACGGAGGAGGAGATTCCCTGCGACACGCTGCTGCTGTCGGTGGGACTGCTGCCGGAGAACGAGCTGAGCGAGCTGGCCGGGGTACCCATCGACCCCGCCACCAGCGGCCCCTCTGTAAACGAAAACTTCGAGACGGGCGTAGCGGGCATCTTTGCCTGCGGAAACGTGCTGCACGTGCACGATCTGGTGGACCACGTGTCCGAGGAGGCCGAGTGCGCCGGACGTGCGGCGGCGGAATATCTGCGCGGCGCGAGGGCGCAGCGCCATGAGATCCCGCTGCGCTCCGGCGACGGCGTGACTGGCATCGTGCCCCAGCGCATCGATCCCTCGGCCCTGCCGGAGGTGCTGAACCTGCGCTTCCGCGTGCGCCGTGAGGTGCGGAATCACTATCTGAGCGTCTACGCCGGAGGTGAGCGCATCTTCCACCAGAAGAGACGCATCATGACCCCCGGCCAGATGGAGGAGATCGCTCTTAAGCGGGAGCTGGTACCTTTGACGACGACGGAAATTCGCGTTGCGATGGAGGAGGCATAGTCATGAAGCAAGTGGAACTGACCTGCATCTGCTGCCCCATGGGCTGCAATCTGCGCGTGGAGCTGGACGGCGGCAGCATCGCTTCCGTGACAGGCAATACCTGCAAGCGCGGCGACGCGTACGCCCGGCAGGAGTGCATCGCCCCGGTGCGCGTGATCACCGCGTCCGTGCCAGTGGTGGGCGGCAAGCTTGCCCGCGTGTCCGTCAAGACCGCCGCACCCGTGCCGAAGAATCGCATTTTCGACGTGATGGACGCGATTCGCCTAATCTCCGCCCAGGCCCCCGTGCGCATCGGCGACGTGCTCTGCGAAAACATCGCCAATACCGGTGCAAACCTCGTCGCCACCCGCAGCGCGGAGCGCAACTGAAAATCCATCTTCAACGGCCCGTTCGGACGGCGCAATGCCCCGGACGGGCTGTCTGTCTATTCCGGATGCATCCGCTTGCAATTCCCCGCCGGGACTGCTATACTGAATTCGAAAAATAACCTCATTTTGAGATTGTGCGCATGCATTCTTGACGCACGCCTGATAAAATGATGCTCTGGAGATAAATATAAGAAGCAACTGATAAATCCGGAGGAAAGAATGTTCATCACCTATGAAAAAGTGCGTCAGAACGCCGCCATACAGTCCTACATCCGCAAGGCGGACGAATCGCTGATTGCCCTGGGCTTCACCGAGCACAGCTTCGCCCACGTCACCAAGGTTTCCGAGACCGCCGCCTCCATCCTGGAGGCCCTGGGCGCGGATCCCCGGGATGTGGAGATGGTGCGCATCGCGGGCTATCTGCACGACATCGGCAACGTGGTCAACCGCATCGACCACGCCCAGTCCGGCGCGATCATGGCCTTCCGCCTGCTGGACAACATGGGCGCGGATCCCGACGAGGTCGCCACCATCATCACTGCCATCGGCAACCACGACGAGAGCACGGCTTTCCCCGTCAACGCTGTGGCCGCCGCGCTGATCCTGGCGGACAAGACCGACGTGCGCAGCAGCCGCGTGCGCAACAAGGACGCGTCCACCTTCGACATTCACGACCGCGTCAACTTCTCCGTGAAGAAGAGCAGCGTGAGCGTCAGCCCCGAAAAGGGCGAAATCAGCCTGCGCCTGCACATCGACACCACCATCTGCTCGGTGACGGATTACTTCGAAATCTTCCTGGGCCGCATGATCCTCTGCCGCAAGGCTGCGGAGAAGCTGGGGCTGAAGTTCGTGCTGCGCATCAACGGCCAGAAGCTGATGTAAACGGAAGGGAAGTCCATTCATGATTCCAAGAATTGCCGTCATTCAGGATCTCTCCTGCGTCGGGCGCTGCTCACTGGGCGTGGCCATGTCCGTGCTGCCAGCCATGGGCCTCGAGGTCGCGGCACTACCCACCGCGCTGCTCTCCACCCACACCGCCTTCGAGGGCTTCACCTTCGTGGATCTGTCCTCCGAGATGGAGCGCATCATGGCCCACTGGAGGGCGCTGAAAATGAAGTTCGACGCCATCTACATCGGCTATCTGGGCTCGATCCGACTGATCGAACTCGCGGAACGCTTCATCAATCTCTTCCGCGCAGAGAGCGCGCACGTGATCCTCGATCCCGCCTTTGGCGACAACGGCGCGCTCTACACAGGCTTCGACGGGACATACGTCGCTCGCCTGCGTAAGCTGTGCGAGCACGCGGATGTGATCCTGCCCAACGTGACCGAGGCCTGCTTCCTGCTGGATTTGCCCTGGGAGGACAGTGCGGCCTGCGCCGAACATGTGCGCGCCGAGGCCCACGGCCTGCTGGGCGATCGGCTTCGGAACGTGCTGATCACCAGCTGCCGCTTTCCCGACGACCGGACCGGCCTGATCTGCGCCGGGACGAACGACTTTCTCTATCCCCACGACCGCCTGGCGCTGAGCTGCCCCGGCTCCGGCGACCTGTTCGCATCGGTGTTTGCGGGACTGATGACCCTGGGGCGCGGCATCCGCGCGTCCGCATGCATCGCGGCGGACTTCACCCGGGACTGCATCGAATATTCCATGAACTGCGGCGACCACCGCTGGTACGGCGTGGACTTCGAGCCCATGCTGGGCGCGCTGACCCGCCGCATCGGGGAGGAAAACGCATGATCTACTACGTGGAGGACGACGCCAGCATCCGCAATCTGGTGGTGTACACCCTAAGCATGACGGGCTTTCCCGCCAAGGGCTTCGAGCGCTCGGCCCCCTTCTGGGCAGAGATGCAGCAGGAGAAGGCGGATCTGATTCTTCTGGATCTGATGCTGCCGGGGGAAAACGGGCTGTCGATCCTGCGGGAGCTTAAGACCCGACGCGACACCATGGGCACGCCGGTGATCCTCATCACCGCCAAGGACGGCGAGGACGACGTGGTGCAGGGCCTGGAGCTGGGCGCGGACGACTACATCGCCAAGCCCTTCGGCATCATGGAGCTGATCGCCCGGGTGAAGGCGGTGCTGCGGCGCTGCGGCCCCGGCGAGGAGCGGGAGATCATCGAGGTGGACGAGATCCGCATGGACACCGGGCGGCACACCGTGCAGGTGTCCGGGCGGGAGATCGCGCTGACGCTGAAGGAGTACGAGCTGCTGCGGGTGCTGATGCAAAAGCCCGGGCGGCTGATTGAGCGCGAGGCACTGATCGACGCGGTGTGGAGCCGGGACTACATGGGTGCGAGCCACACCCTGGACGCCCATATCCAGACCCTGCGCAGCAAGCTGGGCTCCAGCGGCAGCCGGATTCAGACCGTGTACGGCTGCGGCTACCGCATCTGCCCCTCGGAGGCTGCCAAATGAAAAAGCGCATCCTGTACAGCATGCTGGGGGCAGTCATCGCCACGGCGCTGGTGTTCACCTTCGTGGTGCAGCTGGTGCAGATGAACTTCCTGTCCCGGCAGATCAGTCTGGAGCTGGAGCGCAGCGTGCGCCAGCTGGGCGTGGCGCTGGAGCGCGACCCGGATCCCCAGGGCTACCTTCAGGCGCTGATCGATTCCGGCTTCGAGGAACGCATCACGCTGATCGCCGCCGACGGATCGGTGCTGCTGGACAGCCAGTCCGATCCTGAACAGATGGAGAATCATCAGGAGCGCGCGGAGATTCAGCTCGCTGCGGAGCAGGGAGTCGGCTCCTCCATGCGCTTCTCCCCCACCCAGGGCAGGCTGACCTACTACTGCGCCGTCCGGCTCTCCGACGGCAGCTACCTGCGCCTGTCCGAGGGCCACGGTAGCGAGGCGGGCATGTTCTTCGGCCTCACCTGGTGGCTGCTGGCGGCGCTGCTGCTGGTGTCCCTGGGGGCGGTGCTGCTGGCCACGCACCTGACCAAGAAGATCGTGCAGCCCATCAACAGCATGGACCTGACCGCCCCGGAGAGCAACCAGCTTTATCCCGAATTGCAGCCGCTGATTCAGCGCATGGCGGAGCTGAACCGCCGGGAGTTCACCGCCAACGTGGCCCACGAGCTCAAGACCCCGCTGACCTCCATCGTGGGCTACGCGGAGATCATGAAGCAGCACGTAGCCCCGGAGCGCGATTGGCCGGAGCTGGTGGAGTACATCTACGCCGAGGGCAAGCGCATGATCCGCCTGGTGGAGGACATCCTGCTGATCTCCCGGCTGGACGGAGGCAGCGCACGCAACCACTGCGAGATCATCGAGCTCAACGCCGTGGCCCAGGAGGTGGCGGAGCGCTTCCGGCCCATGGCCGCAGCGGGTCAGGTGGAGCTAAAGCTGGAGATCGAATCGGCCCGCATTTTCGCCACCCGGCAGATCGCCGAGGAGATTCTCTCCAATCTGATCGACAACGCCGTCAAGTACAACCGCGAGGGCGGCAGCGTGACTGTGGAGGCCCGGGAGACCGGCACGGAGACCCTGCTCACTGTGCGGGACACGGGCATTGGCATTCGTCACGAGGATCAGCCCCGCATCTTCGAGCGCTTCTTCCGCGTGGACAAGAGCCGCTCCAAGGCCACCGGCGGCACCGGCCTCGGCCTGTCCATCGTCAAGCATGCGGTGCAGCTGCTGGGCGGCAGCATCGACCTGCAGAGCGAGCCCAACGTGGGCACGGAGATCACCGTGCACTTTCCCTGGCAGGCAGGCTGAGCGGCGAGCCGCCGCCGGCACATCGCTGGCGCGGTTTAAGCGAACAAGTCCCTATCCCCATAGATCAAAGGGATAGGGACTCTATGTTTCTTTCCGATTGGTATGCCTGTTTTCACCCGAAATCCAGTCCGGCAAGAATGGACTGGATTTCTTACGTCTGGTTTTGAAAATGCTGCTCGAATCCGCTCTGTGCCGTAGGGCGGGCGCCCTCACATCGCCGCGTATTTACATGCAGCAGGCGGGCACATACGCCGGAGCCGGACTGGCCTCCTCCACAGGTTCCACATCGTTCAGTTCGTCCACCACGTAGATGCTGCTGCGGATCATGCCCATCCAGCAGGTGTAGGGAACCACGCCGGTCTGCGTGGGCGTGAATTCCACGATGTTTTCACCGGCCTGAAGCGGAATATCCAGGCTGTAGGCGGGCACGATGATCTCGTTGTTGCAGCCGGTGAGCTTGTTTTCGTCGGCATAAATCGTCCACTTTACGGGAATGCCGGCCTGCACGGTGATCACCGGATAGCTGCCGTAGTCCACCTCGGAGTAGACGTACTGCACGCCATCGCGCACCACGGCATAGCCGTCCTCGCCCATGGGAACCGCAGCCACGCCAACGCCCGCCAGCGCAAGGCCGCTTACGAGCATGCTCATGCCCATCAGCACCACCAGAACCGCCGAGACGATGCGCATGGGCCGGGCGAACTTCTGATTCAGCTTGCCGCCGATCAGGCCGATGCACAGCATCAGCGGCACCGTGCCCAGGCTGAAGCACAGCATGGACAGCGCGCCCATCCACCAGCTGCCGGTGGAGAGGGCGTAGAGCTGCATGGACTGCAGCGGGCCGCAGGGCATCAGGCCGTTGGCCAGTCCGATGATGAAGGAGGAGTGGCCCGCGCTCCTGCCCATGATGCGCTGGCTCAGGCCCTTGGGCATGCTGATGGTGAAGCGCCGCAGCCAGGCAAAGCCGCCCAGCAGGTTCAGCGCCATGATGAGCATGAAGGCCGCCGCAGCGATCTGAATGCAGGCCTTGACGGTGCTGCTGATGCTGATGGCCAAGCCCAGCGCGCCCACGACGCCGCCGATCACCGTGTAGGAGATCACGCGGCCCAGGTTGTACATCAGGTTTGCCCGCGCGGGCTTTCGCCCCTTCTGCGCGGCGTTCGCGCTCTGGGCGATGTTGATGCCGCCGCACATGGCCACGCAGTGCAGCGAGGTCATCAGGCCCAGCGCCAGCAGCATGCCCAGGCTCATGCCCGCTCGTGCCACCGGGAATGCGCGCATCCAGTCGGCCACCACCGTGCAGGTCATGACCCAATAGATGGCCGCCAGCGCCAGCAGCAGCAGAACCAGCTGAATCGCGTCCTTCCACAGAGAGCGGCGCTTCCTTTCGGCGACAAGGGTATAGCCCGCGTCCGCAATCCGCGCGGCGATCCGTTCAAACGGCAGAATGTCCGCATCCCACAGCGCCGTCATCGTGCCCTTGCGGAAGCTCACCCGCACGTCCTTCAGCCCTTTCAGCGTCCGCACTGCGCCCGCGACAGCGGCTTCACAGTGCACGCAGTGCATGCCCTCCACCTGCCAGGTCTTGCGAATGTAACTCATCTTTAAAACGCCTTCCAGTTCTTGAAGGACAGCGCCGCCTGCGCAAGCACGTCCTCCGGAACGACGAGCTGCGCGCCGTCGTTTTCATAGTTCGTCACAGGCATCGGGTTGCAGCCGCCGGACACCTTGCCCACCGAGCTCAGCGCGAAGCGGTTGCCGCAGTTCTGGCACACCAGAACGCCGTTCTGATATTCAAAGTAAGCGTAGGGCGAGCCCGCACACACCTGGCAGGTGTTGTAGGCCAGCTGCGGCGCGCCTTCGCTGTCGATCAGCGCGATCAGCTGCATGGCCGTGCCATCCTGGTTCCAGTCGACGAACAGCGGCTGCTCCGTCAGGGAGGACAGCGGAATCGTCAGACCATCGACCGCCGCCGTCTCCTCCGCAGTCTCCGCCTGCGCAACCACTTCCGCGGCAGGCGCCTCAGTCGCCGCTGCCGGAGCCTCGGTGGCTGGAGCTTCCGCTGCCGGAGCCTCGGTGGCCGCAGGCGTTTTGCCGCTGCAGGCCGCAAGCGTCAGAATCAGTGCACACAGCAATGCAATCAGCTTTACAATCTTTCTGTTCATTTTCTTTCCCTCTTTTTGCCCTACAAAGGGATCGGTCTCACAAATTTCCAATGTTTTTCCATACCCGGTAGAGGTATTATAGCACATCATTCCATTTAGTCAATAGGTTTTATAGGTTATAAAAGAATGAACAATTCTTGAATAGACGTCGTCCTCCGGGCGAGAGCGGCAGTCCGGGCCGCAGATCGACTTGCAGGCCATGAAAAATGACGCAATCCTGACAAATCGGCGAAGCCGTTGACCGCACCCGCCGCCGATGCTATAATGAAAGGGATTAAATGAGAGAAGTATGCATATGAAACGTTTGAAGGATTTTCTGAAGAGCGACCGCTTCCGCGAGCTCTTCGTATACTGCGTGGCCGGGGTGCTGACCACCGCGATCAACTACGGCGTCTACGCCGGCATCACCCAGGGCTGGGCCGCCATCACCGGCGGCGCGCCGGATCACCCCACGCTGATTCTGGTGGCAAACATCCTGGCGTGGGTGCTGTCGGTGGCGTTCGCGTTCTGGGCCAACAAGAAATACGTGTTCCGCAGCCCGGACTGGACGCGGGAGGTGCTGCGCCGGGAGGTGCCGGGCTTCGTGACCGCGCGCCTGCTTTCCCTGGGCTTCGACGTGGTGTTTGTGGAGGGCTGCGTGCTGTTGCTGGGCATGAACCACCTGATCGCCAAGCTGCTCTCCAACGTGATCGTCGTGATTCTCAACTACTTTGCAAGCAAATTCTGGATCTTCCGCCGGAGAGACTCCTGAGGAGCAGATCCATCTCAGACAAGGAGCAATCTATATGAAGCAATTTATCTGTGCGCTGCTGGCGCTGACGCTGCTGTGCTGCGGCGCGCTGGCCCAGGAGACGAGCGTCGCTTCCGAATCCACCGCCACAGCTTCAGCGGAACCCAACAACGCCTTTGCCCCGGCGCAGGTCATCACTGCGGACGCGGAGGAAACCACCGAGACTCCAGAGGAGGAGCCTGCCGCAGAGCCGACCTACCTGACCCTCGCCTTTGAGGACGGCTTTTCGCTGGAGCTGCCCGCCGACTGGCTGCACTATGAGGTCAGCGACGAGATGGCCCAGAACGGCGTGCTGTACTGCCTGAGCGACGCCGCCGCTGAGCGCTGGCTCTACATCCAGAGCTGGATCACCGACTGCTCCGACATCGACACCCTCTGCGCGCTGATTCAGGAGACCGCCCAGCCCCAGACCTCCGGTGTGTACGAATTCAACGGCACGCAATTCGTCGTCTACGACCTCACCGACGAGGACGTGAGCTGCTGCGCCGCGCTGCTGAACGACCGGGTGCTGAACTTCGTGTTCACCCCCCAGTCCGATTCGGACTTCATGGTCATCGCGGCGCGCATCATCGGCACCTTCACCGTGCTGTAAGCCGGACACCCTCATGAAACTGACCCGCCATCCGGCAGGTCAGTTTTTTCATGCGCTAGAGGAATTAACAGCTTTTCTTCTATAATAAAGCATCGAATTTGCACGGAGGGGACCGGCCATGACGCAGGCGGAATTGCACTATCAAAAGATGACACAGACCCCGGTGGAGCGCCTGATCGTCTCCCTGTCCGTGCCGACGATCATCAGCATGCTCATCTCGAACATCTACAACCTGGCCGATACCTACTTCGTGGGCTCGCTGGGGGTGAGCGCCAGCGGCGCGGTGGGCGTGGTGTTCACGCTGATGACGGTGCTGCAGGCCATCGGCTTCATGCTGGGCCACGGCGCGGGCAGCGTGATCTCCCGTCTGCTGGCGAAGCAGGACGCGGACGCAGCCTCCCACTACGCCTCCACCAGCTTCTTTCTGGCCATCGGCGTGGGCGCGTTGTTTCTGCTGCTGGGTGTCCCGCTGATCGACCCGCTGATGCGCGCGATGGGCAGCACTGCCACCATCCTCCCCTACGCCCGGGATTACGGCGTGTACATCCTCGCCGCCGCGCCGATGCTGATCGCCTCGCTGGTGCTCAACAACGTGCTGCGCTACGAGGGCATGGCCTTCTACGCCATGATCGGCCTGAGCCTGGGCGCGATCCTGAACATGGTCGGCGATCCCATCTTCATCTACGGCCTGCACATGGGCGTGTCCGGCGCGGGACTCTCCACGGCGCTGAGCCAGACGGTGAGCTTCATCGTGCTGCTGGTGCTGTTCCAGCGCCACACCCAGAGCCGCCTGTCCCCCCGCAACTTCTCCGCGAACCTGCACACCATCTGGGACATCCTGTCCACGGGCTTTCCCAACCTGTTCCGCCAGGGCCTGATGAGCGTGTCCAGCGGCGTGCTGAACCACTGCGCCGGGGTCTACGGCGACGCGTGCGTGTCCGCCATGGCCATCACCGCACGCTGCCAGTCCTTCATGATCGGCATCGCCATCGGCGTGTGCCAGGGCTTCCAGCCGGTGGCCGGCTTCAACTATCAGGCGCAGAAGTACGCCCGTCTGCGCAGGGCCTTCCGCTTTACACTGCTGGTGACCATCGCGATTTTGGCGCTGCTGGGCTGCGTCGGGCTGATCTTCGCGCCGCAGATCGTGGCGCGCTTCCAGAGCGATCCTGAGGTGCTGCGCATCGGCAGCCGCGCGCTGCGGCTGGTCTGCATCGGCCTGGTGTTCTCCGCGCTGAACCTGTCCCCCAGCATGCTGTTTCAGACCTGCGGGCTGAAGGGACGGGCGCTGCTGCTGGCCAGCCTGCGCGGCGGACTGTGCTTCATCCCGCTGCTGCTGGTGCTCGCGCCGCTGCTGGGCGTGACGGGCCTGCAGCTTGCCCAGCCCTGCGCGGACGTGCTGACGGGTCTGTTGTCCCTGCCCTTTGCGCTGCGCTTCTTCCGGGATCTCCCCCGCGCGGACATTCTCACCGCCGCCGACGGCAAGGCTGCATGATTATCGACGACATTTGACGAGGTGCAATTGCATGAACCAATTTTCCCGCACGGAGCTGCTGATCGGAGCAGACGCCATGGAGAAGCTGCACCGCAGCCGCGTAGCGGTGTTCGGCGTGGGCGGCGTGGGCGGCTACGTGGTCGAGGCCCTGGCACGCAGCGGCGTGGGCACGCTGGATCTGATCGACAACGACGAGGTTTCGCTCACCAACCTGAACCGGCAGATCATCGCCACCCACGCCACCCTCGGCATGCGGAAGGTGGACGCGGCGGCGGAGCGCGTGCGCGACATCTGTCCGGAGATTCAGGTGAACCGCCACAACTGTTTCTTCCTGCCGGAGAACGCCGATACCTTCGACTTCTCCCAGTACGACTACGTGGTGGACGCGGTGGACACCGTCAGCGCCAAGCTGGAGATCGTACTGCGCGCCCAGGCGGCGAACGTTCCCGTCATCAGCTCCATGGGCGCGGGCAACAAGCTCGACCCCAGCCGCTTCCGCGTGGCGGACATCTACAGCACGAAGGTCTGCCCGCTGGCCCGGGCCATGCGCAACCTGCTCAAGCGCAAGGGCGTGAAGAAGCTGAAGGTGGTCTACTCCGAGGAGGAGGCGCGCACGCCCCTGGGCGAGGCCGAGGACGCGCCGGATGGCAGGCGCGCCACGCCCGGCTCAATGGCCTTCGTCCCTGCGGCGGCGGGATTGATCCTCGCCGGAGAGGTTGTCCGGGATCTGATCGAGGAGGTGAAGCAGAATGGCACGTGAGCTTGAAACCCATCAGCTTGCCGAGCGCAGCCTCATCAAGAAGTACCGCAAGGAGCTGTGGAATCCCTTCATCGCGGCCATCAAGCGCTACGAGCTGATCCAGAGCGGCGACAAGATCGCGGTGTGCATCTCCGGCGGCAAGGACTCCTGGCTGCTGGCGATGCTGATGAAGCACCTGCAGCCCTTCAGCGAGGTTCCCTTCGAGCTGGAGTTCATCTGCATGGACCCCGGCTACAGCCCGGAGAACCGCAGGCAGATCGAGGAGAACGCGCGGCTTTTGCGCATTCCGCTGACCATTTTCGAGACGGACGTGTTCTCGGCCTCGGAGCAGGCCGCCGGGGAGAACCCCTGCTACATCTGCGCCCGCATGCGCCGGGGCCACCTATACGCCGAGGCCCAGCGCCGGGGCTGCAACAAGATCGCCCTGGGCCACCACCTGAACGACGTGATCGAGACGGCGCTGATGTCCATGACCTACGGCGCGCAGCTCCAGGGCATGGTTCCCCGGCTGCGCAGCACGAACTTCGAGGGCATGGAGCTGATCCGCCCGCTGTACTGCGTCCGCGAGGACGACGTCCTGGCCTGGCAGCGCTACAACGGCCTGACCTTCCTGCGCTGCGCGTGCCGCTTCTCCGAATCCGCCGCCTACGACGCGGGCGCGTCCAAGCGCAAGGAGACCAAGGAGCTGATACGCAGCCTGCGCGCGGTCAACCCCAACGTGGAGATCAACCTGTTCGCCAGCCTGCACAAGGTGAACCTGGACACTCTGCCCGGCTACAAGACGAACGGCGAGATGCACTCCTTCCTGGAGCGCCTCTGAGCTTCCCGACGTGCAATGTTAAATATGTTAATTTCCCAATTTCATTGAACTTTCATCCAGGCAAAACCGTCTAAAAAACACATCGGTTGAAACCCGATGGGGAGGAGTGAACATCATGAAGAAAATCCTGTGCATCCTTATGGCCGCAATGCTGGCGATCTCCGCGTTCGCGTTCGCCGAGCCTGTGACCAACACCGAACTCACGATTCTGGAACCCATGACCACGGAGGATAAGCTCTATGAGATGATCCCCGTGCTTGACAGCCTGGCCCGCAACATGGGCATCGAGGGCGAGGTCGCCTACGACGCGGGCAACCCCGAATTTGTCTGGACGCAGATCGCGCTGATCTGCCAGAACTGGGCTGCGCTGAACGCGCTGGTCACCGGCGAGGGCGTTGCGCTGAACGTCCCTGCCGAGCTGGTGCAGGAGTACGCCTGGGCCTCCTTCGGCGGCATGCAGCAGCTGCCGGAGATCCCGCTGACCGAGACGGCCATATCCTATGACGCCGCCACTGCCAGCTACCGCGTGCAGCTTTCTGAGGTTCCCGTCACTTACATCACGATCGAGCGCTACGCCTTCGACGCAGCCGGCACGCTCTACGTTGGCGTGGGCCTGTACAACGCGGAGGAGGACGATCTGCGCCTGGGCGGCCTGCTGGTCACCCTGGCGGAGCCGGATCCCATGAACAGCGCCTATTCCGCAGATTTCCCCTACATCGTGGTCAGCGCCGCCGTGGAGCAGGAGGGCGACTTCGCCAACCTGAGCCCTGTTGAGGCCGGCATCCGCTACATCGCCCTGGAGGGCGAGACTGCGGAGACCATCCCGCAGACCGCCTCCGGCTACAGCTCTCTGAGCGTCGGCGACCGCGGCGATGCGGTGCGCGCAATGCAGACCCGCCTGAACGAGCTGGGTTACAGCTGTGGCTCCGTGGACGGCATCTTCGGCAGCAGAACCCGCCGCGCGGTGCGCTACTTCCAGGACGCCATCGGCTTCACCCAGGACGGCGTGGCCAGCGCCCAGGTTCAGGAGCGCCTGTTCGCCGCCAACGCCCCGGAATATGTGACCTACGTAACCCTCTCCAAGGGCTACAGCGGCATCCGCGTTGAGAAGCTCCAGTCCCGCCTGCGCGAGCTGGGCTACCTGGCCGAGCCCGTGGACGGCGACTTCGGCAGCCGCACCAAGGAAGCCGTGAAGCTGTTCCAGGAGACCGCCGGTCTGAAGGCGGACGGCGTCGCCGGCGTCAAGACCCTGAAGGCCCTGTACAAGAGCAGCGCACCGGAGTGCGAGGACTTCATCACCCTGAAGCGCGGCGATACCGGCGTCCGCGTGAAGGAACTGCAGAACAAGCTGGTGGAGCTGGGCTTCATGACCGGCAAGATCAGCGGCACCTTTGACAGCGCCACCAGCCGCGCGCTGGAGGCCTACATGGCAGCCGCCGGCATCGAGGGCAGCAGCCGCAGCGTGAACGCGGAGTTCCTGGAGGCACTCTTCGCCTACGAGCCCGTCGTCGAGCCCACCGTTGAACCCACC
>JAUNNK010000004.1:33406-47710 GCA_030537335.1 Clostridia bacterium | reverse complement strand
GGCGCGATGGCCATGACCTCGCCGGTGGCCTTCATCTGGGTGCCCAGGCGGCGGGAGGCGGTGTTGAACTTGTCGAAGGGCCACTTGGGGAACTTGACCACCACGTAGTCCACCGTAGGCTCGAAGCAGGCACAGGTCTTGCCGGTGACCTCGTTTTTGATCTCGTCCAGGGTGTAGCCCAGGGCGATCTGGGTGGTGACCTTGGCGATGGGGTAGCCGGTGGCCTTGCTGGCCAGCGCCGAGGAGCGGGACACGCGGGGGTTGACCTCGATCACCGCATACTCGAAGCTGTCCGGGTTCAGCGCGAACTGGCAGTTGCAGCCGCCCACGATGCCCAGCGCCGTGATGATGTTCAGCGATGCGCTGCGCAGCATCTGATACTCCTTGTCGGAGAGGGTGAGCGCGGGCGCGACCACGATGGAGTCGCCGGTGTGGATGCCGACGGGGTCGAAGTTCTCCATGGAGCACACGGCGATGACGTTGCCCACGGAGTCGCGCATGACCTCGAACTCAATCTCCTTCCATCCGGCGATGCACTTCTCGATCAGCACCTGGGTGATGGGGGACATGTCCAGACCCGTGCGGGCGATCTCTTTGAGCTGCTCCGGGTCGTCCGCAACGCCGCCGCCTGCGCCGCCCAGCGTGAATGCGGGGCGCACGATCACTGGATAGCCGATTTTTTCGGCGATCTCCAGCGCGCGGGGCACGTCGTTGGCGATCTCGGAGGGGATGGTGGGCTCGCCGATCTCCGTCATGGTGTCCTTGAACAGCTGGCGGTCCTCCGCCTTGTCGATGGCGTCGGCGTTGGTGCCGATCAGCTGCACGCCGTGCTTCTCCAGAAAGCCCTCCTTGGAGAGCTGCATGGCGATGGTCAGGCCCGTCTGTCCGCCCAGGCCCGCCAGCATGCTGTCGGGCTTCTCGTGCTCGATGATGCGCTTGACGGTCTGGGCCGTCAGGGGCTCAAGGTAGATTTCGTCCGCCAGTGCGCGGTCGGTCATGATGGTGGCGGGGTTGGAGTTCACCAGCACCACGTTGATGCCCGCCGCCTTCAGCACCCGGCAGGCCTGGGCACCGGCGTAGTCAAATTCGGCGGCCTGGCCGATGACGATCGGGCCGGAGCCGATCATCAGCACCTTCTTGATGTCCTTGTTCAGCGGCATGCGGCGGCACCTCCCATCATGGAAATGAAGCGGTCAAAGAGGAAAGCGGTGTCGCGGGGGCCGGAGCAGGCCTCCGGGTGGAACTGCACGGTGAAGGCGTTCCACTCGGGGTAGTCGATGCCCTCGCAGGTGTTGTCGTTTGCGTTGACGAAGCGAATCTGTCCCTCCTGGACGGACGCGGACACCACCGCGTAGCCGTGGTTCTGGCTGGTGATGTAGGTGCGCGTGCCGCCAACCTCCTTCACCGGCTGGTTCGCGCCGCGGTGGCCAAACTTCATTTTTTCTGTGCGCCCGCCTGCGGCCAGCGCCGTCAGCTGGTGGCCCAGGCAGATGCCGAACACCGGCAGCTTGCCCAGCAGCTTTGCGATCTGGGCGATGCAGTAGCTGTTCTCGCTGGGGTCGCCGGGGCCGTTGGAGAGCATCACGCCATCGAAGCCGCCGTTCAGGATCTCCCGGGCGGGGGTGCGTGCGGGCCAGACCGTCACCGTGCAGCCGCGCTTCTGCAATTCGCGCACGATGTTGCGCTTTGCGCCGTAGTCCATGAGCGCCACGCGGTACTTTTCCTCTCCGCAGGCTGGATGGGTGGAGGGGGAGGTGCAGGTGACCTCGTCCACCACGCCGCTGACGCTGTACGCCTGAATGGGGGTCAGATCGGCGGGGATTTCGGAGCAGATCATGGCGTTCATCACACCGCTCTCGCGAATCTTGCGGGTGATGGCGCGGGTGTCCACGCCGCAGATGCCGGGTACGCCGCGCTCCTTCAGGAAGCGGTCCAGTTCATACTGGCTGCGGAAGTTGGAGGGCGCGTCGCACAGTTCGCGCACCACATAGCCGCGCACGTGACACTTGCCCTCGAAGTCGTCCTCGATCACGCCGTAGTTGCCGATCAACGGGAAGGTCTGCATCACGATCTGTCCCGCATAGCTGGGGTCGGTCAGGGTCTCCAGATAGCCCACCATGCCCGTGGTGAACACCAGCTCGCCCAGGCCGCACGCCTCCGCGCCGATGCCGACGCCCTCGTACACGCTGCCGTCGGCCAGCACCAGATAAGCCTTCGCCATAAATAACCTCTCTTTCGTACCAAGAACCGGCAGATTGCCGGTTCTTTTGCAGCTATGATCAGAATGCGCCGAGGGTCGCCGCCATCACAGCCTTGATGGTGTGCATGCGGTTCTCCGCCTCGTCAAACACGATGGAGGCCGGGGACTCGAACACCTCGTCCGTCACTTCCATCTCGTTGATTCCGTATTTTTCAGAAATTTCGCGGCCGATGCCGGTGTTCAGGTCGTGGAAGGCCGGCAGGCAGTGCATAAATACGCAGTCCGATGCGGCTGCGGCCATCTTCTTCGCGTCCACCTGATAGGGGGACAGTTCGCGGATGCGCTCCTCCCACACCTCGGCGGGCTCGCCCATGGAGACCCACACGTCGGTATAGATCACGTTCGCGCCCTGCACGGCCTCCATCGGGTCCTCGCAGAAGGAGAGCTTCGCGCCGGTCTGGGACGCGATCTGCTGGCACTGAGAAATGAGCGCGGCATCGGGGAAGTACTTCTTCGGGGCACAGGCCACGAACTCCAGGCCCATCTTCGCGCAGCCTACCATCAGCGAGTTGCCCATGTTGTAGCGCGCGTCGCCCATGTACACAAGCTTCACGCCCTGAAGGCGGCCGAAGCGCTCGCGGATCGTCAGGAAGTCCGCCAGAATCTGGGTGGGATGGAACTCGTTGGTCAAGCCGTTCCACACCGGCACGCCGGCGTGCTTCGCCAGCGTCTCCACGATCTCCTGGCCGAAGCCGCGGTACTCGATGCCGTCGTACATGCGGCCCAGCACCCGCGCGGTGTCGGCGATGGATTCCTTTTTGCCGATCTGGGAGCCGGAGGGGTCGAGATAGGTCACGCCCATGCCCAGATCGTAGGCCGCAACCTCGAAGCTGCAGCGGGTGCGGGTGCTGGTCTTTTCAAAGATCAGCGCAACGTTTCTGCCGCGCAGCGCGTCGTGGGCGATGTGCGCCTTCTTCTTTTGCTTGAGCTCCGCCGCCAGATCGATCAGCGCGCCGATCTCCTGGGGCGTCAGGTCCAACAATTTCAGGAAGCTCTTTCCCGCCAGGGACTTGGTATTCGCCATGCATTTCAACCCCCAAAAACACAGTTTGATCTATTATAAAACCTACCGCGCCCCTCGTGCAATACTGTGCAGGTAAAATTATGCGTACATGATGCATAAATTGTGGGCGAATTCCTGTACGCAGGTATAAAAATTCGAGAATATGCGAAAAATTACATAAATATGCATTGACAGCACGGCCCTGAAGTGCTATCCTGTGTCCAATCCATCCGGCGCGGAGCGCAGGGGGGACAACGGGAAAAACAATGGGAAAGAAAGAGGGTCAAACATATGAAAAAGACGATTGCAATGCTGCTGGTTTGCGCGCTGATGCTGATGGGCTGCGCGATGGCGGAAAAGCTGACGATGGGTTCCAGCTGCGACTTCCCACCCTATGAGTACTACGACGACGAGACCGGCGAGATCGTGGGCATCGACGTGGAAATCGCCTATGCGGTGGCCGAGAAGCTGGGCTGCGAGCTGGAGATTCAGGACATGCAGTTCGACTCCATCATCGCCGCCGTGTGCTCCGGAAAGGTGGACTTCGGCATGTCCGGCTTCACCGTCACCGAGGAACGCAAGCAGAATGTGGACTTCTCCACGCCCTATACCACCGCGAAGCAGTCCGTTCTGGTGCCCGCCGAGACCAGCATCACCTCCGTGGACGACCTGTTCAACCCGGACAACGAGTTCAAGATCGGCGTGCAGATCGGCACCACCGGTGACCTGTACATCACCAGCGACGTGGAGGCCAACGGCCTGAAGCACAGCGTGGAGCGCTACAACAAGTACGGCGACGCGGTCATGGCGCTGCTGTCCGGCAAGATCGACTGCATGATCGTCGACGATCAGGTTGCCGTCAGCTTCGCCGAGGCGAACGAGGGTCTGGCGCTGCTGGACACCGCCTATGCCCTGGAGGAGTACGCCATCTGCTTCGCCAAGGAAAGCCCGCTGTACGATTCCTTCAACGCCGCGCTGGAGGAGCTGATCGCGGACGGCACCGTGCAGAGCATCATCGACAAGTACATCGCCGCCTGATTGAAGCATGGGATCGCCCCGGATGCGCACCGCGTCCGGGGCCTTTTCATGCGCTGCGCTGCTGCAGGCGAATCTCCGCCCCCTATGTGATAGCTTTCCGCAACACTTTGGCGGAAACATACAAAAAATGAAAAATATCAACCAATAGTTGCTTGCAAATTTTGTTCGATGATGCTAGCATAAAATTATATGTTGTGTGTTATCGGCGCGACGTGTGCCGGAGGGGAGGTTGGATTTGCGCAAAAGGATACAAAAGCAGAGGATTCAACAGGGGCTCGAGCGGATTCTGCCCTCCTATGCGCGCATACCGCTTGTGCTTCTGGTCATAATAAACCTGATTGTCTACGAGGGCACGCAGTTTCTGATGCTGCATGCAAAGCACTGGGATCTGGCGCTGCCGCTGGACGCGCGCATTCCATTCCGCCCGGTGTGGATCGTGATTTACATTGTGGCCTACCTGCAATGGGTCGTGGGCTACGTTCTGATCGCCCGGGAGAGCCGGGCGCACTGCAACCGGGTGCTGGCGGGCGAAATCATCGCCAAGCTCATCTGCATGCTGTTTTTCATCGCGCTGCCCACGCAGATTGAGCGGCCTGTGGTGGAGGGCAGCGGCGTCTTTGCGGCGTTGACGCGGCTGATCTTTGCGGCGGACCTGCCCGGCAACCTGTTTCCCTCGATACACTGTCTGGAGAGCTGGATCTGCTTTCGCGGCGCAATCGGCATGAAGCGCGTGCCGCGCTGGTACGCGCCGGCGATGCTGGTACTGACGCTGCTGGTGTTTGCGAGCACGGTGCTGGTGAAGCAGCACGTGCTGGTGGACATTCCTGCGGGCGTGCTGGTGGCCGAAGTTGGGCTTCTGCTGTCGGATAAGCTTCGCGCGGGCAGGCTGCTGGACCAGCTGGAGGTCACGCGGCTGCGTAGAAGAGGAGGGGAGGCGTGAGTCAGATGGATCGAGCGGATCGCGCCCGGACGCAGTCGGGCGGATTGAACGCGAAGCGGGAGGCGCTGTGGTCGCTGCTGTTTGTGCTGATTGCGGCGTGCACCGTCTGGGCGGTCTCCTCGCAGTCGAAGGACTTTTCCCTTGCGGGCTTCCTGGAATTCCTGCAGGGCGCATCCATGACGTGGCTGGCGTTGGCCTTTGCGTGCATGCTGCTCTCGGTCTGGTCCGAGGGAATGGCCATTTTGCAGATCTGCAAGAGCTTTGGTCACAGAAAACGCGGCCCGGACGGCTTCGTCTATGCCTCGGCGGACGTCTACTTCTCCGCGATCACGCCCTCGGCCACCGGAGGTCAGCCCGCCAGCGCCTTCTTCATGATGCGCGACGGCATACCTGGGCCGGTGTCCACCGTGGCGCTGCTGCTGAACCTGATCATGTACACGCTGTCCATCGTGGTCATCGGCATCCTGTGCTTTCTGTTCCGGCCGGGTGTGTATTGCATGTTCAGCCCGCTGGCCAGGCTGATGATCCTGATCGGCTGCGCGGTTCAGTGCGGACTGGTGCTGCTGCTGGTGCTGCTTTTGAAGAAAGAGCAGCTGCTGCACCGGGCGTGCGACGCGGTTCTGCGGGGATTGGCGAAGCTGCGCCTGCTGCGCAGGCTGGAGCGGAAGCGCGAACGCCTGCGGACGGCCATCGACGACTACAGGCGAAACGTACAGCTGGCGGCGGGTCAGGGGGGCATGCTCTGGCGCACCTTCGCGCTGAACCTGATGCAGCGCATGCTGCTGATCGCCGTGACCATGTGCGCGTTCCGGGCTGCGGGCGGCGCTGCGGAGCAGATGCTGGATGCCTGGGCGGTGCAGGGCTTTTCGATTCTGGGTTACAGCTTCGTGCCCATACCGGGCGCGATGGGCGTGGCCGATCTGATGCTGATGGATGGCTTCGGTCAGATGATGGCGCAGGAGAGCGCGGTGAATCTGGAGCTGCTGAGCCGGTCGATCTCGTTTTACAGCTGCATTCTGATCTGTGGTGCGGCGGTTCTGGTGAAATACTTGATGCAAAAAGTGAGGAAGCAAGCATAAATGATCGGATACTACAATTACACGATGATACTGACCTACCTTTCCCTGATCTTCTCCGGCGTGGGCATCTTCGCCTCGCTCAGCGGCGGCGGGCATCCCTACATCGGGATCTTCGCGCTGCTGGCCAGCGGCCTGTGCGACGCCTTTGACGGCAGGGTCGCCCGCACCAAGAAGGACCGCAGCGAGCGTGAGTGCAGGTTCGGCGTGCAGGTGGATTCCCTCGCGGACGTGGTGGCCTTCGGCGTACTGCCCGCCTGCATCGGCGTTGCGACGCTGCGCTGCTCGCCGCTGATGCAGGAGCTGTTTGCGGAGGGCGGGCGCACCATGGTGCTGGTCGCCCGGGGTCTGGCCTACGCCGTGCTCCTGCTTTACATGCTGGCCGCGCTGATTCGCCTGGCCTACTTCAACGTTACCGAGGAGGAGCGTCAGAAGACCGAGGGCGGCGCGCGGCGCTACTTCACCGGCCTGCCCGTGACCTCGGCGGCGCTGATCTTCCCCACGGTGATGCTGCTTCAGTTCCTCACGCCCATGGACATCACGCCCCTGTATTTGGGCGTGGCGGTGCTGACGGGCTTTGCCTTCCTTGCGAAGTTTCAGATGCGCAAGCCGGGCATGCGGGGCGTGCTGATCATGGTTGCCATCGGCGCGGTGGAGTTCATCGCGATGCTCATCCTCCGCTACGGCCTGCGCCTGCACTGAGCATGGAACAGCTGATACATAGCCGCACGGTCCTTCCCCGCCCCCGGGACGGAGCCGCGCTGCGCTTCCTCTATCACACGACGGTGGGCAGGCTGCTGCTGAAGCCGCTGCGCGCACGTCCGCTCTCACGTCTCTGCGGGCGCTTCCTGGATTCCACGCTGTCAAAGCCGCTGATCAAGCCCTTCGTGCGCAAGAACGGCATCCGCCTGGAGGACTTTTTCTCGGATAACTTCCGCTGCTTCAACGACTGCTTCAGCCGCAGAATCCGCCCGGAGCTGCGTCCGGTGGATGCTTCGCCGGATGCGCTGGTGGCTCCCTGCGACGGCCTGCTCAGCGTGTATCCCATTCATAGTGGCACGGTGATCCCCGCCAAGCAGAGCCTGTACACGATCAATGACCTGCTGGGCGGCGATCCTATGGCTGCGCGCTTCGAGGGCGGCGCGTGCTTGGTGTTCCGGCTGTGCGTGAACCACTACCACCGCTACTGCTACCCGGACGGCGGACGGCTGCTGCGCAACGGCTTTATTCCCGGGGAGCTGCACACCGTGCGGCCCATCGCGCTGGAGCAGATGGCGGTGTTCGTGCGCAACTGCCGGGAGTACGCGCTGTTTGAGACCGATCATCTGGGCACGGTGGCGCAGATCGAGGTGGGCGCGATGCTGGTGGGGAAGATTGCAAACCATCCCGCGCCAGAGCGCTTTGAGCGCGGCGATGAGAAGGGCATGTTCCTCTACGGCGGCTCCACGGTGATCCTGCTGATCGAGCCGGGAAGGATACAAATTCCCGAAGAGGTCTTTGCACTTTCCGCGGAGGAAAAAGAGATCCCCGTCTGCATGGGCGAGCGCATCGCCGACCTTGCAGAAGCGGTTCAACGACCTGCATAATCAAACGAAACGACGCGCCGCGATCGGGCAAATCTTCCCGACGCGGCGCGTTTGCGCGCCCGGGAGCTGCGCGCGGTTCCCGAATGCATTTTGCGGGCAATACTTCTTAATGCCGTCGAGCTTGACAGGCGAAGCGGGGACTTGCTACAATAAAATGATACTGAAGGATTGGGCTTGGAGGATGAAGATAGCATGTATGTGATCGTTGGTCTGGGCAATCCGGGCAGAAAATATGAACACACGCGGCACAACGTGGGCTTCGATGTGCTGGAGATCCTGTCGCAGAAATATGATATTCCCATGCTGAAGCTGCGTTGCAAGGCGGTGGTGGGCGAGGGCACGATTCGCGGCCATCGCGTGGCGCTGTGCCAGCCGCAGACCTTCATGAACCTGTCGGGCGAATCGGTGGTGCAACTGGTGAACTGGTACAAGCCCGAGGAGGACCAGCTGATCGTGGTCTATGACGACGTGGACCTGCCGGAGGGCAAGCTGCGCTTCCGCCCCTCGGGCAGCGCGGGCACCCACAACGGCATGCGCAACATCATCTATCTGCTGGGGCGCGACAACTTCCCGCGGGTGCGGGTGGGCATCGGCCGTCCGGCAGAGGGCTGGGACATGAAGGATTGGGTACTGGCGACCTATCAGACCAAGGAGCTGCGCCAGACCATGTTCGACGCGTACAACAACGCGGCGGACGTGATTGCGGAATTGATCGACAAGGGCGTGGAGCCTGCCCGCCAGATGGTGGGCAAGCTGAACGGTTAGCGCCCACCTGGGAGGAAGTATGAAGGAGACGTTGAACTGCCTGTTTGAACCTCTGGAGCGACTGGAGTCCTTTCAGACGCTGAACGAGGCGATTGGGGCGGGAAAGATCTGCTCGGTGTATGGGCCGGATGACGCGCAGCGCGCGCATCTGCTGGCGGCGCTTGCCCGCAGTACGGGTCGCAGGCTGATCGTGCTTGCGCCCAACGACATGCTCGCCGTGCACATGACCGAGGATCTGAACGTGCTGCTGGAGGGCGGCGCGCGGCTGCTGCCCGGTCGGGACATATCCTTCGTCAAATCCTCCGCGGCCAGCCGGGATCTGACCATGCGGCGCATCGACGTCATCGGCGCGTGCGTCACCGGCGCGGTGCAGGCGCTGGTGGTGCCGGTGGACGCTGCGCTGCAACGCATGCTGCCCCCGCAGCGCTTCCGGGACCACGTGGTTGCGCTGGACGAATCCGCGCGCATGGAGCCCAATGACCTAATGCAGCTGCTGACCGACGCGGGCTACGAGCGCGTGCAGCTTGTCGAGGCCCGGGGCCAGTGCGCGCTGCGCGGCGGCATCCTGGACGTGTACCCCATCGGCGAGCCCAACGCGCTGCGCATCGAGTTCTTCGACGACGAGATCGACTCCATCCGCAGCTTCGACGTGATGACCCAGCGCTCCATCTCTCGCAGGGAGTCCGCACGCATCTATCCGGCCAAGGAGTTTCTGCTCACGCAGGACGAGGCCCGGCGTGCGGCGCAGTTTCTGCGCTTCGAGCTGAAAAAGCGCGGCGAGAATCCGGCGCAGGCGAACCGGCAGAAGAAGCTGGAGACGGAGTTCGGCCTCACCCCCTTCGAGGAGTTCCTGAAGGCCTCGCAGGCGGAGGAGAAGGAGGAGGGCGCGGACGCGGAGCGCGCGACCATCGCGTCCAGCCGCGACCGGAGCTTCCTGCAGGTCATCGACGCGCTGGAGACGGGCCGCAGCTTCGACGGTGCGGAGTCCATCCTGCCGGTGCTGCTCAACGCGGGCAGCACGATCCTGGAATATTTCGACGATCCGCTGATCGTATTCGACCAGCCGGAGCGCCTGCGCGAGCGCAGCGAGAACCGCTTCCTGGAGTTCAAGGAACTGCTGACGGCGGCACTGGAGCGCGGCGATGCGCTTCCGGTTCAGGCGGAGCTGCTGCTGAGCTATGACCAGCTGCTGTCCCGGGTGGACGGGCGTGGCGTGCTGCTCACGAATCCCTTTCTGCGCACGGAGCGGGACTTCAGGCCCCAGGCGCTGATTCAGATCGAGAGCCGCAACGCAACCGGCTACCAGGCGAACATCAAGGAACTGGCGCTGGATCTGGAGAAGTGGAGGAAGGATGGCTGGCAGGTGGCGCTGCTGGCGGGCGGCGTGGCCCGCAGCGAGAGATTGCAGCAGGCGCTGAAGAATCAGGACTGCGCGGCGGAGTTTCTGCCGGAGCCTCCGCAGGCGCTGCCGCAGGGGGAGGTCAAGATCCTCCCGCTGGCGCTGAACCGGGGCTTCCTCTATCCGGAGATAAAATTTGCGCTGGTGTCCGAGTCCGACGTCTACGGCATGAACCGCCAGAAGAGCCGCAGCCGCGCGCGCTCAGGCGAGAAGATCGCTGCCTTCACCGATCTGAAGGTGGGCGATTACGTCGTACACGAGAATCACGGCGTGGGCCAGTTTATGGGCGTGGTGCGCCTGGCCAGCGAGGGCACCTACCGCGACTTTCTTCACATCCGCTATCAGGGCACCGACAAGTTGTACGTGCCCACGGATCAGCTGGACCGGGTGCAGAAGTACATCGGCTCCGAGGGCGAAGCGCCCAAGCTGAACCGCCTGTCCGGCGGCGAGTGGCAGCGGCAGAAGAGCAAGGTCCGCCAGTCCATCAAGGACATCGCAGGCGACCTGCTCAAGCTCTACGCACAGCGCGAGGCTGTGCCGGGCTACGCCTTTGAGAAGGACACCCCCTGGCAGCGGGAGTTTGAGGACAACTTCCCCTACGAGGAGACGCCGGATCAGCTGGCCGCCATCGAGGACATCAAGCGCGACATGGAGAAGCCCAAGGTGATGGATCGCCTGCTCTGCGGCGACGTGGGCTACGGCAAGACCGAGGTGGCCCTGCGCGCGATCTTCAAGGCCGTGATGAGCGGCAAGCAGGCGGCGATGCTCGCGCCCACCACGATTCTGGTGCAGCAGCACTACGCCACCATGCTGAACCGCTTTGCGGGCTTCCCAGTGAAGGTGGAGGTGCTCAGCCGCTTTAAGACCGCGGCGGAGCAGAAGCAGATTCTCAAGGAGCTCAAGGAGGGCTCGGTGGACGTGGTGGTGGGCACCCACCGGCTGCTGGCCAAGGACGTGAAGTTCAAGGACCTGGGCCTGCTGGTGGTGGACGAGGAGCAGCGCTTCGGCGTCACCCACAAGGAGGCCATCAAGCAGATGAAGCGCTCGGTGGACGTGCTGACGCTGACTGCCACGCCCATTCCCCGCACGCTGCACATGTCCATGGTGGGCATCCGCGACATGAGCCTGCTGCAATCCCCGCCGGAGGAGCGCTATCCGGTGCAGACCTACGTGGTGGAGTACTCCGACGGCCTGGTGCGCGACGCCATCCTGCGGGAGCTCAGCCGCGGCGGCCAGGTCTACGTGCTCTACAACCGGGTGCAGACCATCGAGGTGATGTATTCGCGGCTCAAGCGGCTTGTGCCCGAGGCGCGCATCGCCGTGGGCTACGGCCAGATGCGGGAGCACGCCCTGGAGGACGTGATGCTGGACTTCTACGATGGCAAGTACGACGTTCTGCTGTGCAGCACCATCATCGAGGCCGGTCTGGACGTGCCCCGGGCGAACACGCTGATCGTCTGTGATGCGGACCGCTTCGGCCTGTCCCAGCTCTACCAGCTGCGCGGACGCGTGGGCCGCAGCAACCGCCTGGCCTACGCCTACCTCACTGTCAACCCCAATAAGGTGCTCACCGAGGCCGCCGACAAGCGCCTCAACGCCATCCGGGAGTTCACGGAGTTCGGCTCCGGCTTCCGCGTGGCCATGCGCGATCTGGAGATTCGCGGCGCGGGCAACCTGCTGGGCAGCGAGCAGAGCGGCTTCATGGCCTCGGTGGGCTACGACCTGTACGTGAAGATGATCGAGGATACCGTGCGCGAGATGCGCGGCGACACCTCCATGGGCGACATCGAGACCCGCGTGGACGTGAAGATGGACGCCTATCTGCCCCAGGAGTACGTCTCCAGCGACCTGCTGCGGGTGGAGATGTACAAGAAGATCGCCACGATCCGCAATCAGGAGGATCGGGACGACATGATCGAGGAGCTGATCGACCGCTTCGGCGACCCGAACCGCCCCGTGATGAACCTGATCGAAATCGCCAGCCTGAAGGCACTGTGCAGCCAGCTGGGCATCGACTATGTGACGGTGCGCAACGGCGATCTGCTGATGCGCTTCTCCATCGCGGCGGACGTTGATCTGGTGCGGGTGCTGATGGCGATCAAAAAGTACCCGGAATGCCTGCGCATGCAGGGCGGAAATCCACCGACCTTGGTCTATTTCAAGGCAAATGCGTCGGCGGAGGAGCTGATGCGCGGCGCGGTGGACGTGATGCAGCGCGCGGTGCAGGACTACCTGGCCGCGGCGGAGAGCGAGGACTGACATGGCAAAGGGATTTCTGCCGGTGACGGCTGCGGAGATGCGCGAACTGGGCTGGGAGCAGCCGGACTTTGTGTACGTGACGGGCGACGCCTACGTGGATCACCCGTCCTTCGGCCTGGCGATCATCTCCCGGGTGCTGGAAAACGCGGGCTACCGCGTGGCCATGCTGCCCCAGCCGGACTGGCACTCCTGCGAGGATTTCAAGCGCTTCGGACGGCCCCGACTAGGCTTTCTGGTCACGGCGGGCGTGATCGACTCCATGGTGAACCACTACACCGCCGCCAAAAAGCCCCGCAGCGAGGACGTTTACTCCCCGGGCGGGCGCGCGGGTTGCCGGCCCGACCGGGCGACTGCGGTCTATTCCAACCGGATTCGCGAGGCCTACGGCTCCATACCCATCGCCATCGGCGGCGTGGAGGCATCGCTGCGGCGCTTTGCCCACTACGACTACTGGGACGATCGGGTGCGCAATTCCATGCTGGTCGACAGCTGTGCGGACGTTTTGATGTTCGGCATGGGCGAGCGCAGCATCCTGCGCGTGGCGGAATTTATCGACTCCGGTCGGGATTTTGCCGAAATGCGCATTCCCGGCACCTGCGTCATGGCGAAGGAGGTGCCCGAGGGCTTCCTGGTGATCGCCTCTCAGGAGGAGGTCGCCAAGGACAAGCGCGCCTACGCCGAGGCCTTCAAGCAGCAGTACGACCAGCAGGATCCGGTGCGCGGAAAGCCCCTCGCCCAGAAGCATGGGCGGCGGTATCTTTTGCAAAACAAGCCGGATCTGCCGCTGACCCGCGACGAGCTGGACGCGGTATACGCCCTGCCCTACAAGCGGGCCTGGCATCCGATGTACGATCAGCTGGGCGGCGTGCCGGCGATTCAGGAGGTGCAGTTCTCCATCGCACAGGTGCGCGGCTGCTTCGGCGCGTGCAACTTCTGCGCGCTGACCTTCCATCAGGGGCGCATCGTGACCTCCCGCAGCAAGGAGTCCATCCTGGCGGAGGGGCGGCTGTTGACCAAGCAGCCCGGCTTCAAGGGCTACATTCACGATGTGGGCGGCCCCACGGCCAACTTCCGCGAGCCTGCCTGCGCAAAGCAGCTCAAGTGCGGCGCGTGCAAGGATCGCCAGTGCCTGTTCCCGGAGCCGTGCAAGAATTTGAAGGCGGATCACCGGGAGTACATCGACATTCTGCGCAGCCTGCGCCAGCTTCCGGGCGTGAAGAAGGTGTTCGTGCGCTCGGGCATCCGCTACGATTACGTACTGAAGGACAATAAGTCCGGCTTTCTAAATGAGCTGGTGAAGCACCACATCTCCGGCCAATTGAAGGTTGCGCCGGAGCACGTCAGTCCCCGGGTTCTGGAGTACATGGGCAAGCCGGAGCCTTCGGTGTTCGAGGACTTCGTGCACCGCTACAAGCAGGCCAATGAGAACGCCCACATGGATCAGTATCTGGTGCCCTATTTGATGTCCAGCCACCCCGGCAGCACCCTGGACGACGCCATTCTGTTGGCTTGCTATCTGAAGAAGAGCGGCTTGCGCCCCGAACAGGTGCAGGACTTCTACCCCACGCCGGGCACCATGTCCACGGCGATGTTCCACACCGGCATCGACCCGCGTACCATGCAGCACGTGTATGTGCCCAGGGATCCCCGCGAGAAGGCCATGCAGCGCGCGCTGATGCAGTACTTCAATCCCGCCAACCACAAGCTGGTGCTGGAGGCACTGAAGAAGGCTGGCCGCGAGGATCTGATCGGCTGGAACGGTTCCTGTCTGGTGCCGCCCTACCTGCGGGAGAAAAAATCTGATAAAAAGACCGAAGTCGGTTCAGAACGCAGGACCGAGCGTAACACAAAGGGGAAAATGGCGCAAAAATCCGGCGCATCCGCTCGCCATGAAAACCGACCGCCGAAGCATGGAAATGCGCCTGCAAGCCGACGGAATTCGACTGGAGTTGGTCAAAATCCGACTGAAGTTGGGAAA
>JAUNNK010000004.1:0-33396 GCA_030537335.1 Clostridia bacterium | reverse complement strand
CCAAAGTTGGTTCAAAACCATCCAGGTTCGGAAAGAAGTGATTGACAGACTTTGGTTGGTTTGTTACAATGTTGTCATAATCACAGAACAAAGGAGGCGGCTTGGCCATGAAAAAGGGTGAACTGCGCAGGGATTCCATCATCAGAACCGCCGAAAAGCTGTTCTTTGAGCGGGGCTACGACGAGACGTCCATTCAGGACATCCTGGATGCGCTATCCATCTCCAAGGGCGGTTTCTATCACTACTTCGAATCGAAGATCGCACTGTTGGAGGAGATCTGCCGCCAGCGCGCTGCGAGCGAACTGGAGCGCATCCGCGCGGAGCTCTACTCCGGGAAGCTCAATCCGGTGCAGAAGCTCAATCTGCTGCTTGGAACGCTGCACCTGTTCAACCGCGAGTCGCCGGAGTTCACGGCGCTGGTGCTGAAGCTGAGCTACATCGACTGCGACGTGCACTTCCGGGAGCAGACCCGCAGCTTCATGCTGGATAGCCTGCGCCCGCTGCTGGACGAGGTCGTCTCCGCTGGCATCGCCGACGGCAGCTTCTTCACCCGCAATCCGGGGCAGATCGGCCGCATCGTGCTGATGCTGAGCTGCGATGTCAACGACGAGGCCTGCCGGATCCTCGCGGAAAACCCGGACAATCCGGACTGCGTGATCGGCATCGTGGACCTGCTCAACGCCTACCGGGAGGCTGTGGAGAACCTGCTTGGAGCAAGTTTTGGCAGCATTTCCCTCTTTGATGTGGAACATTTGATGCGTGCATTCCGTCAAACTGCCGTTCAATTGAAGATTCTGGAGGCAAAATGATATGATGCGTAGAATTCTGATCTGCCTGCTGGCAGTTTCGATGCTTCTTGTCGGTGCGCTGGCGGAGATCGTTCCGATCCAGGGCACGGTTTCGGTCACGAGCGTTGTGGAGACGCCCAGCGTCACGCTTGCGCCCACGGCGGCGGCTGCGAGTGTTGCACCCGCGGCTACGCGCAGCGCGACGCCGGCCGCGAGCGCCATACCCACCACGGACGCGACGGCAACCGCTGCGCCCACTGCGGAACCCACTGCCACGCCCACGCCGGAACCGACCGAGGCGCCCCGGCTCTACGGCCTGCGCATCGGCATCGACCCGGGCCATCAGGAGCACGCCAACAGCGAGAAGGAGCCGGTTGCGCCGGGCAGCTCGGAGACGAAGGCGAAGGTCTCCTCCGGCACCGCGGGCGTGCGCACCGGCATTGCGGAGTACATCACCAATCTGGAGGTCGCGCTGAAGCTGCGCGAAGCGCTGGAGGCACAGGGCTGCAAGGTGTACATGACCCGCGAGACCAATGACGTGGACATCTCCAATCTGGAGCGCGCCGAGATGATGAACGAGCTGGGCGTGGATCTGGTGCTGCGCCTGCACTGCGACGGCGCGACGGACAGCAGCGCCAACGGCATTGGCATGTTCGTGCGTGCGACCGGCGAGAAGCAGGAGGAGAGCGAGGCGGCGGCGCAGGTGCTTTTGGAGGCCATGAGCGAGACCACCGGCGCGAAGGCCCGCGGCGTGTTCCTGCGCGACACCTACACGATGAACAACTGGTCCATCGTGCCCTGCATCCTGGTGGAGATGGGGTACATGTCCAATCCCGACGAGGATGAGAAGCTCAACGACCCCGCCTATCAGGAGAAACTGGTTCAGGGCATGGTGGAGGGCATCGCCCGCTACTTTGAGCGCTGAGTCAAGGTCAAAAATCGTGTTATTTTTTCATGTTTCCCCCGGATTGTCGCCGCAATTGGATTGACAGGACGGGGGAAAACATGTATAATAACTTGGTAAGCCGCTCGAAGTCGGCTTGAAACGCATACAAATGCTGCCAAACTTCGGCGAGATTTTAGTATAGGAGGTGCAACGCGTGTACGCAGTCATTCAGACCGGTGGCAAGCAGTACCGTGTTCAGCAGGGCGACGTTATTTTCGTAGAGAAGATCAACGCGCAGGCAGACGAAGCGGTTACTTTCGATGAGGTTCTGCTCGTCGGCAACGATGGCGAGACCAAGATCGGCACTCCCGTGGTCGCGGGTGCAAAGGTCGAGGGCAAGGTTCTGGCGCAGGTCAAGTCCAAGAAGATCGTCGTCTATAAGTACAAGGCCAAGAAGAACGAGCGCAAAAAGCAGGGCCATCGTCAGCCCTACACCAAGGTTGAAATCACCGCCATCAACGGCTGATGAAATCTTCGGGAACGACCGTTACTTTTTTGAAGCGGTCCGACGGCGCTCTGCTCGGATACAGGGCCAACGGACATTCGGGCTATGCTGAGGCTGGTGCAGACATCGTCTGCGCGGCGATTTCGACGCTGACCCAGACCACGCTCAACGGACTGAAAAACGTCCTGAAGGCGCCGGTGATGTTCGACCAGGACGATGATGGAGCGTTCATTGAAGCAATTTTGACGCCCGAGGCCAGCGAGGATCAGATCCGGCAAGCACAGCTTTTGCTGGTGACGCTCCTGGAGGGGCTTCAGGCAATCCAGAGGGAATACCCTCGAAATCTTCGGATTATCTTCAAGGAACGGAGGTAAAGCAAATGTTCAAGATGAATCTGCAGCTCTTCGCTCATAAGAAGGGAATGGGTTCCTCCCGCAACGGCCGCGACAGCCATGCGCAGCGCCTGGGCACCAAGCGCAGCGACGGTCAGTTCGTACTGGCGGGAAACATTCTCGTTCGCCAGCGCGGAACGAAAATCCATCCCGGCCACAATGTTGGCATCGGTGATGATGATACCCTCTACGCAAAGATTGACGGCATCGTCAAGTTCGAGCGCAAGGACAAGACCCGCAAGCAGGTCAGCATCTATCCCAAGACGGAAGCTGCTGCCGAATAATTTGGTCGCTGAAGCGTCGGAGAGGAATCTCCGGCGCTTTTGTCATACAGAGAGAATGGTTGGTGAACGATGGAAAAGATGCTGCTTGGAAACGAAAGCATTGATTTGCGGCTGTGCCTGATGGACAGCGCCCAGTGCTTCCACTTTGATGCGCAGGAGAACGGCTTTGCGGGCGTGGTGTGCGGAAAACCCGTGCTGCTATGGCAGGAGGACGGCGGCGTGTACGCCCGGAGTGATATGGATGCGGCGGAATTGCGGCACTTCCTCGATCTGGATCGGGACTACGGCGCACTGGCCCGGGAGTTTGCCCACATCCCTGCGGCAGAGCGGGCCATCGCGCTGTATCCGGGGCTGCGGGTGCTCAATCAGGATCCTTGGGAGGCACTGCTTGCCTTCATCCTTTCGGCCAACAACAATGTGCGGCGCATCCGAAGCCTGGTAGAGGCGCTGTGCGGGGCGCTGGGTGACACATTTGAAATGGATGGTCGCGCGCTGCGCGGCTTTCCGTCGCCGGAAAAGCTGGCGAACTGCGACGAGAGCCTGCTGCGCAGCCTGGGCGTGGGCTATCGCGCGCCCTATCTCATCGGCACGGCGCAGGCGGTACTGGACGGCTTCCCGCTGTGGCAGCTCAGGGAGATGGACTACTTCGAGGCCCACCGCTTGCTGACCTCCCTTCCCGGGGTGGGTGACAAGGTGGCGGACTGCGTTCTGCTGTTCGGCTGCGGACAGACCTCGGCCTTTCCGGTGGACGTGTGGGTGGAGAAGCTGCTGAAGAGCTGGTTCGGCGTCTGCGGGTGCAGCAGGAAGAAGCTGATGCTCCAGTCCCGTGAGCTGCTGGGGCCGAACGCGGGCCTCTTGCAGCAGTTTCTGTTCCACGCCGCGCGCATGGGGGACATCGAGCTATAAAAATCGCCGTCGTATCGGGATGATACGGCGGCGTTGGTCTGCTTTGGTCTTCCACTGCGCGAAGTTCTGCCGAGCCGGAGGACAGTTTATTCGGCCGTGGGGGTGGCGACGAGGAAGCACATGTCGTTCAGTTCGCCGGATTCCTCATCGAAGAAGTTGTAGAAGGTGAAGTTGTACAGGAAGCGCTCGGCGGAGTACACGCCGTAGCCGTCCTGGTTGTGGTCAGTGGTGTCGTAGGGATCCGCCACGATGATCACGTCGTCCTGGGTGGTCTCGGTGCCCATGGTGTCGTAGCCGATGATCACCTGCCAGTGTCCGCCCCAGTCGTTCCAGCCGATCAGGATGGGATTGCCCGCGGCCAGGGTTTCCTGAATGAAGTCGAAGGTGAAGATCTCGTACACGTCCTCGCCGGCATCGATGGCGGAGTAGCAGTCGAAGCCGCCCACGCCTTCAAAGATGGCGATCAGCTGGGAGAGGCTGGTCGCGCCGGGGGTGAGGCCGTTGGGACGCAGCTGTGCGAGGGTTTCCTCGGTATAATCGCCGCGCAGGCCGTACCACTCCAGGGTCATCAGTGCGCTGGTCACGCCGCAGCTCCACTCGCTGGACTGTTGGATGGTCTTGAAGTGGGGGAGGATGGTCAGCGTTTCTCCGGATTCCATATTATAAAAATCCAGATTGCTGAAGTAGGGACTGCCCTGGTGGTCGCCCAGGCGCTCGACGCTGTCCGCGCCGTCGTCGGGGCTGAGGTCGCAGCCGTCGTCAAACTTCATTTCGTCGGTGTAATTGCCGGCCTCGCTTGCAAAAGCGGAGCTGAGGCTGAGGGACATGCAGAGTACAAGCAACCATACAATCAGTTTTTTCATTGTTTCTCACTCCTGAAAAAATGTAATTGTACTTGTTACAGGCACCGTGATTGTCTCGTTTGCTGATTGGGCACGATGTGCCCGCCCTTCGACAGATTCAATGAACGGATCTTTGAGTCTATATAGTTATGGGTTCTGTGATTCAAAAAATCGTTGTGAACTTGCTACTTTTACTACTCTCATGCTGTTTTACACAAGTACGGGTGGGAGAAATCTCCCGCGCTACCTACAGGGCCTTCGCCCTGCGCTGTAAAATTGGCCGAGCCCGCGTATGGGCTCCAACAAGAGAATGCTGCTGTTCCGGCTCAACCCTCCTTTTGTGCAGCGAGGTTGCGCATAAGTATGCGCAACGGGGTAATTATAGCAGAATCCAGCGGGAAAACAATCCCCCGGAGCGGGTATTTCTGTTATTTTTTCCGCATTCGGGGGATATTTGGAATATTTATTCAGGAAATATGCAGTTATTCGTCCACGATGATCTTGTAGATCACGCCGCGCTCGTACACCAGCGGGGACTTGTGGGCGAAGAACACGCGGCCGCTGACCGGGGAGCACACGCGGTCGATCACCGTGCCCTCGAGGGGGTGGAGAATTTCGCACAGGGCCTGACCGGCGCGCACCCGGTCGCCGGGGTGATAGAAGCGGCGGTAGATGCCAGCGGCGTGGGTGTGCACGGACACCAGGCTGCTCTCCGTCACGATGCGGCAGGGCTCGGGCTCGTCGAAGTGCATGTCCAGCAGCAGACCCTGCGTGCTCAGGAAGCGCAGCACGGCCTCGATGCTCTCCCGGGCGGACTGCTCGTCGATGGAATCCGTGGCGGTGGTGTAGACGGAGAAGGCCTTCGTCTCCCACACCTGCCAGTTGTAGTTGAGCGTGGTGGTGTCGTAGGGCCGGGGATTGCGCACCAGCACGTAGGGCAGGCCGAAGCTGCAGCCCAGCGTGGGGCTCTGCAGGCCCAGATCCATCATCTTCACATGGGGCAGGAAGTTGCCGGGCATGTAGAAGGAGGCGAACTGGATGCCGATCTGATAGGAACTGATCTGCTCGAAGAGCTTTGCGGCGATGCGCTGGGTGGTCTCGCCCTGAAGGTAGCCGGGGAACATGCGGTTGACGTCGGTGTTGTCCAGCGACCAGAAGCGCTTGCCGATGTTCATGGAGAAGTGGTTGACGGAGGGCACCACCAGGATCTCCCTTCCGGGAGCCAGCCTGCCCTGCTCCTCCAGCCGGGAGAGCCTGCGCACCAGCTGGGAGGCGACGTACATCTGCTGCACCTCGTTGCCGCGCAGCGCGCCTACGATGCAGGCGGCCTTTTCGCCCTCGCCGAAGCGGAAGCCCGTGACGCGCAGATCGTCGCGGTAGAGGGATTGCAGGCGGAACAGAATTTCGCGCTTCATGCCTGGGCCTCCTCTCTGGACAGCACTCGGGCGATCAGCGAGCCCTCGTACACCAGCGGGTACTCCCGCAGGGTGAACAGCACGCCGTCGCAGGGGGACTTGACCTCCACGCCCTCGCCGGTGAGGGGATTGATGAGGTCGCCGATGACCTGACCCCGGCGCACGTCCTGCCAATGGGTCACCCGGGGCACGAACATGCCCAGAGTCTCGGCGTTCACAAAGCCCACCTTGCCGTCGGTGGAGACGATGGGCCTGCGCACCTCAGGCGACTCGCCCAGCCAGATGCCCTCGCTGTGCAGCAGGTGGAAGATGCCGTCCAGAAGCTGGTCGCCGTAGGCGCGGGTGATGCGCATGCCCACGCCCATCTCCACCACCAGCGTGTGCACGCCCAGCATGTTCAGGGTGTGGGCGAGGGTGCTCTCCAGCACGGTGGCACTGGCGTGCACCCAGATGAAGTCGCAGTTGAGCTGCACGGCGTAGGGCAGAAGATCACGGGCCGTCTGCTCCGAGACGCGCACCTGGGGAACCTCCCGCAGGAAGATGTTGCTGGCGTGCACGTCGATGCACAGCTCGCTGCCCTGGATGTCCTGCACGATGCGCGCGGCGGCGAATTCGGCCATCGCGCCGTCCTCGCTGCCGGGGAAGATGCGGTTCATGTCCAGATCGAAGCCCGGCACGCCGCGGGTGATGGAGTCCACGCCCAGCGGGTTCAGGGCCGGGTAGATGTCCACGATGCCGTTGAGCAGCTCCGGACGCTCGCGCAGGCGGCGCTGCAGCTCGTAGCAGACGTACTGGCCCTCCAGTTCGTCGCCGTGGGTGCCGGTCACGATGCTGATGCGCTTCAGGTTCTGCGCCGGGTGTGCGGGCATGATGCGCATCTTCTGCACGCGCATCTCTTCGTCCACCGGCAGGTTCACGGAAACCAGCTGCTGTATCAAGGCTGTCCCTCCAGTCTGATGATATAATTCGGAATTCAGATTTCGACCATGCGCGCGCAGACCTCCATGGTCTGCTGCGCCGTGCCGGTGAACATGCCGCGATTGATGGCGCAGTCCCTACTGTCGCGGCCCACGTTGACCCGCAGATAGCCGTCGTCCGTGGGGCGGAGCTGGGTGGGGTCGACGCCCACGAAGCCCGCGCCGTCGTAGAGCTCCACCCAGGCGTGGGTCTCGCCCTCGCCGGGGATGAGCCCCGCCACGTAGCGCGCGGGGATGTTCCGGGCGCGCAGAATCGCGAGCAGCATGTGGGCAAAGTCCTGGCACACGCCCGCGCCCAGACGCAGCGCCTCGGCGGCGCTGGTTCGCTCATCGGTTGCGCCCCGGCGGTACTCCACATGCTCGTGGATGCGCCGGGAGGCCTCCAGCGCACAGTCCATTGGATCGGCAGGCAAGTCGCGGGCGAGGCTGAGAAGGGCCCCGTCCGCATGGGTCAGCGGCGTTGTGTGCTTGCACCAGGCGGGGCAGTCCGCGACATCGAGCCTGCCGCCCCGGATGAGCGCCTCGCCCCGGGCGCGCAGGATCAACTGCTGATGCTCCGCCTCGATGTGGCCGCAGGCGCAGGCGTTTGAGAATGCGTCCGCAGTCAGCGGAAGCGTCGATTTGGGCGCGCTCCATAGCTCTCGGCCCCACAGCTGCTGCGTCTCGTCGCCATTGGGCCAGAAGCGCAGCAGGAAGCTGTGGCGGCAGATGGGGGCGGAGAAGCGCAGCGTCAGGCTGTAGTCGTAGCGAAAGCGCCTCATGATAGCAGCGTCCAGAGCAAATCGAGGATGTTCTGGCGGGACACGCGGTAGGCCGCCTCGTCCTCCGTCCACGCACGCAGCTTCTGCGCGTCCTCCTCGCGGTGGGCAAAGTGGGACTTGCCCAGGCGGTTGATGAGCTTCATGGTCTCCTTCTGCACGTCCTGGAAGCTGTAGCCCAGCCGCACGTAGAGGTCCAGGCGCTCGACGTACTTGCCGCACTTGAGCAGCGTGCGGCACTCCTCGCTGGCCACGTTGTCGTCGGCGCTGCCCCAGAAGGCGAACAGGTCGTCCACCACCTGCTGCAGCGTCAGCATGGGCGCATAGCTGTTGTTGCCCTCCTTCAGCGCATCCTGAGCCATCTGGATGTAGCAGAGGGTGTCGCTGGTCAGCTCCTCGCGCATCTCAATGGCGTTGTCCAGCGCGCGGTTGAGCTGGCTTGCAAGGGAATTGGGGTCGTTTGCGTCAAAGATGTAGGTTCGGATGAATGCGTCGCGGCTGCCGTAGATGTAGGGCAGGCCCAGGCAGTCCAGAAAGCTGCGGTAGGCGTACTCATCCCGATCGATCATTTCGTCATAGCAGCGGCTCAGCGTTCGACAGATGGTGAAGGTGCGCTCCGTGTAGCGGCCCAGCCAGATCAGCCGGCTGCTCTTTTCTAGCGAGATAATACCCATGTGTCCTTAAAGCCTCCTCCCTGAGAAGAATTGACGACGAAGGAATCCGCTTGGCGCGAGAAGCGGGTCAGGCCGCTGGCCCACACACGGGTCTCCCTGCCCGAGAGCACGAAGGCGCGCAGATCGGCCTTGCGCAGCACGGTGTGGTCGCCGTCCATCACCGGCAGGTCGATGAAGTCGATGACCTCCTGGGCGATGAAGCGCCTCGGCTCGTTCTGGATGGTGGCGCGCAGCTCCGAAAGCTTCTCGCTGGAGAGATCCCGGCCGAACACTACGCCGTAGCCGCCGGCCTCGCTCACGTCCTTCACCACCAGGCGCTCCAGATTGTCCATCACGAAGCGGTAGTCCTCGGGATAGAAGGGCAGGTAAGTGGGGGCGTTCTTCAGGATCGGCTCCTGATCCAGGTAATACTTGATCATCTTCGGAACGAAGTAGTAGATGCCCTTGTCGTCGGCCACGCCGTTGCCGGGGGCGTTGACGATGGCCACGTTGCCAGCGCGGTAGGCGTTCATCAGGCCCGGCACGCCGATCAGGCTCTCCGGCAGGAAGGTCAGCGGATCCAGATATTCGTCGCTCAGGCGGCGGTAGATCACGCCCACGCGCTGGGACTGAGCGCGATAGTCGCGGTAGTAGACCTTGTCGTCCTCCACATAGAGGTCGCTGTTGGAGGCAAGCGCGCTACCGGTGCGTTCCGCGAGGTAGCTGTGCTCGAAGTAGGCGGCGTTGTAGCGCCCGGGGGTCAGAATCACCCGCATGCCCGGCGCGGACACGAAGTCCATGGTCTCGCGCAGAAGGTCGGCATAGTTGCGGTTGTCCACGATGTCGTTCTGGTGATAGGTCTCGGGGCTGGCCCTGCGGCAGAGATCCCGGGCGATCAGCGGATAGCTCGCGCCCGAGGGGATGCGCAGGTTGTCCTCAAGGATGTACCAGCTCTTGTCCTGCGCCTGCACCAGATCGATGCCGGAGATGTGGCTGTAGATGTCCGCCGGCGGCGAGATGCCCTCGCACTCCGGCAGGTAGCCCTTACTGGCATAGAGGAATTCGCTGGGAAGCACGCCGTCGCGGACGATGCGCTTGTCGTGGTAGATGTCCGCCAGAAACAGGTTCAGCGCGTCCACGCGCTGGATGAGGCCCCTCTCCAGCAGTGAAAACTCCTCGCAGGAGATGATGCGCGGGATCGCATCGAAGGGAAAGAGCTGTTCGTGAAAGGTCTGATTCTTGTAGATGCCGAACTTCACGCCGTAGCGCGACAGCAGGCGGTTGATCTCCGGTGTGTGCTGGGTCAGATTCAACATATGGGCGGCCTCCCTTGCAGGAAAATGAAAAATAGAACTGAATCTAAGTCAAACGGGCTGCGAAAACCTCCTTTTTTTGATAAAATAGCACTCGATTTGCAATTCGTCAATGGGAAAAATGCAAAATTCAACAGAAACCTAGCATTTTGTGAAAGCTGGATGGAGTTTTCACGGAAAGCCTGTCGATTCGCACGAAAAGGGATTTTCTTGTAAAAAGCTTTCCGAATATCGGAAGATTCTTCGGTTGCGAAGCGAACAATTAACATGAAGTGCGCTTGACATGCGTCAGAATTCGGGTAAAATGGTGTCAATCAAAGGGGAGAGCGGCAGTGTTGCCGCACTCCTCTTTGTTGTTTTTTCGGGCGAAAGCGTCCGGAGGATTGAGAAGGGGGAAAGAAAAATGAAGAAGATCCTAGCCATCATGCTTGCGGCCATGCTGCTTTTCTCTGCTGTGGCCTTTGCCGAGGAGACCATCAAGATTGGCGTGTTCGAGCCGCTGACCGGTTCCTATGCGGGCGGCGGCGCCATGGAAATTGAGGGCTTCGAGCTGGCCCACGAGATGTATCCCGAGGTTCTGGGCAAGCAGATCGAGCTGGTGAAGGCCGACAGCAAGTCCGACAAGGTGGAGGCCTCGATGGCCGCGCAGTCGCTGGTGGACGCGGGCGTGGTCGCGGTGCTGGGCTCCTACTCCTCTGGACTTACGCTGGCGGGCTCGGACGTGTTCGCCGAGGCGGAGATTCCCGCGCTGACGGCGACCTCCACGAACCCCACCGTCACGCTGCTGAGCGACTGGTACGCGCGCATCTGCTTCATCGATCCCTTCCAGGGCACGATGCTGGCGCGCTTCGCTGTGGAGAACGAGTACAAGAAGATCGCCATCATCCAGGAGATCGAGTCCGAGTACGCGGTGGGTCTGGTGAACTACTTCGAGCAGGAACTGGCGAACCACGAGGGCTATGAGGTGACCAGCAAGGGCAACTTCGTCAACACCGATCAGGACTTCACCACCCTGCTGACCGAGGCGCTGTCCAAGGAGCCCGATGTGATCTTTACCAGCGTAGGCTATGCGCCCTCCGCCGCACTGATCATCAAGCAGGCGCGCGAGCTGGGCTACGAGGGTCCGATCTTCGGCGGCGACACGCTGGATGCGCCCGAGCTGTACCAGATCGCGGGCGAGAAGGTGGACGGCGTGATCTTCACCACCTTCTACGATGCGGCGCAGCCCGCCACCGAGCTGACCACCCAGTTCCTTGAAGCGTATGAAGCCAAGTACGGCAAGATCCCGGCGGCGACCACGGTCATGGCCTTCGACTGCTACCTGACTATGCGCAACGCCATCGAGACCGCCGGCTCCACCGATCCCGAGGCGATTCGCGAGGCGCTGTTCGCTACCTCCGGCTTCGTGGGCGCTGCGGGCACCATCACGCTGGATGAGAACCACGACGCCATCCGCCCGGTGGTCTTCAAGAAGGTCAACGGCGACGGCACGTCCGAATTCCTGTCCCTGATCGAGCCCTGATTGAAACCGGTCGTCCGGGAGTTACAAACTCCCGGACGGTGTATTTCAGGCACAATAGAGGAGGGAAATCAATGGGCGTATTTCTGCAACAGCTCGCCAACGCGCTGTGCGTGGGCAGCCTTTACGCGCTTTTGGCCATCGGCTACACCATGGTCTATGGCGTGCTGCGGCTGATCAACTTTGCGCACGGCGAGATCTTCATGATGGCGATGTACATCGTGTTCTATGGCATCGGCCTGTTCCTGCTGCCGTGGTACATCAGCTTCACACTGACAATCCTGATCACCGCGCTGCTGGGCGTGATTTCCGAGCGGCTGGCCTACCGCCCGCTGCGGGACGCGCCGCGCATATCCGTGCTGATCTCCGCCATCGGCGTGAGCTACTTTCTGCAAAACCTGGCCACGGTGGTGTTCGGCGGCCGCCCGCTCACCTTCCCGGAGGTTCCGCTGTTTACGGATGTGATCAGCCTGGGCGGTGTGAAGATGCAGAGATTGGGCATTCTGGTGCCCGCGATCACGGCGGTGCTGCTGCTTGCGCTGATGTATCTGATCAAGCGCACCAAGACGGGCCTGGCCATGCGCGCCGTGGCGAAGAACTACGACGCCGCGCGGCTGATGGGCATCGACCTGAACCGCACCATCGCCACCACCTTCTTCATCGGATCGGCGCTGGCGGGCGTGGGCGCGCTGATGTGGGGCCTGAAGTATCCCCAGATCAGCCCCACGGTGGGCTCCATGCCGGGCATCAAGTGCTTCATCGCGGCGGTGCTGGGCGGCATCGGCAACACGGCGGGCGCTGTGCTGGGCGGACTTATGCTGGGCTTTGTGGAGATCATGCTGGTGGCGGTGTTCCCGGCGCTCTCGGGCTACCGCGACGCCTTCGCCTTCGTGCTGCTGATCTTCGTACTTCTGGTGAAGCCCACGGGCCTGATGGGCGAAAAGACGACGGAGAAGGTGTGATCAATATGAAGAAAACGAAACGTCTGCATGCGGCGCTGACCCTTCTCCTGCTCGCCATTGTGGCGGCCATCCTCTATGCCATCGAGGGCAACGCCAGCAGCTACGTGCTGCGCATCGCGCGCCTGTGCGCCATCAACATGGTGCTGGCGCTGTCCATGAACCTGATCAACGGCTTCACCGGCCTGTTCTCCCTGGGACACGCGGGCTTCATGGCCATCGGCGCGTACACCACGGCGCTGCTGACCATCCCGGCGGCGAAGAAGCAGGTGTTGTTCATGATTCAGCCGCTGGTTTCTCCGCTGGACAAGCTGACCCTGCCCTTCGGCGTGACGCTCATCATCGGCGGACTGCTGGCGGCGGGTCTGGCCTTCCTGATCGGCCTTCCGGTGCTGCGGCTGCGGGGCGACTACCTCGCCATCGCAACCATGGGCTTTTCGGAGATCATCCGCGTGCTGATCACGAACATGCAGGGCGTGACCAACGGCGCGCAGGGTTTGAAGTCCATTCCGGGCAGCGCCAACATCTGGTGGTGCTACGGCGTGGCGCTGGTGGTGATCCTGTTCATCGCGCTGCTGACCTCCTCCAGCTACGGCACGGCGCTCAAGGCCATCCGCGAGGATCAGATCGCTGCGGAATCCATGGGCGTGAGCTTGTACTTCCACAAGATGCTGGCCTTCATGCTCTCCGCCTTCATCGCGGCGGTGGGCGGCGGCCTGCTGGCGAGCTACAACGGCACCATCGGCCCGGACATGTTCCGCGTGGCCCAGACCTACAACGTGCTGATGATCGTGGTCATGGGCGGCATGGGCTCCATCACCGGCTCCATCGCGGGCGCGTTCATCGTCACAATTGGTCAAGAGTACCTGCGCGTGCTGGACGGCCCCATCAACCTGGGCTTCTGGAGCACCGACGGCATCAGCGGCATGCGCATGGTGGTGTTCTCGGCCATCCTGCTGCTGATCATCGTGTTCTTCCGCAACGGCCTGTTCGGCACGAAGGAGCTGAGCTGGTCGGCCATCGGTCGGCGGCTTCGCAAGATGTCCGGTCACGGGGAGGTGAAGGGATGATGCGCGCGGTACTGGAGGTCAATCAGGCGACGATGCAGTTCGGCGGCCTGATTGCGGTCAACAACCTGAGCATGACCATCGGAAACAACGAAATCGTGGCGCTGATCGGCCCCAACGGTGCTGGCAAGACCACCGCCTTCAACATGATCACCGGCGTGTACAGGCCCACCAGCGGCATGATCTCGCTGAATGCACAGAACATCACCGGGCTGAAGCCCAACCGCATCGCGGAGAAGGGCATCGCCCGAACCTTCCAGAACATCCGCCTGTTTACGCAGCTGACGGTAGCGGAGAACGTGGATCTGGCCCAGCACGTGCGGCTCAAGAGCAACTGGGTGGCCGCCACGCTGCGCTCCCCGAGGTATCGCAGGGAGATGAAGGCTGTGCACGAGCGCACGGACGAGCTGCTTAAGTACATGGGGCTGACCGACCTGAAGGGCGAACTGGCCGGATCGCTGCCCTACGGCAAGCAGCGCAAGCTGGAGATCGCCCGGGCGCTGGCCACCCAGCCGAGCCTGCTTCTGCTGGATGAGCCTGCCGCGGGCATGAATCCCTCGGAGGCCGACGAGCTCAAGGAGCTGATCTGCGGCATCCGCGACCGCTTCAACATCGCGATTCTGCTCATCGAGCACCACATGGACGTGGTCATGGGCATCTCCGACCGCATCTACGTGCTCAACTACGGCACGCTGATCGCTTCCGGCACGGCCCGGGAGATTCAGAACAACGAGGCCGTGATTTCCGCATACCTGGGGGTGAACGACGATGATGCTTGAATTGCAGGATCTGCACGTGTCCTACGGCGGCATTCGCGCGCTGAAGGGCGTGAGCATTCAAGTGAATGAGGGCGAGATCGTTTCGCTGATCGGTGCGAACGGCGCGGGAAAGTCCACCACGCTGCGGGCCATCTCCGGCCTGGAGCGCGCCCAGTCGGGTAAGATCCTCTTCAACGGCGAGGACATCACCGGCAAGCCCAGCAAGTACATGGTGCAAAAGGGCCTGATCCTGGTGCCCGAGGGGCGGCTGATTTTCCCGGACATGACGGTGCTGGAGAACCTGAAGATCGGCGCGTACCTGCGCAGCGATCGGGACGTGGAGGCGGACATCCAGCGCATGTACGCCCTGTTTCCCCGCCTGAAGGAGCGCGCCTGGCAGATGGCGGGCACGCTGTCCGGCGGCGAACAGCAGATGCTGGCCGTGGGCCGCGCGCTGATGAGCAAGCCCAAGCTTCTGATGATGGACGAGCCGTCGCTGGGTCTTGCGCCGCTGGTGGTGAAGGACATCTTCTCCATCATCCGTACGATTCGCGATTCCGGCGTGACGGTGCTGCTGATCGAGCAGAACGCCAACGCCGCGCTGAAGATCGCCGACCGGGGCTACGTGCTGGAGACCGGCAGGATCACCCTGGAGGGCAGCGGCAGAGAGCTGCTGAGCGATCCGGCGGTGCGCTCGGCCTATCTGGGCAAGAGCTGAGGCGAAAAAATGTACAAAACGCGCCGGTGCGCAGGGAACTTTGCGAACGCAGATGCATGTCGCAGAGCCCGGAGCGCTCCGGCGCAATTTTTAAGAAAGCTGCATGATTTTTTCGGCGAGGATGTGCGCAGGATTGCCGAAAAGATTGCGGCGGCGTGTGAAAAGCGCGCATTTCCAGGGCATACAGCTTTCGGGAGTGCAAAAACAACAATGTAAAACTTTCAATAAATTGGCGCGCAGGGCATTGACAGAATCCGAATTGGGATTTAATATAGCCTTGTCGATAGAGGCGCATCAAACATCAGTAACGGCACCCGATATGCTGCCAGGCATGGGCGACCGCGAAAGGGAATGATGCCGAAGGCGGCCTGTGGCAAGGGCTGGCCTGGTTGTATGTGAAATACGCATGCAACTGTCGCAGGACTGCGATGAGCTGGAACTGCGGAGAGCTATCTGAGTATTGTGGCTTTGATTCCGTGCCCCTGGGCAATGGCGCTACATAAAAAAGATGGCTGATCGATTCAGCCATCTTTTTTCTTCGCTCACAGCTCGCGCAGCGCGTCGATCAGCGCGGTCTTGGAGGCGGCCTTCTCGTCCTTGCGCTTGATGACGCGGGCGGGGATGCCGGCCACCACGGTGTCGCTCTCCACGTCGCTGATGACCACCGCGCCTGCGGCGACCACCGCGCCCTTGCCGATGCGCACGCCCTCGATCACCACGGCGTTCGCACCGATGAGCACGTCGTCCTCGACGATCACCGGGGTGGCGCTGGCGGGTTCGATCACGCCTGCGAGCACCGCGCCTGCGCCGATGTGGCAGTGCTTGCCCACCGTCGCGCGGCCGCCGAGCACCGCGCCCATGTCGATCATGCTGCCCTCGCCGATCACCGCGCCGATGTTGATGATCGCGCCCATCATGATCACGGCGTTGTCGCCGATCTCCACCTGGTCGCGGATGATCGCGCCGGGCTCGATGCGGGCGTTGACGTTCTTCTTGTCCAGCAGCGGAATGGCCGAGTTGCGGCAGTCGTTCTCCACGACCAGCTCCTCGATGTCCTCCGCGTGGGCGGTCAGGACGGGGGAGATGACGCTCCAGTCGCCGAAGACGATGCTGGTGCCGTTGCCCATGGGGAAGGCCTTCACGTTCTCAAAGGGAATGGGGTTTTTCTCCCGAAGGTAGACGCGGACGGGGGTCTGCTTCTTCGAGCTGCGGATGAGTTCAATGATTTCCTGCGCGTTCATGATGTTCGCCTCCAGATCCTGGTTTTGCCGTATATGATATCATCGGATGGCGCACATTGCAATCACTTTCGGGTAATTTTTGTTTCCGGCGGGGCCGGAGAGGGGAGGTTCAGGATGAAACAGATCGTCGCCGACCGGCGCGCGCTGCACCGGATTCCGGAGCTCGATCGGAACTTGAAGCGCACGGAGGATTACCTGCGCGCATCGCTTTCTCCGCTGTCCTGCGAGGTGTTTTCGCCCATCCCCGGCAGCCTGTGCGCCTGGTTCGACCGGGGCGCAGCGCGGGCCATCGCCTTCCGCAGCGACGCGGACGCGCTGCCGGTGCAGGAGCAGACCGGGCTGGACTTCGCCTCGGAGGTTCCCGGAAGGATGCACGCCTGCGGCCACGACGGCCACATGGCCATGTTACTGGAGCTGGCGCGCAGAATCGACCGCATGCCAAGCGCAAAGCACAACTTCCTGCTGGTGTTCCAGCCGGCGGAGGAGACCACCGGCGGCGCGCGGGACGTGTGCGAGAGCGGCATCTTTGAGAAGTACGGCGTGGAGGCCATCTTCGGCATGCACCTCTGGCCCGACCTCCCTGCGGGCGAAATCGCCAGCCGGGAGAACGAGATGATGAGCCGCTCCTGCGAGATCACGGCGGAGTTCACCGGCAAGTCCAGCCACATCGCCAAGGCGGAGCAGGGCATCGACGCGCTGGAAGCGGGCGTGGAGCTTGTGCAGCGGGTGCGGGCCATCGAGGCCGACTGGCCCGAGGGCGTCTACCGCCTCGCGCGCTTCGGCAGGATGGAGAGCGGCAGCGTGCGCAACGCCGTCAGCGGCTTCACCCGCCTGGAGGGCACGCTCCGGGCCTTTCAGGACGAGGTGTTCTACGCTATGCTGGATCGCATCCGCGCCGCCGCGCAGGATGTCGCCAATGAAACCGGCTGCTCCTTCCGCTTCACCACCAGCGAGGGCTATCCTGCGGTGATGAATCCGCCGGAGCTGTGCAGGAGGGTTCGCGCGTCCGGCGTTGACTACCGGGAGCTGGAAAGGCCGGTGATGATCACCGAGGACTTCTCCTGGTACCAGCGCAGCTTACCGGGCATGTTCTTCTTTCTGGGCACGGGCCCGTCGCCCGCGCTGCATTCCGACCATTTCAACTTCGATGAGTCCGTACTGGATGCGGGCGCGGACTTTATGGAGAAAATCGCATTGCAACTGAACTGACACAAACGACAGACTACAGGAGGAAATCACCATGAACCAGAGCATCTTCAAGGGCATCGCCACCGCACTCATCACCCCCTTCACGGCAAGCGGCGAGGTGGATTACGACGCATACGGTCGCCTCATCGACTGGCAGATCGAGAGCGGCATCGACGCGATCGTCAGCTGCGGCACCTCCGGCGAGGGCCCGACCCTGAGCGACGAGGAGCACAAGGAGGTCGTGCGCTACGCCGTGGAGCGCGCCAACGGTCGCGTCCCGGTGATCGCGGGCACCGGCAGCAACGACACGGCCTACGCTGTGGAGCTGACGAAGTTCGCAAGCGAGGTTGGCGCGGACGCGATGTTGGTGGTCACTCCCTACTACAACAAGGCCACCCAGGAGGGCCTGTACCGCTCCTTCATGACCATCGCGGACGCGAGCACCAAGCCGCTGATTCTGTACAACGTGCCCTCCCGCACCGGCTGCAACATCCAGCCCGCCACCTACCTGCGCCTGTCCGCACACGAGAACATCCAGGCCATCAAGGAGGCCAACGGCAACATCTCCGCCATCGTGGAGACCATGTCCCTGGTGCACGGCAAGCTGGACATCTATTCCGGCAATGACGACCAGATCGTTCCGATCCTGTCCATGGGCGGCCTGGGCTGCATCTCGGTGCTTTCCAACCTGCTGCCCAAGGAGACCTGCGAGATCACCCGCCGCTACTTCGCGGGCGACGTGGCCGGAGCCGCCGAGCTTCAGATGCGCTACGTGCCGCTGATTCAGGCGCTGTTCTGTGAGGTCAACCCGATCCCGGCCAAGGCGGCCATGGCGGCCATGGGCTACTGCGAGGACGTGCTGCGCCTGCCGCTGACCCCCATGGAGAGCGCCAACCGCGAGCGCCTGCTGGGCTGCATGCGCAGGGAGGGCCTGATCGGATGAGAATCATCGTAAACGGCGCCTGCGGGCGCATGGGCCGGGAGCTGATCCGGCTGATCGGGGAGAATTCCCGCTTGGAACTGACGGCCAAAGTGGATGCGAAGGGCGAAGGCGTGGAGGTGCTGACCGATTTGGCGAAGGCTCCCGAGGCCGACGCAATCATCGACTTCTCCCACCACAGTGCAGTCAGCGCCCTGCTGGATGCGGCCGAGGCGCGGAATTGCCCGGTGGTGATCGCCACCACCGGCCACGACGCGGCGGAGCTTGCCCGCATCCATGCCGCTGCGGAGCGCATTCCGGTGTTTTACAGCGGCAACATGTCCGTGGGCGTGGCCCAGCTGTGCCGCATGGCCCGGGAGACGGCGCGCCTGTTCCCGGAGGCGGACATTGAGATCGTGGAGACTCACCATAAGCACAAGGCGGACGCGCCCAGCGGCACGGCAAAGATGCTGTTCAATGCCGTGAAGGAGGTTCGCCCCGAGGCGGAGATGGTCTGTGGCCGCAGCGGCATGCAGCCCCGCACCCCGAACGAGGTGGGCGTGCACTCCCTGCGCATGGGCGAGGTGGTCGGCATCCACGAGGTGCACATCTGCACCGCGAGCCAGACCATCACCCTGAAGCACGAGGCCCACAGCCGCGCGCTGTTCGCGGAGGGCGCGATCTGCGCGGCGGAGTTCCTGGTCAATCAGGGCGCGGGCTTCTACGACATGAAATCACTGATCTGACGGAGGACACACCGATGCTCAAGACGGTAAAATTCGGCGGAAGCTCGTTGGCGGACGCGGCGCAGTTCCGCAAGTGCGCGAAGATCATTCACAGCGATGCGTCGCGGCGCTATGTGGTCGTGTCCGCGCCGGGCAAGCGCAGCTGGAACGACATCAAGATCACCGATCTGCTGTACCGCTGCTGCGACGCGGCGCAGAACGATCTGGATTTCTCAGACAGCTTCCGCCTGGTGCGGGAGCGCTACTGCGAGATCGTGCGCGAGTTGGGGCTGGAGCTAGACCTGACCGCCAAGCTTGACCACATCGAGAAAAAGCTGCGCAACAAGGTTGACCGGGACTACGCCGGAAGCCGCGGAGAGTATCTCAGCGCCATGGTGATGGCCGCCTATCTGGATTGGCCGCTGATCGACTCCGAGGACTACATCCTCTTCCGCGAGGACGGCAGCTTCGATGCGGAGGCCACGCAGGAGAAACTGTCCTTCATCCTTCAGGATACGCCCTGCGCGGTGTTCCCCGGCTTCTACGGCGGACTGCCGGATGGCAGGGTGCACACCTTCAGCCGCGGCGGATCGGACATCTCCGGCGCGATCGTGGCGCGCGCGTCCGCATCCGACCTCTACGAGAACTGGACGGACGTGTCCGGCCTGCTCAGTTGCGATCCGCGCATCGTGGACAACCCCGCGCCCATCGACGTGATCTCCTACGCCGAGCTGCGCGAGCTTGCGTACATGGGCGCGTCCGTGCTGCACGAATCCGCCATCTTCCCGGTGAAGGCGGCGGGCATTCCGGTCAACATCCGCAATACCAACGACCCCGATGCGCCCGGCACGATGATCCAGACCAACCCCAAGGAGCGCCATGGACGCACCATCACCGGCATCGCGGGGCGCGGCTGCTACACCAGCATCATGATCGAGAAGGATCAGATGAACGAGGAGGTCGGCTTCGCCATGCGGGTGCTGCAGGTGCTGGCGCGCCACAACATCATTGTGGAGCACATCCCCACGGGCATCGACATCATGTCTGTGATCGTGCCCAGCGACCAGCTTGCGCCCATGCGCGACGAGGTCATGGCGGAGCTGTGGGCCGAGACCCGGGCCGATTCCATCAAGATCAACGACAACATGGCGCTGCTGACGGTGGTGGGCCAGGGTATGAAGAACCAGCTCGGCGCTGCGGGCCGCGTGTTCGGCGCGCTGGGCCATGCGGGCATCAACGTCAACATGATCGATCAGGGCTCCGACGAGCTGAACCTGATCATCGGCATCGACGCGGAGGATCTGAACCCCGCCATCCGCGCGCTCTACCACGAATTCTTTGGCTGAGAGAAGCAAATTATCGTCGGGAAGCCTTGCCTTTCGCAACCGTTTGCGATATAATAGAATCATAACTTTGTGTCCGGTTCGCGGTAAATGCATCTGCCATTTCTGCGAACCGCGACTGTATATAATAAGAAAGCATTGCGAATGCGCGGAGGTAGAATATGATCAGTCTGGGTGTCGATATCGGCGGAACCGGTGCAAAATGCGTGGCCTTTCGGGACGACGGCGAGCAGCTGGCGCTGAGCTATGTGGAGTACCCCAATCCGCCCGGAAAGGTGAACCTGGAGGCGGAGGTGCTGTCCGCGTCGGTGGTGCAGGTCATCCGCGAATGCGTGGACGCGCTGCCGGACAAAAATGAAGTCGCGGCGATCACGGTGTCCTCCTTCGGCGAGTCCTTCGTTCCGGTGGATGATCAGGGCCGGGCGCTGACCGACATCATCATGTACTTTGCGGACTCCTCGTCGAAGGAGTTCGACGCGCTGGTGGAGAAGGTGGGTGCGGAGAAGTTCATGCAGACCGCGCGCATCATGCCGGATGCGTCCTATTCCCTTGCAAAGATGCTCTACACGCTGCAGGTTGCCGAGCGGCCGGTGTGGAAGTTTTTGCTGATCGCGGGCTACATTTGCTACCGCCTGAGCGGCGTGCCCGCGACGGACGTGTCGCTGGCCTGCCGCACGCTGCTCTACGATGTGGAGAAGCGCTGCTGGTCGCAGGAGCTACTGGACGCGGCGGGACTGCGCATCGATCAGCTGCCCGAGGTCTACGAGACTGGCTCCGATCTGGGGCCGCTGCTGCCGGACGTGGCGCAGAAGCTGGGGCTTTCGGAGAAGGTGCGCGTGGTCATCGGCGCCCACGACCAGATCGTCAATGCCCTGGCCTGCGGCGTGCACAAGCCCGGAGATGCGATGGACGGTACCGGCACCACCGAGTGCATCGAGCCGCTGTACGCCTCCATCCCGGAGGATGCGGGCTACACCCGGGAAAACTACGCCTGCGTGCCCTACGTGGATGGCCGCGGCTATGTGACCTACGCCTACAACACCTCCGGCGGCATGGTGGTGAAGTGGTACCGCGACCAGTTGGCCAAGCATCTGCGCCAGCAGGCGAAGGAGGAGGGCGTGAGCATCTACGACATCCTCAACCGCGTGTGCCCGGAGGAGCCGACCGATCTGATCGTGCTGCCGTACCTGCAGGGCATGGGCGGCACGCCGGACATCGAGACGGCGGCCCGGGGCGTGTTCTGGGGCGTTTCCATGCACACCGGGCTTCCGGAGCTGTACCGGGCGATTCTGGAGGGACTGACCTTCGAAATGGCCTACAATCTGGAGCGCCTGGAACACTATGGCGTCGCGCCCAAGCGGCTCTACGCCTGCGGTGGCGGCGCGCGCTCGAAGGTATGGCTGCAAATCAAGGCGGATATCTGGAACCGGGAGATCCTGCCGGTGGAGACCCCGGAGACCGGCGCGCTGGGCAGCGCGATTCTGGGCTTCGCCGCGGTCACGGGCGAAAAGGACAAGTGCAGGGTGGCGGAGAAGTTCGTGCGCATCGGCGAAGCGGTGAAGCCAAACCCGGCCCGCGTGGCGATTTATAAGGAAAAGTTTGAAAAGTACAAGCGGCTGCGCAGCATGCTGCTGGATGAGGCGCGCGGCGTGCGCTGACAGGATAGAGACAGAAGTGCGGAGTGCTCCATTTTGGAGCACTCCGCATTTTGGCTGTCGAAAAATCCCGGGCGAGTGCGGGGAAGATGTTTGCCTCCCTTGGAGACGCGGCGGGATGAGGGAATCCCGCCCTACGAGATTCCCAATGCAGGTGTCAGGGACAGATTTCCAGTGCACACGTTTGGCAGGGAGGCATGCGTCAGGTCGCACAGCCGTCCGCTGTGCACGAGCTGAATGCCGGGCAGGTGGAGCAGATCCTCCGGCCGCATCAGCGACGGGGCCTTGGGCAGCGCGGCCGCGCCGCACTTCTCCAGCATCCCGGCGACAAACTGGGAGCAGAAGCAGCGCCCGTCGCGCTCCAGCTCCCGTCCCGCGCGGCAGCACAATAGCCCGGCAATGGAGTAGCGGTAGCGCGCCGCATCCGAGAGCATCGCCTCGATCTGCTCGCGGAGCAGGCGGTGGGTTTCGTCCTCCACGCTCAGTCGCAGCAGCGCGCAGGGCAAGTAGCGGTGCAGGTCGTAGTAGCCGCCGCACAGCTCCTCGCGCACCAGTCCGGCGGGCAGGGGGAGGGAAGTGTGCCTGCGAGCGAAGCTGCACAGCGTGGTCAGTTCGTCGTCCCAGGCGATGGAGGCGTGGGTGTAGGTATCGTTCGTCGCAAGGTGAATCAGCCGGGACAGGATGGTCTGGGATCGGGTCAGAAGAATGTAGATGTTTTTCATGATTCATTTTAATTCCGCAGAGTATCAGGGAAATACAGTTCGATGCACAGGCGGCCGCCTTCGCAGGTCAGATGGATTTCGCCGCCCATGCGCACGGTCAGCAGTCGCGCGATGGACAGGCCCAGTCCGGTGGAATTGCGGGCGCTCTCCACGGTGTAGAAGCGGTCGAACAGCTTCTCCGCCTGCACCGGAGTCAGGTTCCGCGCACTGTTGGAGAAGCGGATCGCACCGCCCTCGTCCAGCTCGATGGTCAGGTCGCCGTCGGAGTACTTCACGGCGTTGTTCAGGATGTTGCTGAGGATGCGAGAGAGCGCGGCGGCGTTGAGCGTGCGAACGACCGGGGCCTCCGGCATGCGGATCTCCGGCTGGATGCCGCGCTGTACCAGAATGTCGTAGAAGGCCGCGACGCCATCCTCCAGCGCGGCGTTGAGGTTCACGGATTCGCTGGACAGCTCCTCCGGCTCGGCCAGCAGCATGGAGTAGCGGAACAGCTCCTCCGTCAGCTGCTTCATGGCCCGGGCGCGGTTGTCGATCAGGCCGAGGTAGCGCTTGACGTTTGCATTGGTCTCCTCGCGGCGCATCAGCTCCAGATAGCCGCAGATGGCGGTCAGCGGCGTGCGCAGGTCGTGGGAAATGTTCGTCACGGCCTCCTTCAGCTCCCGGTCGCCGCAGCGGTAGCGCTGGCGGGCCTCGCGCAGGGAGCGCAGCTGGCGGTTCAGCGACGATGCGAAGGCGCGCAGTTGCTTATCGCCGGAGGACAGGTCGATGAGCACGTTGGTGTCCTCGGAAAGGATCTCCGTGAGCCGTGCGTCGATCTCCTTAAGGCTTTTGTGAATCAGATGGAGACGGATGCAGAGCGCGATCACAAGCAGCGCCAGCACGGCGCACAGAGCCCACGGCAGCATGGCTTCAACCTCCCTATGAAAGATGACGCAGATTGGATGTCATGCGCTTGCGTGCCATTGGCGGCGCACGACTACTTCAAGTCCCTCCGGCGGAACAGGATCGCGCCCGCAGCGGACGTGACCAGCGTCAGCAGCAGCGAGAACGCGGGGAGCCGCGCCGGATGGGCGCATTCATTGTTGCTGATCTGGAACGCCTGGCCGGTGGGCAGGACGTCGTAGATGACCTCCAGCACCGCGCGCTTGGTTCCCGTGACGTAGCGCGGGTTGGGATGCGGGTCGCCGGGGATGGGCATGCCGTTCTCGGTCATCACGTAGTCCTGCACCATCTCCGGCTCGGTCAGCGTGCCCTCGACGGCGGAGGTGGCGAACAGCAGAACCAGCGAAAGCACCAGGCAGAGCACCGCGCCCGAGGCCTTGCTGGGGGAGAGCATCGCCACCAGCGTGTAGATGGACGCAAAGGAGACCGTTGTCAGCAGGCCGATGAGGGTGTAGAGCAGCAGCGCCTTGAGGGGAAGTCCCAGCGGCGCGAGCAGGAAGGAGCCCAGGCCGAAGCCGATGGCCAGCGAGATCAGTAGCAGCAGCGCAGAGGCCGCCGCGCAGATGATCAGGTTGGCGAGGTAGATGCTCACGCGGGTGTGGCCCACGGCGATCTTGTTGCGGATCGTGCCGTCGCTGTACTCCGTGCCCAGAAACATGCCCACGACCACCGCGCAGACGAAGCCGATGATGATGCAGTTCTGAAACAGCATGTCCTCCAGCGGTTGCGGGTAGCCCTGCCGACCGGAATGCCAGCCGTCGATCACGAGAAACAGGTTGAGCACGACCATGAAGATCAGGCTCACATAGAAGATGCGCGACTTCCACAGCCGCGAAAAGTTTGCGCGCAGCAGCTTAGCCATGGTTCGCACCTCCCACCAGATTGACATAGTAGCTCTCCAGGCTCTCGCTTTTTTCCTGCATGGAGATCAGCTCACAGCCCTGGGCCTCGAGCGCGCGGTCCAGCTCGGAGATGCTGAGCCTGACGAAGATATCCGCCGTGGTGTCCGAGAGGATCTTGTATTCCAGATGCATGCTGTCCAGCGCCCGTGCCAGCAGGCTTGTGTCCGATACCTCCACGCGCAGGCACTTGCGGCAGGCCTCCTCCAGCTGCTCGGCGCTGATCTCCCGAAGCATGCGGCCGTTGTCGATGAAGCCGTAGTGGGTGGCCAGGCGCGAGAGCTCGTCCAGAATGTGGCTGGAGATCAGCACGGTGATCTGGCGCTCTCGATTGAGCCGCAGGATCAATTCGCGCATCTCGATGATGCCCTGGGGATCCAGGCCGTTGGCCGGCTCGTCCAGCACCAGGAAATCCGGGTCGCCCGCCAGCGCCACCGCGATGCCCAGGCGCTGTCGCATGCCCAGCGAGAAGTGGCGCGCGGTCTTTTTCCCCACGTCGGCAAGGCCCACCAGCCGCAAAAGCTCGTCCACGCCGTCGAAGCTGGGGATGCCCAGCACGCGGTACTGCTGCTTGATGTTGTCCGCAGCGCTCATGTCCAGATAGATCGACGGCGTCTCCACCACCGAGCCCATGCGCCTGCGCGCGCGGTAGATGCCCGGCATGGTGTTGCGGATGCCGTAGAGGGTGTAGCTGCCGTGGGAGGGGGCCTGCAGGCCGCAGATGAGGCGGATCAGCGTGGTCTTGCCCGCGCCATTCCGGCCAACGAAGCCGTAGATGGAGCCGCGCGGCACGTGCATGCTCAGGCCGTTCAGGGCCTTGCAGTTGCGGTAATTCTTGCACAGGCCGCGGGTTGTGAGTACGTATTCCATAAGTTGTACCTCCTTTTGATGAGACCAGTATAGGAGGCCATGGTCAAGAAAGCGGTCAAGAAAAGCGTCAGGAAATGGTCAAGATTCCGCGTCCCGCAGCCGAAAGCCGATGCCCCACACCGTTTCGATGCAGTCCGGGCCGCCTGCGTCCAGCAGCTTCCTGCGCAGGTTGCTCACATGCTGCTTCAGGGAGCGCTCGGTGCAGTCCGGCGTGTCCAGACTGATGCGGTCCAGCAGCACGCTGCGGGTGATCACCTGCCGGGGATTGACCATCAGCAGCTTCAGAATGGCGCACTCGGTTCGGGTCAGCTTCACGGGACGACCATTTACGCTTGCGCACAGCGACGCGGGATCCAGCGTCAACTCCCCGAAGGACAGGTGCGCATTGCCCGAGGTTGCGCTGTTCTTCCGCAGCTGCACCGCGATGCGCGCCAGCAGTTCCTGCACGTCGAAGGGCTTGGTCAGGTAGTCTGCAGCGCCGCCCAGAAGCAGCTTGACCTTGTCCTGCACGTCCAACTTTGCGCTCACCACGATCACCGGCACGCCCTGGATCCTCGGGAGAACCTCCTCGCCGCTGAGGCCCGGCAGCATCAGATCCAGCAGCACCAGATCCGGCCGTGCCTGTTTCAGCTGCAGCAGCGCCTCCGTGCCCGAATAGGCCCGCGTCACAGCGTAGCCCTCCCGCACCAGCGTCTCCTCCAGCATGTCGCCGATGTGTGCGTCGTCGTCGACGATCAGTATGCGCTTCATACAAATTCACCTCACTGTATGCTGCCATTATATACGCTTGCGCGCGCTGGTTCAAGGCATGGAAGCGCAGTTAGATTGGAATGGGATTGGAATTTGGTGAAGCTGGCATGAAATCCTACAGAAAATACGGGAAAAGGGAACAAGCTTGCCACGATATTCGTCTAATGGTATAATCTAGAAAATACTAAACTTCAGGAGGGGAACGATGAACAATCAGATGATGCGGAGGCTGCTGGCATTGGCGCTGTCGGCGCTGATGCTTCTGGGCAGCTGCTCCATTGCGGAGACGGTTCCGGCGGTCGCAGCGGAGAGCGCCCCGGCGGTGCGGGAGCTTGCACCTGATGTGACCGCTGAGCCTGCTGCGGAGGAACCCGCGGTCAATGCGCTTGCTGAGCCTGCGGCAGAGGAACCCGCCGAGACTGCGGCGGAGGAACCCGTGGCCGGTGAAGCTGCGGCGGAGGAAGGTGTGAATAAAGCGGCTGTGGAGCCGGAAAACACACCGGAGTCCACGACGGAAACCACGCCTGTACCCACGACGGAAACCACGCCGACGCCCACTGCGGTGCCGGGTGAAACGGTGAAAGAGGCCATCGCAATCCAGGAGATTCGCCTGCCGGAGAAGATCGAGATTTTCGCGCGCGAGGAGTATCAGTTGGTTCCCGAGCTGCTGCCGGAGGGCGCGCAGGGCAAGCTGAGCTACCGCATGGATAATCCGAACGTGGCCACGGTGGACGAAAACGGTCTGCTGCGCGCCGACATGGAGGGCACGAGCTTCGTGGTGGTGACTGCGGAGAACGGCGTGAGCGCGAGCTGTACGGTCCAGACGGTGCATAATCCCGTGGGAAAGATCCCGGTGGAGGAGATCGTGCTGCCCGAGGAGGTGCGCATCGTCGAGGGTCGCAGCCAGATGATCCATGTAAAGCTGCTGCCCGAGGGCGCGTATGAGCAGCTTACGTACAGCATCGCCGATCCTGAACTTGCGGTGGTGAGCGAAAACGGCTGGGTGGACGCGATCCGTCCCGGAACGACGGAGCTGACCGTCACCTCCTATACGGGCAAGACTGCGCGCACGCTCCTCATCATCGAGCAGGAGGGCGCGGAATACTATGAGATTTCCAACGGCGTGCTGACGAAGTACAAGGGCGGCGCGCACTACGTCAATGTGCCGGAGGGCGTGACCGCCATCGGGTCGAAGGCCTTCGCCGAACGCTACGACCTGTGGGAAGTCACGCTGCCTGCAAGCCTGGAGCGCATCGAGTACGGTGCGTTCGCCCAGTGCAGGAATCTGAAGAAGGTGGTCATGGCCGACGGCGTGACCAGCATCGGTGATTACTGCTTCGAGGATTGCTATGCGCTGAGCAGCGTGCGCTTGTCCGCATCGATGGCGGAGATCGGCAAGAGCGCCTTCGAGGACTGCACCAGTCTGTCCGCCATCGAGCTTCCCTCGAGTTTGCGCAGCATCGGTGCAACCGCATTCAACCGGTGCAGCGCGCTGAAGGAGATTGCGCTGCCCGACGTGACCTACATCGGCGGCGGCGCATTCACGAACACTGCCATCACCGAGCTGACCGTGCCCGGAAGTCTGGGAAGGATCACCACGGCGTTCCTGCCCAGCAATGTGGAGACGGTGAAGCTCTGCGAGGGCATCACTGCCATTGAACAGTGGGACTTCGTCACCGAGCAGCCGCTGAAGCGGCTTGAGCTGCCCTACAGCCTGGCCAGCATCGCCGATTCCTTCATGAATTACTATGGCGGCGGCGTGACGGTCTACGGACCGGGCGGCGGCGATGTGCAGGCGTATTTTGAAAAGATTGGCCGGAAATTCGTTCCCTACGACGATGTGACCGTCACCGGGGATTTCCGCATCGAAGACAATGTGCTGGTGGAGTACACCGGCAAGGGCGGCCGCGTGGTCATCCCGGAGCAGGTGACGAAGATCGGCGACAACGCGTTCTACGGCAGGTCGGACGTGACCGAGGTGGTGTTCCACGACGGCGTGACCTGGATCGGCTACCGGGCTTTCCTGAACTGCACGGGGCTGACGGAGCTGAACCTGCCCTCCAAGCTGGAACGGCTGGAGTTCTACGCCTTTACGGGCTGCACGGGGCTTACGCATGTGGAGATTCCCGGCAGCGTCAAGAGCTTTGCCGGCGTGTTCAACCGCTGCACCGGCCTGGAGAGCGTCGTCATCGGCGAGGGCGTCACGGCCTGCGGAAGCTTCGAGGACTGTGTGAACCTCAAGCAGGTGAAATTGCCGTCCAGCCTGACCCGGCTCTACGACAACTGCTTCATGGGCTGCACCTCCCTCGCGGAGATTCAGATTCCCGCAGGTGTGACGGCCATTCAGGGCAACTGCTTCCGCGGCTGCACGGCCCTGACGGAGATTGCGCTTCCGTCTGGCCTGCAGGAGCTCGGCTATAGTGCGTTTGAAAACTGCACGAACCTGCGGAGCATCAAGGTTCCCGACAAGGTCAGCGAAATTGAATCCCACACCTTCCGCGGCTGCACCAGCCTCACCAGCGTCACGCTGCCCGAGGGCCTGAAAACCATCACCGGCGGCAGCTTCGCGGGCTGCACCTCCCTGAAGGAGCTGTATGTGCCTGCGAGTGTGAAGGAAATCCTTTACGCGGAGCAGCCCTACATCGATGGCCCCGTGTTCGCAAACTGCCCGAATCTGACCGTCTACGGCATGAAGGGCTCGGCCATTCAGCAGTACTGCGTCAAGGCGGGCGTACCCTTCAAGGTTCTGGACGCAAGTGCGGCAAGTATCTCCTTCCCGGAGGGCAACCTCACACTGGGCGTGGGCCAGAAGTATACCCCGGAGATTCGCGTGGATAGCATGGCGGGTCTGGGTGACGTGAGCTTCTCCTCCTCCAGCTCCCGGGTGACGGTGAACAAGACCACCGGCGCGCTGACGGCAAAGCGCACGGGCACGGCGACCATCACCGCCAAGACAAAAAATGGCACGAAAGCCAGCTACAAGGTCACCGTGAAGGCCGCGCCCAAGAGCATCTCCTTCAAGGAGAAGAACATTACGGTCATGGTGGGCGAGGAGTTCCGCGTGGAGTACGTGCTGCCCGCCAACACCGCCGCCAGCGTCAGCTTCAAGGAGGAGAATCCCTACTCCGTCCTTGAAATCCACGACGACGGAACCTTCCGCATGATCGACCCGGAGACCACCACGCTCAGGGTCACGACCCACAACGGCAAGTCCGCCACCTGCACCATCCGGGCGGTGACGGAGCCGACGGCGCTCTACGTCGATCGGGAGCGCATCACGCTGCGCCAGACGCGCGGCGACGTGATCGTGCCCAGCGTGAACCCGGAGAGCTACTGTCGCAGCTATGCGTTTGCCAGCAGCGATCCGGAGATCGTCACGGTGGATGAAGAGGGTAGGATCCTGGGCGTGAACCAGGGTACGGCGGAGATCACGGTAACGATTCCGACGGTTCCCGGTCTGAAGGCGGTCTGCCGCGTGACGGTCGTCGCACCGCCGCCGCCGGTCTCGCTGGCTGCGGAAAAGCTCACACTCGGTCTGAACGAGAAGTTTGACCTGAACGTGGGCTACATCACTGACGAGGCGGACTACAACGCCCCGTTCAGCTGCAAGAGCAGCAACAGCAAGTACGTGACTGTCAGCGCGGACGGCGTCGTTACCGCAAAGCGCGCCGGTTCCGCCACGATCACCGTCACCAGTTTGGACGGCGTGAGCGCGGTGTGCGCCGTGACCGTCAAGCGCGCCCCCAGTTCGGTCAAGATTTCGCCCACCAAGGGGGATCTGGCGGTGGGGGACAGCGGCGTGTTCAAATGGACGCTCAGCAGCGGCTCTGCCGGTCGCGTGCGCTTCGAGAGCAGCGATCCTGCGGTGCTCGAGGTGGCGGACGACGGCACGGCGGTTGCGAAGGCTCCCGGAACGGCGAAGGTGCGCGTGCTTACCTACAATGGCAAGTCTGCCACGGCAAGCATCACCGTGCATCCCGCGCCGGAGCGCGTGGCGTTTACGAAGAACGGCGATCCCATGCGCTTCGCCATTGGCATGAAGGGCAAGCTCAACGCCGTGCTGTATCCCTCGGACTTTGGCGGCCGAAGCTTTGCCAGCAGCAATCCGGGCGTGATCAGCATCGACGAAAAGACCGGCGCTTACGCGGTTCACTCCATGGGCGAATGTGATCTCACGGTCACGGCCTACAACGGCGTGTCCGAGACCCGCCACGCGAAGGTGTACGTCGCGCCGGATTACATCAAGGCCGTGGATACGAAGCTCACGCTGGGCGTGGGGGAGAGCTACAGGATGCGGATTCGCTGCGAGGCCCCGTATGGCCAGGAGTGCGAGCCGGGCTTCAGTTACAGGTCCAGCAGCACCAAGGTGGCCACTGTGGACGAAAACGGCGTGATCACCGCGAAAAAGACCGGCAGCGCCACCATCACGGCCACCAGCTTCAACGGCATGAAGGTCAGCTGCAAGGTCACTGTGAAGAAGGCGCCCACCTCCCTGAAGCTCAATGCGACCGAGCTGACGCTGGGCAAGAACGAGGGCTTCCAGCTTCGTGCAACGCTCGCGCCCAGCGGTTGCGGCGGCGTGATTCGCTATGAGACCTCCAATTCCAACCAAGCCTTCGTGGATGAGACGGGATGGATTCATGCAAACGGTCACGATGGCACCGTGGTCATCACCGCCAGCACCTACAACGGTCTGACGGCGAGCTGCACCGTGACCCTCGGTCGCGAGCCGAGCTCCATCAGCTTCCCGGTGGATCGCCTTGAGATGTATGTCGGCATGAAGCTCGATCCGCAGCTGCAGGTCAACGGCGGCGTTTGCAGCAGCTTCAAGGTCATGTCCACCAGTCCGTCGGTCGCATACATGGATTCCTATGGAAGAATCGTTGCAAAGAAGAAGGGCCGTGCGGAGATCTATGTGGAGAGTTACAACGGATGCGGGGCGAGCCTCTATGTCACTGTCGCTGCCGCGCCCAGCAGGTGCTATCTCGATCTGCCGGGCACGCTGAACGTGGGCTACCTCTACAACCTCCCGAACCACTTCCGCACCTCGCCGGAAACCGATCCGTGGCTGAGCTTCGATTCCGCAAAGGTCAGCAATGACTGCGCGGTGATCCTGGAGAATGCGGGCAGTGTCTACCTGATGCCGGTGAAGGCGGGCAGCTTCAGCGTGACGGTGAAGAGCTATAACGGAAAGAGCGTGAAAAAGACCTTCAAGGCGGTGGAAAAGGATCTGCCCATCGAGCCGGAGATCGTATCGCCTGTGCGCACGGACGCCCAGCGGGCGGATTACCTCGGCAGCTGGGAGCTGACGGGCGTATGCACCGACGGAATGACCCTCCCGCCGGAGATGCTGGATCTCCAGGGCGGTGCGATCACCGTCGGCGATATAAAGCTGGAGATGCTCCTCGACGGGCAGCGCATGGAGCTGGATTATCGCATCAAGAGCGGCCAATTGGTGATGGAAGATCCCTATGCGAAGGAACTGCTGCGCTGCACGCTGCATGAAAACGGTATGCTGTCCCTGCCGCTGGAGGAGGACGTGACACTGTGGTACCGGCGCGCGTGAGCGTGAAGCGACGCGCAGAACAAAGGGCATGTCGCGCGCAAGACGGACGGCATGCCTGGAGATGAAAAGAACGGGGAGCCAGCGCCAAACGGCGCTGGCTCCCTCGGTATCTGGACGGGTTTTGAAGTTTCTCATTCTATCAATGCTTTGGAATAAGATCTGTGGCCGCATGCATACCAAGCGTGGTCAAACTCTATTTTGACAAAGTACAAGTCCTGAAACCATTGTGATTTCAGGACTTGTAAGTGAAAGGAAAGACCTATTTTGATACGAAATGCACACGAATCCGATATCGTTAAAATGTTCAGGGATCGTTAAAAGGTCTATATCCGTTCAAATCAATCCGCGTTCCGTGTAATGTCATCGCTCTGGTGGACTTCCGTGTGGGTATCAGAATCTCTCATTACCGCCAACTGCTTCTGATTCATGAATGAACCTCATAAATGAGATATCAAACACCGTTCATCCTATAAGGGTTCACTGATTTTAAGAATTGTTTTGCCCTTCGAGCCTCCGCCAGCAACCTTTGCAAGTGCCTCATTTACTTCTGATAAATCATAGATCTGATCCACAGAAGTCTCAATTTTTCGATTCCCGAATATCTCTGAAATTCTTTGGAGTCCGGCGCCATCCTCACGGACGAAAACGAAGTAATACCGCTGGTTGTTCTTCGCCGCCATTCTATCATACTTGCTTCCCGCAAGGCCGAATAAGAACCGCTTCATGGCTGGCATACCCATACGGGCGGTAAATTCACCGTTTGGCAATCCCCGCAGAGAAACAAGACTTCCTCCGGATTTTAAGATGCGGAATTCTTTTTCCAGCTCACGGACTCCCAATGTATCAAGCACATAATCCACATCGGACAAAGCTTTGGAGTAATCCTCCGCTTGATAATCAATGAATCGATCTGCGCCCAGCCGCATCACCCGTTCTTGGTTTTGTGCGCTGCCATTTGTGATCACATTCAGCCCCATACTTTTCGCAATCGGTATCGCCATCGCCCCGAGACTCCCCGTGCCGCCGGAGATAAAAACAGTCTTGCCCGATTTTACATTCATCCGTTCAAATGCCTGTAATGCGGTGAGGGCTGCAAGAGGAACAGAAGCCGCCTCCTCATCAGACAGATATTCGGGAACTTTTGCAATCGCATTTTGATCGACCGCAGCATATTCGGCAAATGCCCCGATCTTTTTCAGCGGCATACGACCGTATACACGGTCGCCCACAGCAAAGTTACGGACAGCTTTGCCAACCTTATCCACAACTCCGCAAAATTCATTGCCCATGATAAGCGGAAATTTGTAAGGTACAATCAGCTTAACCTCTCCGCGAATAATCATATGATCCAGCGGATTTACGCCGGCCGTTTTGATTTTAACAAGAACCTCGTGATCTTCAATTCCCGGCACGGGAATGTCACATACAGCAAGCGTACCGCCGTTTTTATGATAACCGTTTAAGATTGCTGCCCTCATGGTATTTGCTTCTCCTTATTTTGCTTTATAATTTTACGATCTATACTTTGCTCATAGTTTTATCTTCCCTCACAAAAACAGTTCATTTTCTTTTCTGACCGAACAAGCCCTTTTTATTGCCAAAGCCGCAACGGATACCATCGCGCCGTTGACTTTTCTGGCGTTATGGGAACACTGCTTCACACAGCGCATACAGGAAATGCACTTCTTGGTATCTGCCGCAAGTGTTACGGGATCAATCGCCTGCACAGGGCAGTTTTTCGCACAAACGCCGCATTTCACACAAGCTTTGGACGGCTTCGGGACTAGAGTGTGTTTCTAAAAGCATAAATTCAGGCGAGGAACGAGAAAAAATGCA
>JAUNNK010000237.1 GCA_030537335.1 Clostridia bacterium | reverse complement strand
CTGCCGCCCTTCATCGCCACCCTGGGCATGATGTCCATCGTGCGCGGCGCGGCCTACACCGTGACCAACGGCCAGCCCATCTACACCTTCCCCAAGGGCTTCACCAACATCTCCAGCCGCGTGGGCGGCATCCCGCTGTACTCCACGCTGATCCTGATCGCGGTGTTCCTGCTGGGCTGGTACATCCTGCGCTACACCCGCATCGGTCGCTTTACCTATGCGGTGGGCGGCAATGAGAACTGCGCCAAGCTCTCCGGCATCAACCTGAAGAAGGTCAAGTGCTTCGTGTACATGTTCAGCGGACTGTGCTGCGGCGTGGCTGCACTGCTGCTGTCCTCCCGACTGGACTCCGCCGTGCCCACCAACGCTGACGGTCAGGAGATGGACGCCATCGCGGCGGTCGTCATCGGCGGCACGTCCATGTCCGGTGGCGAGGGCTCCATGTTCGGCACGCTGATCGGCATCCTGATCATCGGCATCATCGCCAACGGCCTGAACCTGCTGGGCGTGGCACAGGGCCCGCAGAAGATGGTCAAGGGCCTGATCATCGTCATCGCCGTCATCATCGACGTGATTCGCCGCAAGGCCTCCGAATCCGCGAAGTGATGTGCGGCGAGGCGCGGCGAGGCGCCGCAGCCACATCGCTGACGCAGTTTAAGCGAGCGCAAATCGACCCCGTAGATCATGGGGTCGATTTGCTGTATTCCTTCTCTTGCGCAATGCTGGCATTCACCCGAAATCTGCCCCGTAGATCATGGGGCAGATTTCTTACATCCGGTTCTGGGAATTACCTCAAATTCGTTCTGTGCCGTAGGGCAGAGCGCCCTCACCCCACCGGCGGCAGGCTGGGCCTGCAGCCACATCGCTGACGCGGTTTAAGCGAACGCAAATCGACCTCGTAGATCATGGGGTCGATTTTCTATGCTTCGTTTCTAAAGTGTCTTTCGCTGTAAGCACGAAATTCAGTCCGGCAGGAATGGACTGAATTTCTTACGTCTGGTTCTGAAGGATTACTGTCTGGATTCCCTTCGCACCCCGCCCTAGCATTTTCTCCAAAAGGGACGCTCCCCGGTGCAGTTGCAGCACTGCATCGGGGAGCGTTTTTGGGGAATCAGGAGAGTATCTGAGAAGTGAGGGATTATACCGCATCGAAACCGCGCTGGAGATCGGCGAGGATGTCGTCGATGTGCTCGGTGCCGATGGATAGGCGGATGGTGTTGGGCTTGATGCCCTGATCCAGCAGCTCCTCGGGGCTGAGCTGGCTGTGGGTGGTGGTTGCCGGGTGGATCACCAGACTCTTCACGTCCGCAACGTTGGCCAGCAGCGAGAAGATCTGCAGGTTGTCGATGAACCTGTGGGCCTCCTCCACGCCGCCCTTGATCTCGAAGGTGAAGATGGAGCCGCCGCCGTTGGGGAAGTACTTCTCGTACAGCGTATGATCCGGATGATCCGGCAGCGACGGATGGTTCACGTGCTCCACCAGCGGATGGTTCGCCAGGAACTCCACCACCTTCTTGGTGTTCTCGGCGTGGCGCTCCAGACGCAGCGACAGCGTCTCGGTGCCCTGCAGCAGGAGGAAGGCCGCGAAGGGCGAGATGGTCGCGCCGGTGTCGCGCAGCAGGATCGCGCGGATGTAGGTGACGAAGGCTGCGGGGCCGACGGCTTCCACGAAGGAGATGCCGTGGTAGCTGGGGTTCGGCGCGGCGATGGCCGGATACTTGCCGGATGCGGCCCAGTCGAACTTGCCGGAATCCACGATCACGCCGCCCA
>JAUNNK010000110.1 GCA_030537335.1 Clostridia bacterium | reverse complement strand
TTATTCTATGACAGGGCCCTTATTTCTCTGTCTGTTACTTGGGGAACAGTCCAAACTAAGAAAAGCGGTTGGTATTTTTGTTTACTGCGTCAGCTGCAAATTGCGGTCACTTACGTTTACGCACCGGCCGCACTGCAATGGATTGCAGCGGCCGGCAGCGCGCCGAAGGGAATTGAAAATTCCCCGGCGGCTGGTCGCGCTTGCCGAAGGCAGTAGCGCGACTGCTATCCATGTAAGCTCCCTTATTTGCAGCTTTGCTTCCTTGTCTGGAACGCACCGAAACCGTAGCGCTTGCGCGCAGGTTTCGGCAGCGCCGGGCAGGAATCCGGAGGATTCGCCCGGGCTGGTCGCGGCTCCTTCGGAGACGCGACTGCTGCCAGGCTTTCTCAGCGTCTGGCAGAGGGCGGCTCTATCTATGCCAAAAAACGAGCGCTGCGGACGGCATGAATTCCGTCCGCAGCTCCATTGGCCCTCAAGCCGTTGGCGATTTCATGTGGTGCTTTTCGATGTGCGCCATCGCATCCCGGAGGATCTTGCGGTCGCGCTCGTAGGTCAGGCGGGTGAGCGCCTCGTCGTAGGGCACCCAGCTGGCCTCGGCGATTTCCTCCGGCTGGGGGATGATCTCCTTCTGCGTGGTGATGGCGGCGAAGATGACCACCAGCTTTTGGATGTCCGTGCGGATGTTGTAGCGGTTCTCCGCGCGGTAGCGCCGGTCCACCTTCACGCGGATGCCGGTCTCCTCAAAGACCTCGCGCTCTGCGGTGTGGCTCTCCAGCTCCCCGGCCTCCATGTGGCCCTTGGGGAAGGAGATGTGTTTGCCCCGGGCGTGCCGGATCAGCAGCACGTTCCAGCCGTTGGTATCTCTCCGGAAAATCACTGCGCCGCAGGATTTTTCGTACTTCATGTCGGCCTCCCCGAAGTGCCGACAATCAGAGCTTCTCGATTGCGTCTGCAATCGGTTCCAGCCATGATCCGTCGAACATTTCTATCTGGCCTGCGTCGCATGCGGCTGCGAGGCTGGGATCCATGGGAAGCTGCGCGCTGTTGGCGATGCCGTTGCGGCTGGCGATCTCCTCCAGATGGCTCTGGCCGAAGATGTAGTGCTTCTTGCCGCACGCGTCGCACTGGAAGTAGGCCATGTTCTCCACCAGGCCCAGCACCGGCACGTTCATCATCTGCGCCATGTGCACGGCCTTCTCCACGATCATGCCCACCAGCTGTTGCGGGGAGGTCACGATCAGGATGCCGTCCACCGGAAGCGACTGGAACACCGTCAGCGGCACGTCGCCCGTTCCCGGAGGCATGTCCACGAACATGAAGTCCACGTCGCCCCACATCACGTCGGTCCAGAACTGCTTCACGGTTCCGGCGATTACTGGGCCGCGCCAGACCACGGGGTCGGTCTCGTTTTCCAGCAGCAGGTTCAGGGAGACCAGCTTGATTCCGGTGGTGCTCACGGCGGGGATGATGCCGTCGTCGGTGGCGCTCAGCATGCCGTGCACGCCGAAGGCCTTGGGGATGGAAGGGCCGGTGATGTCCGCGTCCAGCACGGCGGCGCTGTGGCCGCGGCGGCGCATCGTGACTGCCATCATGCTGGTGATCAGGGACTTGCCGACGCCGCCCTTGCCGCTGACCACGCCGATCACCTTCTTCACCCGGCTGTGGGCGTTGGCCTGGGCGCGGAAGTCCGGCTTCTGCGCGTTCCGGCTGGGACAGCTCTCGCCGCAGCTGGAGCAGTCATGGGTACAATTTTCGCTCATTTTTTGCAAACCTCGAATTCTGAAGATTCATGGTTTAATGATAGACCTCTGACAGGGCAAAGTCAAGCAATTTTCCGCAATTTTTGGTGATTCGGATGGCGTACGGCTGTGGAAATTGTTGCAGGCGAACAAAACGGCGGCGCAAACCGGGTTTGCGCCGCCGAAACGGACGGATCATGCTTTGAAAGGGCTCAGATCCAGGCCTCGCCGGTGGCGGCAAGACGCACGTCACCGCTGATCTCGAGCCGGGAGACGCGTTCGCCGTCCCAGCTGGCTTCCACATGGATCGTGCCACCGGGCTGGGCCACGTCGAGGGCTGTGTCGCCGCGCCGTTCATGGGCAAGATATGCGCCCAGCGCCGCCGTGCCGCTGCCGCAGCCGCGCTCCCACACGCTGCTGTCCGTGGAGTGCACGTACACCAGCGGGCGAATGCGGTCCAGCGCGTCATCGGCAAGAATGATGCCGAGGGCGTCCGTGCCACAGGCCTCGCACCAGCGGGGGATGCAGCGCGGCGCGTCGCTCGCCCGCAGCACGCCCTCCCGGACGATGGCGTGGGCGATGCCGGGGAAGAACACCACCGGACAGCGCACGCCGTCGGGGAAGTCCACCTCCCGGATTTCCTCCGGCAGCGGCATGCAGACCGTGCCGCGACACACGTCGCCGCTGCGACGGATGCGGCAGGGGACGATGCCGTCCGCACCGGAGACCTCCAGTGGATACACCGCCTCGCCGCCGTCGGGCAGGTTCTCCTCCAGCGCCAGCAGCGCCGCCAGCGACATGGTGGCGTTGCCGCAGAACTCGCCGCCCATCATCTGCAAGCGCATGCGTGTGCCGGGGAGTGTGGGCTCTTCCAGGAAGCCCACCTGTTCGCCGCTCACGCTGCCGTAGGCCATCAGGGCCTCGGCGACGGCGCTGTGCTGTGCGCGGGGCACGGGATCGGTGATGAGGATCGTCATGTTCTCGGTGGGATTGAGCTTTGCAAAGCGTAGTTTCATAATCTTTACTCCAAGAATAAGCCGCAGCATTCCGGCAGGGCCGTCTGTGCTGCGGCGGTTTGTCGTTGTGTGTCAGTTGAAGCGGGAGAGGAACTGAATCGTGCGCTCCTGCTGGGGATTGTTGATGATGTTGAAGGGGTTGCCCTGCTCCACGATCACGCCGCCGTCCATAAAGATCACGTGGTCGGACACGTCCCGGGCGAAGGCCATCTCGTGGGTGACGATCACCATGGTCATGTGCTGGGCGGCCAGATCGCGGATGACCTTCAGGATCTCGCCGGTCAGCTCGGGGTCGAGGGCGGAGGTGGGCTCATCGAAGAACAGGATCTTCGGCTGCATGGCCAGCGCACGGGCGATGGACACGCGCTGCTGCTGACCGCCGGAGAGCTGGTAGGGATACGCGTCCTCGCGGTCAGCAAGGCCCATCTGCTTGAGCAGCTCCCTTGCGTGGGCGTAGACCTCGTCCTTCGGACGCTTCTGGATCAGAATCGGGGCTTCGGTGATGTTCTTCAGCACCGAATAGTGGGGGAAGAGGTTGAAGTTCTGAAATACCAGGCCGAAGGAGGACTTGATGCTGCGCAGCTCAGCGCTGCTGGCGTAGACGGCCTTGCCGCTGACATCCCGTGCGGCATACTTGCCCAAGTAGGCCAGGTCGCCGCCGTCCATGGTCTCCAGCAGCGTGGCGCAGCGCAGCAGCGTGCTCTTGCCGCTACCCGACGGGCCGATGATGGACACCACCTGACCCTCCTCCACCGACAGGGAGATGTCGTTGAGAACCTCCAGATCTCCGAAGTGCTTGCGCATGTGGTTGATTTCCAGAATTTTCATGATGCGCGCTCCTTTCATCGATAGTAGTTCAGGCGGTTTTCCAGACGGTTCATGAGGAAGGCCACCAGCATGTTGAACACGTAGTAGAACACGCCGGCGATCACGAAGGGCATGAAGCTGGTCTGGGAGTTGGCGATCTGCTTGCCGATGGAGAACATCTCCTGATAGGCCAGGGTGAAGGCGAAGGAGGTGTCCTTGACCAGAGTGATGACCTCGTTGGTGATGGAGGGCAGGATGTGCTTGACCACCTGCGGCAGGATGATGCGCATGAAGGTCTGCATCTTGCTATACCCCAGCACCGATGCGGCCTCGTACTGGCCCACGGGCATGGCCTCGATGCCGCCGCGATAGATCTCGGCGTAGTAGGCCGCGTAGTTCAGCGAGAAGGCGATGATGATGGGAATCAGCTTGTTGCGCGCCACGCTGAAGCCGAAGAGGTAGAAGGGGCCGTAGGCCACCACCAGCAGCTGCAGCATCAGCGGCGTACCGCGCATGATGGAGATGTACACCTGGGCGATGTAGCGAATCGGCTTGATCTTGCTCATGCGCAGCAGGGCGATGATCAGGCCCAGCGGCAGCGAGAAGACCAAGGTGAGGGCGAAGATGGAGAAGGTTCGTCCCAGGCCCTCGCTCATTTTGAGTATCATGGCGGTGATGGTCATTTGTGTTTCCCCTTTACGCAGGCATGGGGGCTATCGCTTTCGCCATAACCCCGCTGCCCGTTATTTTGTTAATTTGTTGGATTTCTGTGCAAGCCTGCGGTTTATTCCGCTGCCAGGCACAGTGCGCTGGTGTCCAGGCCGTACTTCTCAGCCAGGGCGATGTAGGTGCCGTCCTCAACCAGCTGCATGAAGGCTCCCTCAACCTGTGCGCACATCTCGGCGTCGTCCTTGCGGAAGCAGATGCCGTACTTCTCAGCGGCCCAGGACTCGTCCAGCATCACGTACTCGTCGCCGTACTCGGCGATCTTGTTGGCGGCCACGCCGATGTCGATCGCGATGGCGTCGATGGAGCCGGCCATCAGCTCGGTGAAGCACACGTTGTAGTTCTCGAAGCGAACCAGATCGCCGAAGGTGGCTGCCAGATCGGCGCAGTCGCCGCTGAGCAGGATGTCTGCGGAGGTGCCCAGCTGCACGCCCACAATCTTGCCGGCCAGATCGTCGATGGTAGCGATGCCGCTGTCGGCCTTGGTCAGGATCATCTGGGAGTTGTCGGAGTAGGCCATGGACAGGGTGTAGGCCTCGGGATCGATCACGTCGATGGTCAGGCCGGACCAGATGCAGTCGATCTCACCGGCATCCAGGGAGAAGAGCTTGGTGTCCCAGTTGATCGGCACGAACTCGATTTCCCAACCCAGGATGTCGCACACGCCCTGCGCCATCTCGATGTCGAAGCCGGTGTAGTTGCCGTCGTCGCCCAGGTAGGTGTAGGGCGGATACTCCGCGTCGAAGCCCATCTTGAAGGTCACGGTCTCGGCCATGCAGGCGGCGGACAGAACAAACATCAGAACCAGGATCATTGCAAGCGTCTTTTTCATTGTATTATCCTCCATTGTGAATCTCTGTTTTTTCGGAGCAGGTGCTGCTCCGTTCGTTGTGAGCATAGTTTAACACTTTAGCATGGTAAATTAAAAGCATAGTATGACGTAGTTTTGATGAAGTTTGCGTAAATGTCTTTGGAGCGGACGGAGAAGCGTCGAAAATGTGGATTTGGTGCGCCAGACGGCGGAAAAACCGAAAGAGTTTACAGGGAAACAAGATAATCTGCGCACAGATTCCAACTTGTTTCACTATAATGATGGAACACGCGATGGGCGACGATGGAGGTGGAAGTGGTGCTGCACAGGGCAAAGCACAATTATGAGCTGGACATGACCCACGGGAAGCTGATTCCGAAGGTGGCGGCATTTGCGGTTCCGCTGATGCTGACGAGCATATTGCAGCTTCTGTACAATGCGGCGGACGTGATCGTGGTGGGGCGCTGCACGGGCAAGGAGGCCCTGGCGGCGGTGGGCTCCACGGCTTCGCTGATCAATCTGATTGTGAATGTATTTCTGGGGCTGTCGGTGGGCACGAACGTGGTGGCGGCACGCTATTACGGTGCGGGCGACTACAGGGACACCCAGGAGACGGTGCATACCTCCATCTTCATCAGCCTGATCGGCGGCGTGGCGATCGGCGTCTTCGGCTTCATTTTCGGGGGAACCTTCCTTGAATGGATGGGTTCGCCGGAGAGCGTGCTGCCGCTGGCGACACAGTACATCCGCATCTACTTTATCGGCATGCCCTTCAACATGTTGTACAACTTCGGCGCGGCGGTGCTGCGGGCGGTGGGCGACACCCGCCGTCCGCTGTACTTCCTGACCGCTGCGGGCATCGTGAACGTGCTGCTGAACCTGCTGTTCGTGGTGGTGTTCCGCATGGGCGTGGCCGGCGTTGCGCTGGCGACGATCATCGCCCAGATGATCTCGGCGGCGCTGGTGACCATCTGCCTGATCCGCACCGACGGCTTTGTGCACCTGGATCCGAAGAAGCTGCGCGTGCACGCTGATAAGCTTGCCGCCATCTCCAAGATCGGCCTGCCGGCGGGTTTCCAGGGCGCGTGCTTTTCCATCTCCAACGTGCTGATTCAGTCCACGGTGAACAGCTATGGCGACGTCATCGTGGCGGGCAACTCGGCCTCCCAGAACCTGGAGGGCTTCATCTACGCCTCCATGAACGCCTTCCATCAGGCGGCCATCACCTTCGTCAGCACCAACATCGGCGCGGGCAAGAACAGCCGCATCCGCAAGTCGCTGGGGGCAACCTCGCTGCTGGTGACGCTGGTGGGCGCGGTGCTGGGCGGTCTGGCGGTGCTGTTCATGCGGCCGCTGGTGGGCATCTATTCGCCGGAGCCGGAGGTCATTGCCGCAGGCATGCGCAGGTTGCGCATCATCGCTGGAACCTACTTTCTCTGCGGCCTGATGGACGTGTTCTGTGGCATACTGCGCGGCATGGGTGCGGCCATGGTGCCGATGTTCGTGTCCATCATGGGCGCGTGCGCCTTCCGCATCTTCTGGATCTATGTGATCCTGCCCCTGTACCCCAGCCTTGAAATGCTCTACTATTCCTATCCGGTGTCCTGGGTGCTCACCGGCGGCGTGCATCTGATCTGCTGCCTGGTGCTGATGCGCAGGTTCCCGGTGAATCGAGAACAGGAGGAATTGACATGAAGACCGGACTCGCCATCTCCGCAATGATCGACTACCTGAACGGCAACCTGCACGAGGTGGAGCACCTGCTGAAGGTCTACGGCTACGCCAAGGCCATCGGCGAACTGGAGGGCCTGGACGCGCGCACCCAGGAGATTTTGGAGATCGCTGCCGTGGTGCACGACGTCGGCATCCCGAAGGCCATGGAGAAGTACGGCAGCGACGCCGGCCCCTATCAGGAGGAGCTGGGCCCCGCCGAGGCGCGGAAGCTGCTGGAGGGCATCGGCTGCGACGGGGAACTGATCGACCGCGTGTGCGTACTGGTGGGCCGCCACCACACCTACACCGATGTGGACGGCCTCGACTGCCGGATCCTGCTGGAGGCGGACTATCTGGTGAACGCGGCCTTCAACCACCACAGTCAGAAGGCCATCCTCGCGGCGAAGGAGAGCTTCTTCCGCACGCAGACGGGCATTCACTTCCTGGAGACCTGCCTTCTGAAGTGATTCACTCCAAAAAAATCCCCTGCGCAACTATCGGTTGACAGATTGACGGCCTCGATTGGTGGCGCGCAAGCGCAGAATCGGCTAGAATGGGCACAACGGAGCGGGACGTCCCGCCCGAATTCATCGAACGAGGTGTCACACATGATCCTGGCGGATAAGATAGTTCAGCTTCGGAAGAAGAACGGCTGGTCGCAGGAGGAGCTTGCGGCGCAGCTGAATGTGTCCCGACAGGCGGTCTCCAAGTGGGAGGGTGCGCAGTCGGTGCCCGATCTTGACCGCATTTTGCAGATGAGCGCGCTCTTCGGCGTGACCACCGACTACCTGCTCAAGGACGAGATGGAGGTGGAGCAGCCGGCCTCCGGGAAGGACAGCGAGCTGCGGCGGGTGCGCCTGGACGAGGCGAACGCCTACCTTGCGTGGCGGGAGCGCGCGTCGCTGCGCATCGCAGTGGCGACCTTCCTGTGCATCCTGTCGCCCATTCCGCTGCTGATGCTGAGCGCGGCCTCCCAGGTGGAGGGCTGGGGCATTTCGGAAAACCAGGCGGCCATCGCGGGGCTGATCGTGCTGCTGCTGGCCGTCGCGGCGGCGGTGGCGCTGTTCATCGCCTGCGGCTCCCGGAACGCGCCCTATGAATTCCTGGAGAAGGAAGCCTTCGAGACGGAGTACGGCGTGGAGGGCATGGTGCGGGAGCGCCAGCGCGCGTTCCGCAGCAGCTATGCCCGGGGCAACATCCTGGGAACCTGCTTGTGCATCCTCGCACCGGTGGCGTTGCTCGTCGGCGCGTTCTCCAGGGACGATTTCCTGACGGTGGCCATGCTGTGCGTGACGCTGCTGATTGTGGGTGTGGGCGTGATGATCTTCATTTCGGTGGGCGTGCGCTGGGCCGCCATGCAGCGGCTGCTCCAGGAGGGCGAGTTCTCCGCGGTGGAGCGCGGCGCAAACCGCTTCAAGGAGGCTGTGGGCGTTGCCTACTGGCTCGTTGCCACGGCGGTGTACCTCGCCTAGAGCTTCATCACCGAGGACTGGCAGCATAGCTGGATCGTCTGGCCAGTGGCGGGCGTGCTGTTCGGCGGGGTCATGGCGCTGTGTAACCTGCGCGGCAGAGACGAATAATTGCAAATGGAAAGGGCGGATCAGCTTCGATCCGTCCGTTGTTTTGTATTATGGAATTGCGTCTGCGCCCGATTCCGTGGTTACGTGGATGGATATGTTTTGTATGTTATCCTCCAATTCCGCGATTCGGTTCACACATTGCCGACCTCGGGACGCTTTTCGCTGTAGGCCTCGCCTCGCAGGCAGTGCAGCAGATCTGCCCGGCGGACGTCGATCATGTACTCCGGAAGAGCGTCCACATCAAACCACGAAAGGGCGCTGCACTTCTCCGGCTCACGAATCTCCGGCGTGCCCGTCCAGCGGTGCACCAGAAAGTAGATGTCGTAATAGGTTCGTTCCCCCAGACGGTGGCTCAGGTGGGCGAAGGATACGTCCTCCGGGCGCAGCTCCACACCCAACTCCTCTCTGGATTCGCGGATCAGCGCCTGCGTGGCGGTTTCGTCCGCATCCACGTGGCCGCTGCCCGCAATGTCCCACAAGCCGTCCATATAGCCGGTGTTCTGCCTGCGGTGCAAAAGCACCTGCCGCCTTCCGTCGCACATGCGCAGAAAGACCGGAAAGACGGCGGAATAGGCGCGAAAGTGGTGGTTCATAGCGTCCTCCATGGGGATCATGCTGCTCAATCCAGATATTCGTCGGTTTCGCTGCGACCTGGGCGCACCGGAATTTCCGGTTCACCGAAGATTTCGTTCAGAAACGCAGGGTCGCTGGCCAGGTTCTTGAGTTTCTCACGGCTGACCACGCTGTCGGTACCCAGGCAGGCCTTGCAGCGGTAGCCGCACTCCGGGCACACGCAGCCCAGCTCCAGCCCCTCGGACTGGTTCATATAGGTGCCGCACTCATGACAACTGCATCGCAATGATC